>JBOHFG010000469.1:0-17471 GCA_050699575.1 Pseudonocardiaceae bacterium
GGGCGGGCCCGGAAGATCGCGACAAGCATGGCCACCGCGGTGAGCGACTTCTCCCCGCCGGACAGCAACGACAGGCGTTTGACCTTCTTGCCGGGCGGGCGGGCTTCAACCTCGATGCCGGTGGTGAGCATGTTGTCAGGTTCGGTGAGGACCAGCCGGCCCTCCCCACCCGGGAACAGCGTGGTGAAGACGGTCTCGAACTCACGCGCCACGTCATGGAAGGCCTCGGTGAAGACGTCGAGGATCTTCACATCGACCTCGCCGATGACGGTGAGCAGGTCACGTCGGGTGGCCTTGAGATCCTCCAGCTGGGTGGACAGGAACTTGTAGCGTTCCTCGAGCGCGGCGAACTCTTCCAACGCCAGTGGGTTGACCTTGCCGAGCAGGGCGAGATCACGCTCGGCACTTTGCGCCCGGCGGGTCTGCCAGGCTCGGTCGTAGCGCGCCGGCTGCGGAGCGCTGACCTGCTCCCCGCGCTCGAAGGCCGCTTCGTACTCAGCTACCTCGGCCGCGGGAGGCGGCACTGGTGCGGCGGGCCCGTACTCGGCGATCAGGTCATCCAGGCCGATACCGAAGTCATCGGAAATCTTGGTTTCGAGCTGCTCGATGCGCAGCCGCTGCTGAGCACGCAGCAGCTCGTCGCGATGCACCGTGTCGGTGAGCTTGTCCAGCTCCCCGACGAATTCGTGAACCTGGGCCCGGACCTCCACGAGACCCTGTTCCCGCTGTGACCGTTCGACGACCAGCGCGTCGCGCTCGTCCACGGCCCGCTGCAGCGACGTCTCGAGATGACCCAACGCGAGCTCCCCGGCCTGCACGACCTCGCCGGCCACCGCGGCACCACGCTGCCGGGCTGCTGCCACGGCGGCAGCCCGCTGCCGGGCCACCCGCTCCGCCTGGGCACTGCGGCGCAGCCCATCAGCCCGGCCGGCCAGCGCCCGGGCGCGCTCCTCAGCGGTGCGCAGCGCCAGCCGGGCCTCAACTTCTTCGCTGCGCGCGGTGCTCAGCGCCGCCACGGCTTCGTCACGTTGCGAAGTGTTCAGTTCCGAGTCCGCCGGCTCGTCCTGGGCCAGCCGCAACCGCTCCTCCAACTCGGTCAAACTGGTCAGCGCGCCCTCCCTCCGTTGCTCCATCTCATCGCGCTGGCGGCGCAGCCGGTCGGCCTCACCCGAGGCGGACCTGGCCGCCTGGCCCAGGCGCGCAAGCTGCTCCGCCACCGCGGCCAGTTGCGCGTCCGACTCGTGCAGCGCGGCCAGGGTGTTGTCGACGTCCTCGGCGCGGTCGGCCAGCTCGGCGCCGGCCCCGTCGAGCTCGGCGACCAGCTGCTCGAGGCGCGTCTCGGTCTCCGCCAGCCGGGCCTGACCGTCGTCGACGGAGGCCTGCACCTCGATGACGCTTAAGCTGCGCCCCGATCCACCGTGCGCCCAATCGGCGCCGAGCACATCACCGTCGACGGTCACCGCGCGCGCGGTGGGGTGGGCGAGCACTAAAGCCCGAGCGGTGTCCAGGTCGTCGACCACCGCGGTGCGGTCCAGCAGCCGATGCAGCGCAGAACGCAACCCCTCCGGAGCAGCCACGAGATCCACCGCCCACCGCGCATTGGCCGGCAGCTCCGGCCAGGTCGAGCGGTCCACCGTGAGCGGTGCACCACCGACGAGCAGACCGGCGCGGCCGGCATCTTGCGCACGCAGTAACGACAGCGCAGCGGCTGCAACGTCCACATCGGACACGGCCAACGCGTCCGCCGTGGCGCCCAGGGCGGCTGCCACGGCTGCCTCCGCGCCGGGATCCACGGTGAGCAGCGCGGCAACCGAACCCGCCACCCCGGGCAACCCGGCAGCCAGTAACAGCTGTGAGCCGTCCTTGCGGGCCAAGCCGAGCGACAGGGCCTCCACCCGGGCCCGCCAAGACGCCCGTTGCTGCTCGGCCTCCCGGTGTGCCGCGGTGAGCTCGGCGGTGCGCTGCACGGCAGTGATATGCGCGGCCACCGCGGACTCGTGCCGCTCGTCGCGCCCCACCTCGCCGGCCTGCAGGGCGTCGAGCTTGTGCACCAGCTCATCGAACTCGTGTTGCGCGCCCGCCGCCCGCTCGCCGGCCTGCGCAAGCGCACTGGACAGGCGCTCGATCTCCTCTGCGCTGGCACCCGACGCCGAACGTAACGCCTCGACCTGACCAGTGAGCCGAGCCAACCCTTCCCGCCGATCGGCGACCGCCCGGATCGCGGCCAGATGGGCCCGCTCCGCGTCGGCGACAGCCTGCTCCAGCTCCACCCGGCGCTCCAGAGCGTCGGACAACGTCTCCCTGGCGTGCTCCACCACCGCGTGCAGTTCGGCCTCCTGAGCCTGCGCGGCCGCAGCCTCACGCTCCAGCTCGTCGGGATCCCGACCAGGGCGATGCTGCTCGGTGGGGGCGGACAGGTGCCGGGCGCGCTGCGCCGCCAGCTGCACAGTGCCGCGCAGCCGCTCGGCCAGCGCCGAGAGCTGATACCAGGTGTCCTGTGCCGCCGACAGCTGCGGCGTCGTGACGTCGAGCTGGGTCTCCAGACCGGACTGCACCGCGCGGGCCGCGTCCAGCGCACTCTCCACCTCAGCCCGGCGAGCCCGGGCAGCAGCCTCGTCGGCCTCATCCCTGGCGAACGCGGCACGCAGGGTCACCAGGTCGTCGGCGTGCAGCCGCAGCCGGGCGTCCCGCAGCTCGGCCTGCACGGCCTGCGCCCGCCGGGCAATCTCGGCCTGCTTGCCCAACGGCTTGAGCTGGCGGCGCAGCTCGGCGGTGAGGTCGGACAACCGGGTCAGGTTGGCCTGCATCGCCTCCAGCTTGCGCAGCGCCTTCTCCTTGCGCTTGCGGTGCTTGAGGACGCCCGCGGCCTCCTCGATGAACGCCCGGCGCTCCTCGGGCTTGGACTGCAAGATCGAGTCGAGCTTGCCCTGCCCGACGATGACGTGCATCTCACGGCCGATCCCGGAGTCGCTCAGCAGCTCCTGGACGTCCAACAAGCGGCAGCTGCTGCCGTTGATCTCATACTCGCTGGCCCCGTCCCGGAACATCCGCCGGGTGATCGACACCTCAGCGTAGTCGATGGGCAGCGCGCCGTCAGTGTTGTCGATGGTCAGGGTGACCTCGGCGCGGCCCAGCGGAGCGCGGCCAGCGGTGCCGGCGAAGATGACGTCCTCCATCTTGCCGCCGCGCAACGCCTTGGCGCCCTGCTCCCCCATCACCCAAGACAGCGCGTCCACCACATTGGACTTACCCGAGCCATTGGGACCGACGACACAGGTGATGCCGGGCTCGAAGCGCAGCGTCGTAGCCGAGGCGAAGGACTTGAAGCCCTTCAGCGTCAAGCTCTTCAAGTGCACCGACCTACCCCTTCCCTCACCACATTGTCGCGCACCGTACCCACGCCCCCGCATTCAGCGGGGTGAGCGGGATCCCGCTCACCCCGCTCAGCCCGCTGAATGCGGGACGGGGGCGATCAGCGCTCGACGAAGTTGGTGACGTCGTGCCGGGGGGTGGTGAAGTGGTGAGTGACGTGGGTTACGTGGCCCGGGGTGAAGCTGGAGCGTAGGACGGCGAGCAGCTTCTCGCAGGCGGCCCGCGGGCCCTCGGCGACCACCTCGACCCGCCCATCAGCCAGATTGGCCGCATGGCCGGCCAGGCCCAGCTCCAGCGCCCGGCAGCGGGTCCACCAGCGAAACCCCACGCCCTGGACCCGACCATGCACCCAGGCCGTCAGCCGCACCTGTGTCATGCCCCCATCATGGCGCGCATCCCCGGCTACCAACACTAATCCGCGGCCCCGGCTGCCGCACCCTGGGATGCGGCTCGGCCAACCGTGTCCTCGACGATCTCTTCGGTATCAGTGTCGTGTGTGACGGTGGTGTCAGCGCTGGGGCGGGTGACGTCATCGACGGTGTCGGACCCCGGTGTGCTTGCGGCATCGCGGGCGCCATCGGGGCAGCCCTGCTCCTTCGGTGGTGCTTGGCTGGCGCGCCCCACCTCAAGTAACGTGACCACACCCAAGTTGCGCATGCCCAGATCACCGGCCTGATACGGGCCGAACACCACCACCCGGCGCACACCAACCGTCCTTCTCGTGCACGGCCAGCGGCGGCCGCGGAACCAGCATACCTTCCACGAGGCACCGCAGCGGGTTCATGGCACCAATCTACCCACCGACCAAAACAAAGTACCTCCAACATATTTCCAATATTTTCATCTTCTCCTCGACCACAGGTTGCCCAGGCGCGAGTAGCGCTCCTCAGGGGACTACCTAGGTTTAAGTTGCCAACCAAAGCAGGTCCCCTGAATTTAGCTGACGATCGTACTTCTCCATGTCTCCGATTCCTCTTACAGTGGTCAATCACCTGCCAGTGACACGACAGCATCAGCCTAGAACATCTGTGCACTGTCGCAGACCTTGATCAGAAGAAGGAAGAAGATGCATAGCCCTGAAGCTCATCCCATGAGCGTAACCATTGTAGGTGCAGGTCCAGTCGCTTGCCTGGTCGCGATAGAACTACGGAAGCGCTCTGTCCAGGTCAACGTCTACGAGAAGGGATCCGACATACGGGAGTCACCGCGCACCACGGGCCATTCATTCAACCTCACACTCACTCTTCGAGGATTGGAATCACTCGAAAAAAACATACAGAAACTGCTGTACACCAACGGCGTTCAGCTGCCACAGCGAGTGGTCCACCACGTTGACGGATCACTGTCTTACCAACCATATGGCACAAAGTCCGAGCACCATCTACTGTCCATACCTCGGGACGTCCTTCACCGGATTCTGCTCAACCAGGCCGAGAGTAGTGGAGCACGGTTCTTCTTTGGCCACGAGTGCATCGGCGCGGACCCCAGACGGGCGCACGCGACTTTCGCCGTGAACGGTAACGCCATCCGGGACGTCAAGGCGGACGTCTTGATCGGTTGCGATGGAACAAATAGCACCGTCCGGCACGAAATGTCGAGACATGGCGCACGGATGCACGTCTCACAAGAGTACATCGCCCACGGCTACGCCGAACTAAAGATGCCGCCGGCGCCAACTGGCGACCACGCACTGCTGCGTAGCTTGCGAGACCCCGAGGTGGCAGAGAGCTTCGACCACGGACTTCATGTCTGGCCACGTGGCAATTTTATGCTGCTCGCCCAGCCCAATGTTGACAGGAGTTATACGACCAGCCTGTTCATGCCACTCACATCCGAGAACTCCGACCAACCGAGCTTTCAGAGCCTGCGCACAGCGGAGGATGTATCAACTTTCTTTCACCGGTATTTCACAGACGCCGTGAACTGTCTTCCGCGGATGGCCACAGACTTCTTTGCCACCCCCCCTTCGTCATTGAGAACCCTGAAATGTTTTCCCTACCACTACGGCCGCGCGGTCCTCATCGGGGACTCAGCCCATTCCATGGTGCCGTTCTACGGTCAGGGAATTAACTGTAGTTTCGAGGACGTGCGGGCCTTCTTAGACATTTTCGATCATCACGCCAAGGGGACTGACACCGACGTCATCATCAGCAAGACACTCGAGGAGTTCACGAACACCAGAACCGGGCCCGGTAACGCAATTTCGGCGCTTTCCTTAGCGAATCTTCGTGAGCTTACCTCACACTCCGGTGAGAAATCTTACCATGTTCGCAGCCGCCTTGAGCGGATGTTGCATCTTCGCTATCCCGACAAGTTCATGCCGCTTTATCACATGGTGGCTTTTACGAACATTCCTTATGACGAGCTGACCTGCCGACACGAGCAGGAAAGCTCGGTCATAGATGCTTTGTGCTGCCGTTTCGACATCGAAACAGAGCATGACAAGATCATTGATTCCTATACTTCATGGAGGAGGATTCTCCGATGAAATCAGACTTCGACCTCTCCCCGGCACAACTAGAAGATCTACTTTCCGCAACCACTTTGCGCATTTTACAATATCAGCGCGACCTCTCCGAGGGAAAGTACCCAGCTTCTTATATCCATGATTCCATCAACGTCGCGAACTACTCGGAAGGAAAGCACATCGGCGCCCAGCTACGCGAAGATGAAGTTCCCCAGATCGGCACAAGTATCGACGTCCTGCTCGGTGATATTTTTGATCGCGCAATGACCAACGGTACCATGCATGCGCACCCTGGCTTCCTGGCGCATGTTCCGTCAGGCGGCCTGTTCCAGGCAGCAGTTGGCGAGTTCATCGCGCGATCCCTGAACCGATTCATCGGCGTCTGGGCCGCCGCCCCAGGATTCACTGAGATCGAGTCCAATGTCATCAAGTGGTTCTGCAACATATTGGGCTATGGCGATCAAGCTTTCGGCTACCTGACGACCGGTGGATCCATAGCAAACTTCATGGCGTTGCGATGCGCCCTGGAGCAACTCGACGAAGCCGCCCGCCCGCTTGCCACCATCTACGTTTCCGACCAGGGACATTTCTCCGTCGAGAAAGCGGCGAAGCTGGCTGGGATCTCCAGGGACCGAGTACGGATTATCGGTACGCACTCCGACCATTCGATCAACACTGACGAGCTGGCCGAACGTATTAAATCCGACAAACTTCTGGGATTTTACCCGGCATGTGTCGTCGCAACAGCAGGAACCACCAATACCGGCGCGGTAGACAACCTCGGAAACATTGCAGCCTGCTGTCGAAAGCAGAATATATGGCTCCACGTCGACGCCTGCTTCGGCGGATTTTTCAGGCTCACCGCAAGAGGCAAAGAAATACTGGAAGGCATTGAACTGGCAGAGTCCATCTCGGTCGATGCCCACAAGTCACTCTTCATGCCACATGGCACGTCGGCACTGCTAGTGAAGGAGAGAGCACACCTAAGAGACACGTTCGAAATTCCGGGCGCCTCGTACATTCCGGGGCTCACAAACGGAGATGATCTTGTCGATTTCTGCAACTACGGTCCCGAGCTCTCACGTGAAGTGCGTGGCTTCACGGCGTGGTTGCCGATCAAAATGCATGGAATCAGGGCCTTCGAGCGGTGCCTCGATCAAAAACTTGACCAGGCAGATTACCTCGCCGAGAGTTTGCTCGAGATCAACGGAACAGAAATCGTCAAGAGGGGCTCGCCGCACCTCCCTGTGGTCGCGTTCAAGCTACGCGGGGACAGCAGGGCGGAGGAGGACCAAATGACTGAGACGCTCTGTGAGCTCATCTGCTCGCGCAGCAATGTTTATCTGACTACCACAAGACTGCCACAGGAGGGGCTCGTTCTCCGAGCTTGCATTCTTCACCACCAGACCAACAAGGGGACAATTGATCAAGTCCTTGAAGACATGAGATGGTCGATCAAAAACATGAAATGACGCACCGCGGGCCGCGGGTCAACTCGTCATCGCGCTCGAGGCTGAACAGCGACCCGGCGCGAGCGGCGATAAACCGACGATGTCGAGCTAGATCGATCATCGAGGTGCTATTCGATGGGGCCCGGGCTACGCAACCACGTCGCGCTGTCCGATGTCGGTAGCGAACCCGACGACGGCCTGGTCGATGCGGCGTAGCAGTCGAGCGGCGCCGAGCAGGTCAGCGCGGCGACGCGGATCCGGGATGCGCGCGGCGTCGGCTTCCGCGGCGTCGACGACGTCCTCGGCAGACCAGATCTCGTCGGTCTCGCGGCGCAGCAGCACTTGGCGCAGCGCGTCGAGGTTGGCCCGCACGCGGTCGGCAGCAGGGTCCAGCGTCGGCGCCCAGCCTGGCTCGCGGACTCCGTCGGAGAGCCGGGCCAGGCTGCGGGAGTAGTGGTCGACTGCGGTCAATACCCGCAGCGCCCGCTGGTAGCTTGACTGGCCGCGCCACCGCAACAATGGGTTGTCCAACGGCTTCGCCCGCTGTCGCAGCGTGCCCAGCGCGCCGTCCATCTCCCAGGCCAGCTCCACCGGCGGGGTGTCCGGCTCCTGTCCGAGGATCCGGTCGACAGCCGCGGCCAGCACCGCGTCAACGGCGTCGACCATCTCATCGAGAGCCTCGCCGAACGCCTCCCGGGTCCGTTTCGGCAGCACCAGGTACCCAGCGAGCATGCCCATCGCCGCGCCGATGGCGGTCTCCTCGATCCGCACGACCAGCGTCTCAACGCTGAACTGGCCGATCAGCCCGTACAGCAGTGCCAGCACCGCGGTGATCCAGAACGCCATCAGCGCCTGCGACTGGACCAGGTACAACGCGAGGAACACGCAGCAGAACAGCACCATTAAGGCCGGCAGCGGGTGGCCGCCGACGAAAACCGCTAGGCCCATCCCGGCGATCACGCCACCGATTGTCCCGACGACGCGCTGCGAGGCGCGGCTCAGCATGTCGCCACGGCTGCTGGTGCCGATGAACACGACGAACGCGGCGATCACCGCCCAGTACCAGCGCGACGGCGAAACGAGCTCGCCCACGATAATCGCCAGGCTGGTCGCGACGCCGACCTGGATGGCCTGCCGGGTGCTCAGCCGCAGTCCCTCCGGTCCGGTGTCGGTCTCCCCGTCCCGGTCGCCGTCCGGGTCCGGACCGTCGGACAGGTGCTTGGGATCGGGCCCCCCACCGGTCCGGTCGGTCTGAACCTGCGGAGTCCTGCTGTCGTCCGCCGGGGTGGACCCGTCCGGGCGCTGGGCTGTCTCCATCGCGTCGGCCAGCCGGGTCACCGCGAAGGCCACCCGCTGAGTGCGGTCTCCGTGCCCCCGGGTCTCAGCAACCAGCGCGCTTACGTTGCGCTTCGCCCCGTCGAGTAGCGCGGTCACCGTCCCCGGTGGGGTGCCGGTGGCCGAGGCCGCGCCAAGGCCGCGCAGCCCGGCCAGCAGCGCGCGCCGGCTGCCGTCGTCCACCGGGGTGCCACCCTCGATCAGCCGCCAGGTGGCGACGGCGAGCCGCTCGGCGGCCAGCTCGGCGTCGAAGACGCGCCACGCGAGGTCGGCCCCATCCCCTTCGTGCCCGTCGGCGCTGTGGTCGGGATCGCGCTGCTCCAAGCGGTCGGCCACGAGCAGCGCGGTCTCGTTGAGCCGGGTGCGTCGGCGCCGAACGTCGCGCAGCTCGTCTTCGACGGCCTCCGGTGAAGCCGACAGCAGATCCACGACCGCCTCGACGAGCGCGTGCAGGTGGGCGCGGAATGCCCGGGCCAGCCGCTCGAGGGTCCGCTCGGGCCGCTCGGCGAACACCCAGCCGCGCAGCAGCAACGTCGAGCTAATGCCGGTCGTGGCGCCGACCAGCAGCCACGGCAGCTGGTCGGCAGTAGCCTGCAAGAACTGGGTGAAGAAGAACGGCATGAACGCCGCCATGCCGAGCGCGAAGCCGCGCGGGCCGAAGCGACGGACGTAGACCGCAATCACCATGACGACGACGAACACGACGTCGGCGACGACCCGGTAGGGCGCCAGCAACGTCCCAGCGACGACCGAAGCCACGGCCGGGGCGAGCATGAACAGCGTCGTCACCCGCCGCCGCCCAAGGTCGGGTTCGTTCACCGCCAAGTTGCTGATCATTGCCAGCACCGCGGCGAAGAGCACCACGGTCACCGGCTGCCCGATCAACACCCGCACCACGGACATGACCGCGACCGCGAGCACCATCGACCCCGTCGCGATCGCGGCGAACCGCAACCGCTCCAGGCCCGGATCGAGCCCGGTCAGCGTGGTGCGGAGCCTCGCCTGCCACTGCATCGCAGCATCGCACACACGTCGTGGCCGCATGGTTCTAAGCTCCCGCATGGCGCGGTACTTCGATGCGCGTCCGGTCGGCCATGCGGTCCATCGTGCGCTGCCCTGTGCCTCGGCGCAGGCGAGGATAGTCGCGGGTGCGGGCGTCGCAGCGCCAGTCGGATCAGGCGGCTCTCACGGGCGGGGGCGGAGCTGGCAGCGGGGGCAGGAGTAGGAGGAGCGGTTCATGAAAGACTCGCGCCGGATTGCGGTTCCGCAACGCGGACAGGGCCGGCCAGCCTGACCGTAGGCGGCCAGCGACCGGTCGAAGTAGCCGGAGGCGCCGTTGATATTGACGTACAGCGCGTCAAAGGAGGTGCCACCGGCGGCGAGAGCCTCGGCCATCACCTCAGTGGCGGCGCTAAGCGTGGCACGGCCTTGTGCGCGGGTAAGTGTCGCGGTGGGCCGCTCCCCGTGCAGCCGGACCCGCCACAGAGCCTCGTCGGCGTAGATGTTGCCGATTCCGGACACCAGGGTCTGGTCCAGCAACGCGCGTTTGAGACCGGTGCGTCGGCGCTGAATCCCGGTGATCACCGCATCAGAATCGAACAACGGGTCCATCGGGTCTCGTGCGATGTGCGCCACCGGAGCCGGCACGCCGTCGACCACATCCTCCACCGAAAGGCCACCGAACGTGCGCTGGTCGATGAAACGCAGTTCAGGGCCGCCGTCGGCGAACCGCAACCGCACCCGCAGGTGCGTCTCATCGGCGGCACCGGGTGGCTGGATGCGCATCTGTCCGCTCATGCCCAGATGAGCCAACAATGCCTCACCGGCACCCAGATCCAGCCAGAGGTACTTACCGCGGCGGCAAACGGCGTGGATCTGACAACCACACAACCGGGCGGTGAAGTCCAGCGCACCGGCGAGGTGGCGGCGCACTGAGCGGGGATGGTGCACTTCGACGGCGGCCACCGTGCGCCCGGTGACATGTTCGGCGAGGCCGATCCGGACGACCTCGACCTCGGGCAACTCCGGCACGCGGCACTACCCCCCCGGCGAGGCGCTCCCATTGGACAGCGTGGACAGCGAGCGCCAGGCAGTCTCGGCGGCCCGCTGCTCAGCTTCCTTCTTGGTCCGGCCCTGCCCGGTTCCGCGGTCCACACCGGCTATCACCGCCGTCGCGGTGAACTCTTTGCGGTGGTCGGGCCCGTCCTCGGTGATCCGGTACTCGGGCACCCCCAGGTCACGGCTGGATGTGAGCTCCTGGAGGCTGGTCTTCCAGTCCAGCCCGGCGCCCAGCAGCGGGGCCATCACCAGCAGCGGGTCGAACAACCGATGCACCATGCCGCGGGCGACGTCCATCCCGTGCTGCAGGTACACCGCACCGATCAGCGCTTCGACGGTGTCGGCCAGGATGCTGGACTTGTTGCGCCCCCCGGTGAGCTCCTCGCCCCGGCCCAGCAGCAGGTACTCGCCCAGGCCAGTGGTAGCCAGCCCGCGGGCCACGCCGGCCAGCGCGTGCATGTTCACCACGCTGGCGCGCAGCTTGGCGAGCTGACCTTCGGGCAGCTCGGGATGGGTGCGAAACAGATGATCGGTGACAACCACACCGAGTACCGCGTCGCCGAGGAACTCCAGGCGCTCATTGGGCTCCAAGCCACCGCTCTCGTAGGCGTAGGAGCGGTGGGTGAGCGCAAGAGTCAGCAGCTCGACGTCAATCTCGACGTCGAGCGCAGCGAGTAGCGGGGTCAAATCCGATGGGTGACTCCGCGAAGAACGATTCCCCAAGAGTTAGGTCGCGTCGTGGCGTCAGGCCGGCTGGACGACTTGGCGACCGTCGTATTTCCCGCAATGCGGGCAGACCATGTGCGGCGGCTTCGGCTGCTGGCAGGCCCGGTTCGAACAGGCCGCCAGGGTCGGTGCGGTCGCCTTCCATTGGGACCGCCGCGAGTGGGTGTTCGACCGCGACATCCTGCGCTTGGGGACGGCCACGTTACTCGTTCTCCTCTTCAGCTTCGCGCAACCGCTGCTTGAGTCCTGTTTTCAGGGCAGCCCAGCGCTGGTCCATCATCTCATGCCGGTGATCGGTACCGAGTTCCACCCACTTGCCACCACATTCCGGACATAACCCGGGACAACCTTCACCGCAGAGCGGGGCCTGTGGCAGTGCCAGCAGCATCGCGTCGCGAACCACCGGCTCGAGGTCGACCAAGCCGTCGACGACCCGGCTCACCTCGTCGGGATCCGTGGTGTCGTCGGCCGCCGTGTCCGGGTAGGCGAACAGCTCGGTGAGCTCGACCTCAAGGTAGTCCACCAGCGGATCCAGGCACCGGGAACACTGCCCGGTGATCGGCGCCGACGCGGTACCCGAGACCAGCACACCCTCCACGACCGACTCCAGCCGCACGTCAAGGGACACCTGGTCCCCCGCCGGAATCCCGATCACGTCCATCCCCAGCTCTGCCGGTAGCTGGACGTCCCGGTGATAGCGGCGCATCGCCCCGGGCTGCCTGCCCAGGTCCCGGGTGTCGATCACCCAGGGGGCGGACGGGTCGGGTCGAGCGGGAGCGGGGTGGCGTGGCATCAGGGTGCAGGGTAGGCCGTGGTCCAGAACGACGACACCGCGACTGGTGACAACGCTCAGCCGCGATACCCGCCGGCCCCGATCGACTCTGCACCGCGGTGCTGGGCGCGACCGCGTCCGAGGGTTCGCAACGTGCGATTGAGCATGTCCTCGAACTCCGCAAGGGTGCCGTCAACGTAGGCATCGCACTCCGAGCGCAGCTGATGAACCTCGGTGTTCACCTCGTCGTGGATTCGGGTGGCCTCAGCGCGGGCCGCCTGCACCACTTGGGTTTGCTCGACCAGCCGGGCCTGCTCGGCACGGCCGTCGGCGACAGTCCGCTCGTAGGCCGTCCTCCCGGCCACGGTCATCCGTTCCGCCTCGGCCTCCGCGCGCTCGGTGAGCTCCTGATACTCCCGGCGCGCGCTAGCAGCAAGGCGATCAGCCTCGGCTTGCGCATCAGCGACCATCGACTCGGCGCGGGCGCGGGCCTCGGCAACCAGCCGAGTAGCCTCGTCGCGGGCCTCGGTCACTGTCTGCGCTGCCTCGATGCGGGCCTGCTCGCGTTGGTGCTGCGTCTCCTGACGCGCGGTTTCCACCAGCTCGTCCCGATGATCGAGCACGTCCTGAGCGTCGTCGAGCTCAGCGGGGATCGCATCACGGATGTCGTCGAGCAGCTCGAGCACATCCCCCCGGGGCACCACACAGCTGGAGGTCATCGGCACCCCACGGGCCTCCTCCAGAGTGGTCACGAGCTCGTCGAGCGCCTCGAAAACCCGGTACACCGGCCCCTCCTCGCGGTCACCATCCACAGCTGCCATTCTGGCGGGTCGAGCAGCTCAGATGCGGGAGCGAGCGGCTGGTCGGCGTGTCCGCCCGAGGGCCCGGGCATTGTCACCCCGGCCCGGCCAGGCGGTGGATCAGGCGTTGATGCACCACGGCTGGTAGCAGATGGCCTACGTCACCACCGTAGGTGGCGATTTCCTTGACCACCGAGCTGGACAGGTAGCTGTAGTGCGGTTTGCTCGGCAGGAACATCGTGTCCACACCGGAGAGCTGGTAGTTCAGTTGAGCCATCTGAAACTCGTAATCGAAGTCACTGACCGCGCGCAGACCCTTGACGATCGTCGCGATCCCGTTGGTGGTGCAATATTCCACGAGCAACCCATGCCAGGAGTCAACCCGGACATTGGGTAGTTGTTCGGTGATCTCCTTCAGCATCGCCATCCGGTCGGAGACCTCGAACAAGCAGTGCTTGGTCTTGTTGATCAGAACAGCGACCACGATCTCGTCGAACTGACTCGCGGCCCGCTCGATGATGTCGAGGTGTCCTCTGGTGGCGGGGTCGTACGAGCCGGGACACACCGCACGCCTCATGCCATGCAACCGTAGTGCACCGTGGTGTCACCATACCGCCGATGCGTGAGCGCAAACACACCGTCCGGCCAGCTCGGCGTGGCTGCCCTGACGGGGCGCTCCACCACGATCAGTGCCGCCGGTGCCAGCCAGCCGCCACCGACCAGAGCACTCAGCACACCGGCTAGTGCCGTGTCGTCAAGAGCGTAGGGCGGGTCGGCGAACACCACGTCGTAGGGCTGGCCCGGGTCACCACGCAACACCACGGACACGTCCGCTGCGCTCACCTGCGCCCCGGCCAGCCCTAGCGTCTCGACGTTGCCGCGCAGCACGGCGGCTGCCCGCCGATTAGATTCCACGAACCGGACGTGCGCCGCTCCCCGGGACAACGCCTCCAACCCCAGCGCGCCGGATCCGGCGTAGAGGTCGAGCACCCGGGCCCCGTCCAGGTCCCGGCGTGCCTGCAGCGCGCTGAACACCGCTTCCCGGACCCGGTCCGACGTCGGCCGAGTGCCGTGCGGTGGCACAGCCAGCCGCCGCCCCCCAGCCATCCCCGCCACGATCCGGACCATGGGGCCCATGATGCCGTAACGCGGATTCGATGTGGCCGTTCGGCCAGACATGGTGACTGCTCCCCGAGTTGGACTTGAACCAACAACCCTGCGATTAACAGATGCAGGCAGGTCCCTGATCGGCCCGCGCGACGCGGGCGTACAGCGTTCGCCGGGTGGTGTTCGAGTGCGCCACGGTGCTACTCGTTGCGGTCACAACTGCGGTCACGCGGTGGCAGCCCGGCGTCCTACGTGATGATCAACGCTGGAGCCTACTTGACCCCCAGAAGCACGCAACCCGGCCACTTCACCACCGATCTGCACGATTATCAGCGTTCGCATGGTGTTGCATCTGCGCCCTGTCGGCGCGCAGGCGGTATCTGGACCGGCTGTCCGGGGTTGTTGCTCGACACCGGGGACCGGGCCAGTTCACCAAATGCCGCGCGCTGACGACAGTGACGACGACAACGCAGACGACAACCAGGAACCTGCAATCGCGTTCATCAAGCGGAGCGCACGGGCACGGGTTGGCTGCCAGCACTCGCCTGGCACCGCGACGACGTGAGACGTCATCTGGATGCTCTCGATCGACCACGCGGAACCCCACCGCCGGTAAGCCAAACAAGGCCTTGAAAACCTTCTGCTGTCCAGATCCTCCCGAAGCAGCCAGCACACCTCCATGCCCTCGCCCGTGTACCGCGGTGCGCTTGTCGAACTGGGTCGGCCTCAGCTGGGCTTCCAGGCAGCCGACGCCAAGCGTAGGACGTCCCGACCAAAGCCCAGCGCTTGTACACCCAACTGCAGCACCTCATGTTGCACAACCAAATCCCGTACCGCTAGTACGGAGACTGTAGAGGACCAATCGGTGGTAAACGACCAGTACGTCCGGCGCGCTGGCTACTTTCTGAGGCCGTGGCAGCTTACCCGTCCCACCCTCCGGGAGGCCGTACATCGAGTGACACCACGGTATCGCTGTACTGAGCGGCGCACACCAGTAAGCTGGTTGTTGCGTTGCCGTAGTCGTTGGCACAGACGCAGCAAGCCCCCCACGGTACTAGCCAGAAACCCGGCTGGAGGCCCAGCGGCTTGGCGAGCACATCACGGAGCGTGTACTACCCCCTGCGGGTTTACCAGTACACCTCGCCGTCCGGTTCGCAGTAATCAAGTCGCATCAGAGTGCACTATAATCCCAGCTCCTGGGCTATATAACACTGAACCCAAGTGCCTCGAAGCGTCGGCTTACCGATAAATACAGCCTAGATGTTCTCGTCGTCGGGGGGTGCAGTAAACTACCGAATGTTACCGACTTAGACTTACTGCATGTACGTCGGATGTTCCCACCGGAGGTGGTCTAGGTGACGGTAAACCTCTTCGATGAGGACAGGGAGACGCCACCCACGAGGCGCACCCCTGCTTACTCCTCGATGGCGAAGTTCTGTGACCTCCTTGACAGCCTTCGTGAAAACGGCCTGCCGGCAACGTGTGACCGGAGCTTCTTCGGCGCAGCCTCAGGCGGGTTGATCGCACAGACGCGTGGAACACTGCGCTTTTTTGATCTCATCGACGACGCATACCGGCCCACGGAACAGCTCCGCGACCTGGTTGCCGCCGACGAGCCGGAGCGGAAGGCGATACTGCGACGCCTAGCTGAGGAGCGGTACCCCGAGGAGATCAAGCTGAGTCAGAACGGCGGCACACACGGGAACCTGTTGGCCGTCATCCGAGGACGTGGGCTCAGCGGTGCTACTGCGGACAGAGCCGCAAGTTTCTTTGTGCATCTAGCGCGCCATGTCGACCTGCCGGTTAGCGCTTACTTCGCGCAGGGTCGATCCAGCAGCTCAGCAAACGGTTCTAACGGGAGCGCTCGGCGCGCAGGTCGGCCCCGCCGTCGGGCAACAGCAGCGGCGCAAGTTGAGGCGCCCGTTACAACTCCGTCCCACGGCCTGGACACCAAGCGCTCGGCCTACATCGACCTGCTGATGAAGCTAGCGAACCGTGACGACGGTGAACTCCCCCCCGAAGAGCTGCTCGACCGCATTGAGCGGGCACTTGGTTACCAGGAAAGGGTCGAAAAGTCAATGGAAAAATCTGACCAACCAAGTCCAGAAGCCAGTTAGCCCTTCCAGAGAATCGAATCAGACCGTGATCGAGCTGCCCCCCTTGTCTCCGCTCCTAGCGGGCACCTTCTGGACTGTGGTCATAGTCGCCGGCCTGGTAGTAGTGTGCTTGGTGATATGTCTGCGGGGATCAAAGCCAGCCGAGCGGCCTGAGATCATCCGCGCATTAGGGTATTTTTTTCGATCACTCCTTAGCCCAAAAACAGGAAGCGACAGCACCGACGATAGAAGGTCCCCAAAGCCCATCGAAAAAGGGTTGCCAAAATCGATAGATTCGCCACAAAGGGATGACGTTTTAAATATTTGACATTAACTTATTCCTGACTTGTCACCATATATACATAGGATAACTTCGGTGTATCCGCTAGACAACATGCGAAATATGACCGAGCAGTTCTTGATAGCTGCCGGTATTCTTTGCGCAGGCTTCCACCGCGGCATTTATGCTCAAGGACGCCCACTGCGACAAACACCCCTGACGGAAAACGCGATGGGCCGGCAAGCACAAGCATTGCTCGCCACGCTGGATGTCGAATGCGCCAACGCTGACCAGCTGAGCGCGGTCGAGGCTTTCCAACAACATCCTGTCTACCGAATCATCACTAGCTTTCCCGGCCTCGGCGACACCACCGGAGCACGTTTGCTAACCAAAATCGGCGATGACCGCAGCCGTTTCGCTGACCCCGAGAGCTGAAAGCGTTCGCTGGAGCCGTGCCCATCACCAGAGCCTCGGGCGCAGAATCTCTATTCGCCGACGCCACGTGAAAAACAATCGACTCGCCGTCGTGGGCTTCGTCTGGGCCTTCGCCACTATCCCCCGACCCGGTCCCACCGAAGATCTCTACGACCAACGCCGAGCACACGGCGACCGACACGCCGCCGCCCTCCGCAAACTCTTCCAACCGATCACTCGGCCAACTCTGGCACTGCCTGCAAACCAGACGGCTCTACGACCACGCCAAGGCCTACCCGACCACCCCCGAAGCCGGTCACAGCTTGACAGCTAGCAAGATCGGAGGTCTCGTAGCAGGTCTGGGGTGGGGGTCCAGCTGGAGCACCTGACGCGCTGAACGAGCCCACTACCCCATGCCTGCTACGCCTCCGGCGTCGACGCGACGGGATACCCGCGCCCTGGGGACCCACCACCCTCGTGCCCGATCCTGAGGCCATCCCAGAGCCGAGGCCCGCCGGAGGCACGTGGGTTTGATCGAGGAATCTGCCTACCGTGCCAGGTGGTGCGCGCTGACCTGCGGGTGGCGTGTACCT
>JBOHFG010000470.1:0-9178 GCA_050699575.1 Pseudonocardiaceae bacterium
CTACGGTCGCCCGGACCTCGAAGGCCTTGTCGTCAATGAACTCCTGGAACAGGTGCGCGGTGGTCTCCACACCGGACAGGTCAGCCAGCTCAGCAGGCCCGAGCCTGCGGGTGTACGCCGTCTGCAGGTGACCGGACTCGACCAGCGACGCCGCGGACAGGTTCTTGCCCGCGAGTGGCCCGCCGACCACGGCGGCGAAGCCCCGCACGCCGACCGCGGTATTCGTGACCAGCGACCGGGGAACCTGGAGACCGCATCGGCGGGCGACGTCGAGCTGGCGGGGCTTGAGCGCGTCGGCTTCCCGCGACGGGTAGTTCACCCACAGCGTATCCAGGCTGCACAGCACCCCGGCCACCCCGACGCGGGCCTCGGTGGCCGCATGCCGGCGTTCCGGGCGGGACATGCCCTCAGGCAACACGAAGTGCGAGGGGTGCCGGTACCAGACCGAGCGGATATCTCGTAGCTGTACGGAGCGGCGCGTGGTGGCGAGCGTGCCGGTCCAGCCGTCCGGTTCCAGCCGCGCGTCCAGCGTCAGGGTTTGCGGGAACGCTGCTAGGTCGGACCGGAACACCGGCACCTCGCGCGCGGCCAGTTCCTCGACCACGCGGTCGACCTGTGGCTCAATCTCGCGAGCCAAGATGAGCACGGTCATCGGCGGCGGTCAGTCGGACTGGTAGTCGGGGCTGGCCATCTCCTCAGGAGGTGCTTTGCCCGGCTGCACATCGGTGGTGCCCGACGTGACCGGTGTCGGACCGGGCATCGTGTGTTTGAGCAGCGGCACCGCCGAGCCATCATCGCCGTGCACGAACGCAACTTGCCGGTCCTCGCAGTACCGGTAAGGCCAGTCCAGCTCAGCGTCCATCCGGGGCCCAACCACTACGCCCCGCAGCGAGAACGGGCGCGTCGCCGGTCCGCTCGGCTCGTCGTCGCACCCTTCCCAGTGCCAGTGCGGCGGCCCGAGCGGGAACCGGTCCCCCGGGCTGAACAACGGGTCCCGCCACAACGGCGTGGGCGTTGACGGCTCGGGCATGACAACCACCTCTCCCCGCAGACCAGCCCTGCCGGGTTATCCTGCCGCACTGGAAGGGTTCCGGTAAGGGGCCAGACCACGATCGGGCCGCACGTGGCACTGCGCGAGCCCCAAGTCGTATGGTCTAGGCGCTGGGTTCCCAGGTCAGTACCTCCTTGAGAACCTGGAGTGCACTACCCTCCACCCGGCGTTGTACCAGTTCATTCCCGATGAGGATCAGTGATGAGGTGCGCTGGCGGGTGGCCAGGCAGTCGCGGCTGAATCCGGCGATATGGATAATGTCGATCCAGGTGCTGCCCGCCCGTTTCCCGATCAGTGGCGCGTCCTGGTCGGGGGTGGTCCGCTGGAAGGTGAAGCCCTGCAGCTTGGCGTGGTCGATCAGTTGTTTGGCGATCACCACATCTGGGCTGTCCGCCCCCATCAGCTACTCCCTCACTTTCCGGTTGACGGCCCGGTGCCGCGTGATCCGGTCGTGCTGCCCAGATCTGGTCTTGTTGGCCGGGGCTGGTTCGGGGGATCACCCGAGGTAGTGCTCATCGGTCACCCGCCGTAGCCGTGGTGGTAGCCGGTGGGGTGGTGTTACCGCTGGGCCCCGGGGAGCTGCCGTGCCCGGCTGGCGGGCGGGCGGCGCCGGCGACCAGGCCCAGCAGGTCGAAGCGGATCTGGCACCACACGACGCAGGGAAACGGGCGGCGGCGCCAGGCCGTCCGGCGGCAACCGCGGCAGCGCCCCGCCCTGGTGGGCTGGTGGGCGGTCAGGACCCGCCGCAACGCGACGATGACACCAGGATAGTGACCGGTTCGCTCCAGTTTGGTGAGCCTGTCCCACACCGAGCGAACGAACCGGCGGGCATGAGAGTGCTCAGCCAGCCAGGCCACCGTCCGGGGCGACAGCTGCAACTCCGCATCCACCCCAGACCCCGGCCTGGTGCCGAGATCGTGCTAGGCAGGAGTGCCGGGGGCATCAGCACCCGCCTGGCGTGGTGCGGGTGACCCGCCACCGGGCGTTACGGCCGGGGCCGGCAGCGGGGCGGGCCAGGTCCACCAGTGTGGTGATGGCCGGCCGGCCTCCGGAGCTGCCTCGGCTGGCGCCCGGCCAGGGCCGGGGCAGTGGTGGACCTGGTGCAAGGCCGTATACCGCGCGCACCCAGTGTCGGTCGAGCCCCGTTCAGACAGCACGTGGTGACCGGCCCGGACGTGATTGGGACAGCGACTCCCTGCTGAGTCACTGAGCACCAGACTCTTGGTGATCTTCCGGACCGCTGTCTCGTCTTCACCGGCGGATAGTCGTTTGCTCAGTGCCACGCCTATCCTCTCCGCCTCCACCCAAACCACCGCAAGCGTCAGTATCACTTCATCAACCTTCCCCCAGCTTCATCGGCTGCCTAGAGTAAGGAAACCGCAGATCACCCAGCCAAGCCACCCAGCAGAAACGTGATCTTGAAGAGTAGGACGTCCCTGTTCAACTGGGACGTTCGGCGGCATCATGCAAGCGAGATATGGTCTGCCCGTTCAGAGAGGAGATACCCCCGACCATGCCGTCTACGTTTCGCAGACAGCGACAGGAGCAACGGCAGCTATCGGCCGAGTTGCGCGCTCAGCATAAGTCTTGGGCTGAGATCGCCTCTGTCTTCTGCGAGCGATACCATCTGAACATGCGCGTTGCGCTGCGAATGGTTCACGGCTGGAGTCAACGCGACATGGCCGAGCATTGGAATAGCCGCTGGCCGGCCGATTCAAAAACTTTTAAAAACTTCTCATATTGGGAATTGTGGCCATCGTCAACTGGGTATGCTCCCTCGCTTGATGTACTTACTAAGCTTGCCGAATTATACGAATGCAGGGTAGCGGACTTGCTCAGCGATTGCGCCGACTTCAGCTGCCGAGATTCGGCCTACCGAGACGCAAACAGCTCTTTACTGCGGCCTGCGCTGCCCTCCGGCGGCATGTTCACGCCACTTTCTGGCGGGACCGAGAATACAGTAACCGTAACAAATTTCTCGGAGCTCGTGTCCAGATTGGAGCCGATTGACGTGCATGAACTCGCCTTAAAGATGACGGAGTGGGCCGATTGTGCAGGCGACGGAATCTCGCGAAGAGCATTATTGCTAAAACTAAGCACTGGCCTGTCGATGGCGGCAATATCGCCGGTAACGATAGACGAAGGAATTCCTATTTCAAATGTTCAATCGCTGGACGGGTCGGCCTTCTCTGGAATTTGGCACAGTCACTACATTTATGCGAGCACTGGCCGTGGCGGCGACTACACCGGCGATCACTATGTTGTTCTCCGCCAGCAGGGAAGCCGCCTAGTTGGCCAAAGCCTGCCACATTCGACAGGATCGCAGCTCCGCATTGAATTCGCGCTAGAGCCACCAGTGACTACGGGATCATGGCGCGAAATCACTTCGCCGACGGGGTACTACAAGGGTGCCACATATCATGGTACGCTGCAAATGGTCATCGACCCGACTGGGCGCAGCATGCGTGGAATATGGCTTGGATTCAGCCGCGAATTTAAAGTAGAAAGTGGGCGATGGGAGTTAACTCTTGAGGAGAACTCCACCGCAAAGGCAGCGCAACGCGCCTACCATATGAAGGTGTGAGTATCTAATTTTTCTGATCCCTAGCCGGTGATCACGGCCACGATTCTTGTGCCAGGAGCAAACGCGCCTCGCTCGGTCAGTGCAAATATACCGAACATCATTTTTGCAACATACACCCACTCGAGAGCCAGCCCGTGCGCATGTGTGAATAATTTGACAAATTCCTCGAGTTCTGGCCTGCGGCGAGCGAACCCCCCGAAATGAAATTCGGTGTCAATCTCCCAGTTGCCAAGAACGCCACCAAGTGATTGGTTTTGCAATTCGGCAACCGTGTCAACCAGAAACTTGCCGCCTTTGAGGGCGGAAAATCCCGCGGCCTTCTGCCCCTGATGAAGTGCTGCTGAGATTCCAGCAAGCGTGCCGCCCGTTCCGCACGGGCAGCAAATGACGTCGAAGTCGACGTCAATTTCATTCACAAGCTCTCTGCAGCCCTTGACCGCCAGGGCGTTGCTTCCCCCTTCGGGAATACTGTAGAAGTCCCCGAAGCGGGCCCGAAGGTCTGCAATGACGGACGGGTCAGCCTTCTCCCTGTACGCACTGCGATCCATATAGACAAGCTGCATTCCCCGGCTTCTGGCATATGCAAGCGTGCTATTAAGCGGAGCGTGCTCCTCGCCGCGAATAACTCCTATGGTGCTGAAACTGAAATAGTGGCCAGCTGCCGCAATTGCTTTGATGTGGTTCGAGTATGCACCGCCAAAAGTGAGCAACGTGCTCACGCCTTGCTCTTGAGCGGCTGCGATGTTGTATTTCAACTTGCGCCACTTGTTTCCCGGCAGCTCTTCATGAATCAGGTCATCGCGCTTCAGATAGAGGCGTACGCCCCTCGACGCCACACGCTCGTCACAGATCTCCACGAGCGGGGAAGGAAGCCGCAAGGCAACGTCAATCATACTTGCTTCAGGCAGCGACTTCGACCGTCCGCCCTCGGCTAGCCGAGGGCGGCACGGACTCACCGGCGTCGTGCAGGCCCTCAATGTGGAAGGCAATCGCGTCACGCATCTCGGCTGCACACTCGTCGATGCTGTCACCGGTGGCCACGACGCCCGGGAGGTCGGGGCAGTAGGCCGAACCGTCGCCTTCGATGATGATCAGATAGCTGATCATGTTTTCTTCCTCTCCCCAGCCGCACCGCTGCTGCCAGTGTCGCCCCTGAGCCTGGCCTGCTTCAGGATGCTGCTCAAGGTCTTCGGATGCAGTTGTGTCGCTCGGCTTCCCCAGGACTGTCACCAGACCAGACTTCGCCGGATGCTGGTACTGACGGCGCGATCCGCGGGTTCGAGCCAACTACCAGCCATCTGACTCGATCAGCTTGAGCACCGCTGAGGCCTTCATCGGCCAGGAAGGCACGACCTAGCCGCTATCGCTGATGCGGTGCCTTCGGGATCGCAGCATATCCCTGCACCGGCGCAGCAACCCCCAGCTTGCACCCTCGCCAAACAAGCAGGGCATCACCAGATAGCAGCCGGTGGGGTGGTGGTATCCGCGCTGGGCCCCGGGAAGCTGCCATGGCTGGCGAGCGGGCGGCGCCGGCGACCAGGCCCAGCAGGTCGAAATGGATCTAGCGGGACTGGCCATCTCCTCAGCAGGTGCTTCGCCCGGCTGCCCATCAGTGGCACCCGACGTGACCGCCCATTCTGCTCGTCATCGCAACCTTCCCAGTGCCAGTGCGGCGGTCCGAGCGGGAACCGGTCCCCCGGGGCAACGGCTCACTGCGGTGGTGTCCATTCACGGGTTTGGTTGTCATTAGGCCGTCGCCAACCACCATCCCGGCAGAGGCAGTGATCACGGGTTGTTGGGCTGCCTCCACCGGCGTCCCTGTTCGCTCCAGCGGGGGACGCCGGTACACCGCGAAGATGGGATGATCAGTGCCCGGTAGATCGTCTGGTGGGCGGGAGGTGACCCGGTGGCCCAGCAAGAATCCAGGGATAGCCGGGTGGCAACGCGTCCATCAATGATAACCCTGCAACCGACAAGCCTATGCAACCTTGACTGCACGTATTGCTACCTTCCTGGGCGTAAGTCCAAGAACGAGATGCCTCTTCCGGTGGCGCGCGCCATCGCTGCGGGAATCAGCTCCGATTGGGTGGAGTCCGCACCGTTAGAGTTGGTATGGCACGGCGGTGAACCTCTCGCCGCCGGTCCTATCTTGTTCGAGGAACTTCTCAAGCACTTCGCGCCACTACAGAATGCTGGCCTAATTCAGCACGTGATCCAGACCAACGCCACGCTGATACCAGCGAATGGTGCGAACTATTCCTCAAGTATGACGTTCAAGTGGGGGTCAGCTTCGATGGCCAATCGACCCTGAACCAGAACCGGGTCGATTGGCAAAGAAAACCGGCATTCACACGCATCATGAACGGAATCTCAAAGCTTGCGGAACGCGGGATCGATTTCAGTGTGATCGCCGTCATCGACTAGGCCGCGATCGATAGTGTTGACCAGATTCTAGACTTCCTTGCCGACCTTCACCCCAGGTCAATCGCTCTCAACCTGGAAGAGCGCGAAGGAGTCAACCTCCACAATGGCTTCCCGTCGCCGCATGAGGCCCGAACCCTGTGGCGGGACGTGTTCACCTGGGCTGGCCAGAACAATAGTACACGGATACGGGAAGTCGACCGGCTGCTGAACTACCTCGCCGTACCTCCATCAACGGCAGCCGCAGGCGCCCTTCACGATCCGCTTCCCACCGTCGCATGGAACGGTGACGTCATTGCGCTTTCCCCGGAACTGCTTGGGATTAAATCTTCCCGGTATGCCGATTTTATTGCAGGAAATGCCTTGAGTGAACCTCTGCACCGCATACTGTCGCGAGTCTGCGATCTCCCATATGTGCAAGAATTTCAAGCTAGGGGTCCGCCGGTGCGAACAGTCCTGCGATTTCTTCGCATTCTGCCAAGGAGGGCAAGCCGGAAATCGATTCTTTGAACACGGGGTCTTTTCCACCACTGAGACGCAACACTGCCAAATCACTGTGCAAGCCCTGGTGACCGGCTTTGCCGATCTTGCTGAAGCTGAGAGGTAAAATGGCATGACCCTGCTAGAAGAACTTGCCATGACGAAAGATCCGGCCCTGCTCGCCCTGATCAACCCCTACCGGAACCCAGGCAACAATGCCGCTCCCGCGGCAGGCGGGGTGGGCAAGCATCAAACCGCCGGGTTCGGGAAGTCAGCTTTCAGGAAAACGCACTGGGATAAGAAGGGCTGGCATCGCCCGGCGGATAACGGAAACACGAAACGAGACTGCTAAAATATGGATCATGCTGACTATCACGATGGTGAACCGGACCGCGAACGGGCTAGCTTCCTGATGCGCCACCTTCGCATTACGGCAGGTAAACTGGGCGTCACTCCCATTGGCGACCCTACATTCACAGGAGATATGCGAACCGCAGGAATACATGCGAAAGACAAAACCGGGGACGTTTAGCTGCGGACCATTATGGACGACCCCGACGCGGGGCAGCTTTGCCGCTGGGACGGCAACGTCGAAGCCAACACCATTCAAGGTGTACCCAAACCAGAAGTCATCCGGTGGGCCGACTGGCACGACCCTGGCTGGCAAGGTGGCGGTATCCGGCTCCGGGGCGAAGTCATGACCTACGTCTCCGACAAACCCGTCTCCAACGATGGAGACCTCTACGCTAATCCCGGCCTGCCCGGCACATGGTGGACCGCGCTACGGCAAGCGCTCACCGCACTTCAACGGCACCCGGTCCCTGAACGAGACGTCGGATGGCTGCCCGAATACACTGCTGAAGGTGTCGAGCGATTCTTTGACGCAAAACTGCCCATGGAACTGTTTACGACCCAGGCACGTGGACCACCGCTCACGGGGACCTCCACTGGGTCAACATCACCGGCCCCCAACTGTGGCTACTTGACTGGAAATGCTGGCGCCGCGCCCCCGCATGGTACGACGCCGCAACGCTCTATTGCAGCAGCTTATTCCATCCATCCACAGCGCAACGGATCCATGATCTCTTCCCTGAACTGGACAGTCACTCCGGAACCATCGCTCAACTCGCCGCCATCAGCCGGTACCTGTGGATGAGCGAGGACCCCGAATCGACAGCAAGACTTCATGCTCTGGGCCAGACGTTAGTCCAGCGTCTCAGCCTGGCGCTGAACAAGTGATCCCTGGCCTCCCTAGAGGGATGAAAGTTGAGCCAAGTTTTCCGGCGCTGGCATTGCGAATCGCCGTTCAGCGTTCAGCATCCCAGATCTTCATCTGCGATGGGCAGAGTCGGGAAAAAGAGTGTCATCGAAACTTGGACACTGCCCGCGACACACTGCACAATTGCAAAAATTCAACGCGTGCAGCGTGGATTGCAGGATTTGACGAGGCGGCCCTTGCTGGCGAGTCCGCACTTTTCTTTTATTCGCTTGCGAGATCAAACCGGTCGCATCTTTCTTGCCAACCCGACCTACAAGGAATACTGGGACCTGCCGGGCAGAATGGCCGAAGCGAACGAACCCCCGCGTGTGGCCGCAGAGCGGGAAGTTGCCGAAGAGCTCGGCTTTCAGGCGAAGATCAGCCACTTGATCAGCGTCGATTGGATCGGGCCACATGGACCGTGGGATGATTATTTGATCTTCATGTTTGACGGTGGGACCCTCGTGGACGCCGCGATCAAAAGATTGATAATCACCGACAGTGAGATATCGGAATTCGGTTTCTTCTCCGTGCGCGACACTTCTCGATTGCTGCGCAAAGATGCCGCTCGGCGGCTCGCGCACGCGGTCGACTCACTGGAGAACTCCCGCCATGTACACTACATGGAGCACCAGATCTTGCACATTCAGAAGACTAGCGATTGAGTGGTTACAGGAGAGATTAATTGAGCAGCAAACAGGGGCGCGCGTTCATCGAGGCTACTGACGGCAGGACCGCGAAGCTCACCCGTTCACAGAAGGGGCGTTTCGTTGCGCTCTGCTGGATTGGGCAAATCTTTAAGCATTTCCCAGATCCGAAGCCGGCCTACGTGGCAGACTGGAACGACTTGCCGCGGTGGCAGCAAGAAATGACGCGGACATTTTCGAGCATATCGAGCAAGACGCTTGACATCGGCAGGTCCTCCGGTCGGCACGCCGTCCAACCCGGCAGCCGCATCCGGTGATTGCCGAGGTGTTGCCGCTGGTCAGGGCATGCCAGGTTGGCCCGCTGGATGACATCGCCAGCGCAACCACAGGCCGCACAGCATGATCACGATATGCGGCCCGATATGGAGCCATATCGGGCTTTGGGCGGCTGAATAACCCCGATATGTCTCCATATCGGGCCGAGCACCGTGATGATGGTTGGGCGGCACGCCGTCTAAGCCTGCTGACCGGTCAGCTCGTTGATGGCCTGGTAGATCCGCTGGTCGGAGACTGGGTAAGGGGTGCGCAGGTCCTGGGCGAAGTAGCTGATCCGCAGCTCCTCGATCATCCAGCGGATCCGCTGCAGCTCCGGGCCATCGCCCGCCGAGGACCGGGGTAGCTGCTGGTAGGCCTGCGTGACGGCCTCGACCCGGTGCATCCAGTCCCGGTCGCGGTCG
>JBOHFG010000471.1:0-1877 GCA_050699575.1 Pseudonocardiaceae bacterium
GTTGCTCAGCTTGATGGTGGTCCTGGACCGAGAGCCAGGACAGATAATCCCGGAACGGGCGACGGGCCACCGGTTCGGGTTGCTCACCACGGACGAGACTGGCGTGGTAGCTAAACACATCCGATAAGACCCGGGCCACGCTCCACCCATCAAGCAAGACATGATGAAAAGTCCACACAACCTGCACTTCAGTAGACGACAAAATAGCAATCGTGACTCTCAACAGTGGGGCTGTCCCGAGATCCAAACCCTGGGCCCGGTCACTCTCGAGTAACTGGCTTAGCTCCTTGGTCCGCGCATCTGGTGGGAGCTGCTTCCAGTCCAGGTACGTGACGGGAAGCGTGACCTGGAAGTGGACCACCTGCAGGGGCTCATTCACACCGTCGTAGACCACCCGACTGCGCAGCACCGGTGTCTGATCCACCACCTGCTGCCACGCCGCTCCCAATATATGAGGGTCGTTCACACCCTCCAACACGAACGTGACCTGTTCGAAGTAGACACCTTGATCGCTCTGCGACAAGCTGTGGAACACCATTCCAGCCTGCATCGGTGTCAACGGGTAAATGTCCTCCACTCCACGCCCGTCTCCGACTAGCAAATCCACCGTGTCTTGGTCGAGGTGGGCCAGCGGAAAATCTGTGGGGGTGGCGCCACCGGCGCCGGGGTGCGCGCAATGCTCGACGATGTCTTCCAGCACGGTGAGCATGTTCTGAGCAAGTGCGCTGATAGTGTTGTAGTGGTGGAAGTTATGAGAGTAGGACCAGATAAGTTCCAGACTGTGTTGCTCGACCCGGCCCACTACATCGAGTACGTGGGTTCGAAAAACGTGGGGGCTGGAGTCGCTACCCAATCCACCACTGATGATGCGAAACAAGCCTTTCCCGTCATGGTCGTGCCCGGGATGTGGCTGGTTGTCGTGGGACCAGGAGGATCGGCCTAGGTAGTTGAAACTGACCGGTGGTGCGGGGTGGTTGGTGAGCGGACTGTGGAGAGTCAAGTATCGCAATGCGCCGTATCCCAGGCCACGTCCGGGTACCCCGCGTAACTGTTCCTTGACAGACTTCAGCAGCCCACCCAGATCATCGTGGGGAATGACATCCAACCCCAATGGGAACAGGGTGGTGAACCAGCCCACAGTGCGGGACAGATCCACCCCCGTGAACACGTCCTCGCGCCCGTGGCCCTCGACGTCGACGAACACCTGAGTGCGGCCAGTCCAGCCGGAAAGCACCCGACCCAACGCTGCCAGCAGCACATCGTTGACCTGTGTGCGGTACACACCCGGCACATCCTGTAATAGCGCCCGGGTCAGTTCTGGGTCCAGGCGCACCGTTACTGAACTCACCGACGCCACCGTGTTGGCCCCACTACCATCGACGGGCAGCACCGGATCGCGGTCCCTGCTCACCTCCAGCCAATAATCCAACTCACCACCAAACCCACCGACGGTGGCGTGCTCACTTAACCGCGCCGCCCACTCCCGAAATGAGGTGGTCTTAGCCCCTAATTCGACAGTTCCGCTAGCTTTGGCCTGCTGGTAGGCGGTCTCGAGGTCCTCGAGCAGGATCCGCCAGGACACCGCGTCAACAACCAGGTGGTGAGCGACGAGGAACAACACCGCTCGCCTGGTGCTACCGCGGTCGAAGAGCACCGCTTTGAACAAGGGTGGGCACCCGAGGTCGAACCCCGCCCGCAGGGCCGTGGTGACCTCGGTGATCACATCAGGTTGGTCTGCCAGATCATGGTGGGACACATCACACCGCTGAAGGACATCCACGGGTGTGGGAGGTGTGTTGTCCTGCCGCCAGTACCCGCCGGTGTGGGTGAAGCGCATTCTTAACGCGTCATGGTGGTCGATCACCGCACCCAACGCG
>JBOHFG010000472.1:0-1934 GCA_050699575.1 Pseudonocardiaceae bacterium
GGTCGGCCTGCGCGCCGACGAGGCGTTCCTGGTCGCGGTAAAACGCATGGGTAGCCTGGACGAGTTGTCCCGCGAGTTCGCCCGGGAGCATTCGGAACGGCTGTGGAAGCAACTGGTGCTGACCGGCCAGGCCGACAGCCCGGTGGCGGAAACCCGGTCGCGGCGTGACCTGCTCGCGATGGTCATCTGCGCGGCGGGCGCGGCGGCGTCGATCAAGGCGCCGGAACTGTTCGGAATGAGGTTGGAGCAGGACATCTCGTTCTACGGGCCGAACGCCAGCCTGTTCGCGCTGCCCTGGCTGGCGGCCTTCCTAGCCTGGCGCCGTCAGGCCCGACGCCCGCTGATCGGGATAATGGTGGCGCTGTTCGCGCTCGGCGCCGTGGCGGCCAACGCCTATCCCCTGGCCGAGGAGTCGCAGTCGGTGGTCGTCACCAGCATCCACCTCCCCATCGCCCTGTGGCTCGTGGTGGGTCTGGCCTATGTGGCCGACGACTGGCGCTCGTCGCGTCGACGCATGGACTTCATCCGCTTCACCGGCGAGTGGTTCGTCTACTTCGTCCTCATCGCCCTCGGCGGCGGTGTACTCATCGCGTTCATGTTCGGCACCTTCGAGGCCATCGGGATCCTCCCGGAGGAGTTCATCACGCAGTGGCTCCTTCCCTGCGGCGTCGTGGCCGCGATCGTCGTGGCCGGGTGGCTCGTCGAGGCCAAGCAGAGTGTGGTCGAGAACATCGCCCCGGTGCTCACGCGGCTGTTCACTCCACTGTTTACGGCAGTCCTGCTCGCCTTCCTCGTTGCCATCGGCGCGACCAGCGCCGGCATCAACGTTGAGCGCGAAGCGCTGATCCTGTTCGACCTCCTGCTGGTCGTGGTGCTGGGGCTGCTGCTCTACTCGATCTCAGCCCGCGATCCGCTGGCCCCGCCCGGCCTGTTCGACACACTGCAGCTCGCCCTCGTGGTCAGCGCGCTGGCCATCGACGTGCTGGTGTTACTGGAGATCACCGGGCGCATCACCGGGTACGGCACGACACCCAACAAGGCCGCAGCGCTCGGCGAGAACGTCATCCTGCTGGCCAACCTCGCCTGGTCGGCGTGGCTACTGCTGAGGTTTGCCCGTCGGCACACGCCGTTCGCGGCACTCGAGCACTGGCAGACCGGCTACCTGCCGGTGTACGCCGCCTGGGCCTGGATCGTGGTCCTGGCCTTTCCTCCACTGTTCAGCTACATCTGACCGAGAAGGTCCGCCCCAATGACACCAATGGCGACGGCCCGCCCGCCGGTGTGACAAGCTTGCCGCAACGCTTGCGTGCCAAACACCCACGTTCGGCCCAGTCGTGCTCCGGCAACACGGATGGCCCTCCACAGGCGCCCTCATCGGCAGATGAGTACATTGCATGATCACGTAGCCCGTAGCCGACCCAGGACACAGTCCGGCCACAAGGCCGGGGTGGTCCACGAAAGTGTGCCTTGCTCGCCACCCTCGAACCGAGTCGGCCAACGGCCTCGCCGCAGGCTCAGCCCGCATGACGCGGATCACTCGATAGGTGTGTCTTAAGTGAAGAGTCGTGGTTACCCAGGTGGTGCCGCTGTTGCGCGGCGGCGGGATCTTCAGGACACAGACATCGATGCAGATTCGAGAGATGATCATCCAGTAGCAGGATCAGCATGCGTTACCCACGCCGCACCGGCTTCCCAACATCAACCCGCTCGGCACGGCCAACGCCAGCGCCCGCGGGCTGTCAGCAGTATGAGCGGATGTTGCTGGCAGCTGGCCGAGATGCGCAGTCATTTAGTCGCCGGGAGGGATGAGGCAGACTCCTCTCCAACGACGGAAAAATCAAGCGTCGATCAACCAACCAGGATTATGCCGACATCACGAACACCGGTACCCCCGCGCGCCAGCGGGAACCTACCCGATACCGGCATAAGGTGCA
>JBOHFG010000473.1:0-2526 GCA_050699575.1 Pseudonocardiaceae bacterium
GCAGCGAAACCGTCCTCGTCGGTCGGCGGGTGTTGGCCACCCGCTCCCATCAGCGCCACCATCCACTGGCCGTCCTCGATCGGGAACAGGTAGCCGGTGCGGGGTAGTGACGGCGGCTGGGAGGTCAATATCACCAGCTGCCAGTCCGCACTGAACCCGTCCGGAATGCGGTAGATCCGGGAGGCGTACGCGACGTTCGGGTCGACGTGCGTCTTGGCGGGTGTGCCGTAGCCGGCCTCGGCGAGCCAGGCCGGGGCGCGGGAGCCGCGGCCGCTGGCGTCGACCACAAGGTCGGCGTGGAGCTGCCGAGGGCCGCTGCCCGCGTCATCGAGCGAGCGCAGCGCCGTGCCGGTAACCTGCCGGCCGTCGCGCGAGGTGAGCAGCGACGTCACATCGTGGCGGTCGAGGATCGTCACGCCCGGCACTTCCCGCAGCCGCCGACGCACTGCCCACTCCAACAGCGGCCGACTGGCCGACAGCAGCGGCCACCCGGTGGCCCGCCGGTCCAGCCAGCCGGCCGGGGTCAGAACGAGCGCGTCGGTGGGCACGCGCAGAGACACCGCCCCGGCAGCCGCTAGCTCCTGGCTATAGCCGGGGAACAGCCGCTCCACGATCCCCCGGCCCCGGGGCAGCAGCGTATGCAGCTGGTGTCCCTGCGGGACGCCCTTGCGGGTCTGCGCGCTGTCGGGCAGCGCGTCTCGCTCGACGAGCGTCACCTGCTCGAAATGGTTGGCGAGCACCCGCGCGGCCAACAGGCCAGCCATGCTCCCGCCGACCACGACGGCGTGACCGGCGTCGCCGAGTGCGGCGCGGCCTCCCCATGGCCCGCTGACATCAGGTGTACGGCTCATGAGGATTTCCTTCCCCGAACGGTGCCCCGATCACGTCCTCTTTAATATTTCCGTACTGGTCTTGCTAGAAGAGAGCCGGACGGCCGCTGCTGATACCACACCCACCCCCGTAGCGAGATCAGCAGCAACGAGTGACCACAGTCAGCGAACACAACAATCTGAGATCAACACTCTCGCGCATCCGGTAAACCTCAACTCCAGGATGGTCCCAAGGCTCAGACCTCCTTAAGTTAGGTCATGAACGCGATCCATCCGCCCGTTGCCTCCGCACACGGGAACCGCCATTAGGTTCCACTTAGCGGTCCGCGAGCCCGCTAAACAGCCACAAGGTTCCACTTGGCGGCATGTGTGTCCGGGGCCAAGCTCGGCAAGGAGAGTTGGCAGACCACGGTCCGCTCCGGCCCACGAGCGGCCACCCAGGGTAGCGATGTGCTCAACAGAAGCCTCGATCAATGGTCACCAAAGGAATCTTCCAGGACCAGGCGAGCGCGCGCTGGTACTTCCTCGTCAGGGAACACCTCCGCGCACAACACCAGGACATCCGCGACGGCAGACAGGCCCAGGTGCTTGACGAGGAAGCGGATATCGTCGCTGTCACGCCGTCGGGCGGCGAGGACCTTCATCGCCAACAGATGCTCCGGGGATGCGGCCGACACCCGCAGCCCGGGGTGGTCGAACACCCGAGGAGCAGCAGCGTCACCACCCGGCGCGACATAAACACTGGCCTGCTCGTTGAGCCACCACTGCGGCAGGCCGAGTTCCTCGGCAACCGCTCTAGCCTCATCCAGGACCACACCATGCGGCTGAAAAACAGCATCGATATCGCGAGTCGCCCGACGGGCGTCGTAAGCCAACGCCATCGCCGCGCCACCGAAGACGTAAAGATCTGCGACAATGCCGCGGCGGGCCAACCGGTCACCGAGTCGACGGAAGGCATGCTCGATGGTGGCCCGATCGAGCAGTGGATCATCAGCGCTCACGCGACCCCCAACTCCTGGGCTGCCACGTACACTCCCCGCCGCCGGAACGCGGCAGGCGCGTGGACCAACGCGTCCACCCGCGCGGCCCGAGTATTGAACGGAAACCACAACTGCCGCAACGACCTCGACTCGACCCACGAGGAAGCTCCCCGCCCGTCGCGGGCCGCAAGATGCTCCGCCAGCGCAGCCAAGAACACATCCCAGCGTTCGTCGCCGGTGTCGAGTGGTTCCGCCGTCAACAGACCCCACCGCGTATCCAGCGGTTCCCAGCGATACTCCTCCAGGAACTCTGCGACCAACCGCCATCGTCGAGACTCATCAGCTCCGGCCAGCAAAACACCGAGCCGCGCCAAGCTCATCGGCTGGTACACCTGGCCACGACCGCGATCACCCACCTGAACGACAGTAGTACACCGCACAAGCGGGTATGCGAAGCTCGCGCCTCGTCGACGCCCTTCGAACTCGGACGGCTCCACTCGTATCCTGAACGTCGCGAACTCGCTCGACACGCCGATCTGCGACATCGAGACCCGGCGGTGGGAGCAGCTCCGCTCCACGCTGCCCTGCGGCGGGTGACATGCATCCGGCTCGCCGCTAGCAAACCTACATATGTTGTTCTAAGCTGGGTCGCATGCGGAGGAAGACACGTGCGCTGATCCAGGTGGCGATGGCCCTGCTGGACGATCCCAGGGGTC
>JBOHFG010000474.1:0-8415 GCA_050699575.1 Pseudonocardiaceae bacterium
CCGATGAACCGGGCGAGCCTCGTTCGCTACGCTGCTGAGCGTGGGTGGCATGATCGATCTGCGGTACAGCATGGCAGCCCGGTGTCCCCGCTGCGAGCACCGGGCCATCCTGACGTCGGCGTCAGCCAGTCGCCTGGTGGCGGCGTCCGGGCGCCAGTTGCAGTCTTTCCGATGCCCGGACAAGCACGGCTGGCACGTGCGGTACCCGAGCATCGAGGATGGCGCCAAGCCGCACCGCCGCGGCTGGCGCTAGTCGCGACCCACCGCATTTAGCAGGCTGAGCGGGGTTATCCGGCGCTGGAAACCCCGATGAGCCCGCTGAATGCGGGCGATCGTGGATGTCATCGGTAGGTAAGGGTTGGGTTGTGGTGGGGAGGAGATGATATCCGGTATCGGCTAGGGGAGGTCGTCGTGCTGGTTATTGACGTCGCGTTGCGCTTGATAGGCGAGACTGGGGGTTCGGTGAACGAGACCGGGGATTTGCTGCACGAAATTGGGGCGTGGTGCTGAGCGGCCCGCGGGCGGCGCTGCTGGTGCTGGCTAAGGCACCGGTGCCGGGCGAGGTGAAGACCCGGCTGTGCCCGCCGGCCACCCCGGTCCAGGCTGCCCGGATCGCTGCGGCGGCGTTCCGCGACACCCTGGACGCGGTACTGGCAGTGCCCGACGTGATACCCGTGGTGGCGCTGACCGGTGATCTTGCCCGGGCCGTCGACGCCGCCGAGCTGACGGAGCAACTGCGAGCCACCACGGTGCTGCCGCAGCGCGGCACGACGCTGGGTCAGCGGATCGCCGCCGCGTACGCCGACACCGCTGCGGTGGTCGGTGCCCGGCCGGTGCTGCAGATCGGGATGGACACCCCGCAGGTCGATGCGAAACTGCTCAGCCACTGCCTGGACCTGCTCGACGGAGACGGCGTGCAGGCCGCGCTCGGGTCGGCTGCCGATGGTGGCTGGTGGGTGCTGGGCGTCCGGCGGCCCGAGCTGGCTGAGCTGATCGTTGATGTCCCGACCTCGCGCTCGGACACGGGGGCGCGGACGAGGGCCGCGCTGCGGGCCTCCGGTTGCCGGGTGGTTGAGCTGCCTGAGTTGTCCGATGTGGACACTTGGGATGATGCTACCGCAGTGGCCGCCGTCGCGCCTGATGGCCGATTTGCGGCCGCAGTGGCCGCCGCCGAAGCCGAGCTAGCCGGGGCTGAGCTAGCTGTTGGGGCTCAGCTGGACAGCTGTCGGTGAGCGCGGCGGTGTTCGACCCGGTTCTGGCCGGCCGGCCGGCCCAGCTCGTCGGCGACGATGGACGGATCCTTCCGGTGGCTCCCCAGCGCTGGCTGGCCCCCGCCGACGACGAGGACGACTGGTTGCTGGACCGCTGCACCGGGCCGACGGTGGACCTGGGCTGTGGCCCTGGCCGGCTGGTCGCCGAGCTGGCCGGGCGCGGCGTGCCGGCCCTGGGGGTGGACTGCTCGCCGCTGGCGGTCCGGCAATGTCACTCCCGCGGTGCCGCGGTGCTGCACCGCGACGTCTTTGCCACGCTGCCCGGCGAGGGACGGTGGCACCACGTGCTGCTGGCCGATGGCAACATCGGCATTGGTGGGGACCCGATGCGGCTGCTGCACCGCTGTGCGTCCCTGCTCCGCGACGGTGGCACCATGCTGGTCGAGGCCGAGCATCCCGGAACTGGGTTGTGGCGGGGGGCCGCCCGGCTCCAGGTCGCCGGTGCTACTGCGGGCCCCTGGTTTCCGTGGGCGGTCGCGGAGCTGCCGGCGCTCGCCACCCTCGCCACGCTCGCCGGGTGGCAGACCGGGGAGCGTTACTGCGCCGGCCGCTGCTTTCTTGAGCTACGTCACGTCAGCAGGCGGTAAGCTCCAGCCAACGGCGTGCGCGATAGCGTGAGGGCCATGACCGTGCTGCCCCGGTGGGTCCGTCAAGCAGTGGCGCAACCCCCGCCGGGTCCGTTTCGGCCCGGTTTTTGGCGTAGCCCGCTGCGCGGCCCGTGGTTCACCGCGATCCTGAGTGTGGCGCTGCTGCCTGGCATCACGCTGATGTTCCTCACCGGTCTGGCGTCCTACGCCGCCTACAACCCCAACCTCGCACCCGGCAACGACACCACGCCGGACAAGGGGCTGCTCGGTTCCTGGCTGCCGGGTTGGCCGGCCGGTCCGTCCTGGCTGTACTGGGTGACCCAGGGCGTGCACGTGACGCTCGGTTTGGTGCTCATCCCGATCGTGCTGGCCAAGCTGTGGTCGGTACTGCCCAAGCTGTTCGAGTGGCCACCGGCCCGATCACTCACCCACCTGGTGGACCGCGGCTCGCTGTTGCTGCTCGTCGGGGGCGCGGTATTCGAGCTGGTCACCGGTGTGATGAACATCCAGTATTATTACGCCTGGCCGTTCGGTTTCTACCAAGCGCACTACTACGGTGCGTGGGTGTTCATCTCCGCATTCGTCGTGCATGTGACGTTCCGGCTGCCCCGGATGGTGAGCGCGCTGCGGTCCCGCAGCCTGCGCGCCGAGCTGCGGACCCCGGCATCGGCGACCATCGCGGAGCCGCCCGACCCCGATCACCTGGTGTCCTCTGATCCCGCCCCGGCAACCATGTCGCGGCGTGGCGCGCTGGGCACGGTCGTGGCCGGATCGCTGGCGCTGCTCGGGCTCAGCGTGGGGGAGACCCTCGGGGGCGCGACCCGGTCGACCGCGGTGCTGGCCCCACGCGGGCAGGAACTCCCTGCAGACTTCCAGGTGAACAAGACCGCCGCCATGGCGGGGGTCGGCCCGGTCGATGACAACTGGCGGCTGGAGCTCATCGGCCCGGCCACGACGTCGCTGTCCCGGGCCCAGCTGCTCGCGCTGCCGCAGCACACCGCCCGGATGCCGATCGCCTGCGTGGAGGGCTGGTCCACCGGCGTGCAGACGTGGACCGGGGTGCGGCTGGCCGATCTCGCCGCCTTGGTCGGTGCCGCGCCGGAGGCGAACATGTTCGTTGAGTCGCTGGAGCGCGGCGGCGGTTTCGGCTCGACGACGCTGTCGGCGAGCCAGGTCAACGCGTCCGACGCGCTGCTCGCCCTGCGGGTCAACGACGCCGATCTGACCGTTGACCACGGCTTCCCGGCCCGAGTGGTGGTACCTGCCCTGCCCGGCGTGCACAACACCAAGTGGGTCACCCGCATGACGTTCCAGCCGGGGTCACCGTCATGACCCGCCGCGAGTCCGTCCAACTGCTGTCGCTGCTGGCCAGCTTCGTCGTCGTGGGCTACGCCGGTATCCGGTTGCTGGGCGACAACCCGATCGGCGTCGGTAGCTGGTTCGTCGGCAGCGCCGTCGTCCACGATCTGGTGCTCTTCCCGCTCTACGCGGGGCTGGACGCTGCACTGGTGCTGCTGCTGCGCCGTCGACCCGAGCTGGCCACCGTGGCCGGTGTGCGGTGGCTGAACTACCTGCGGGTACCCGCGATGCTCTCGGGGTTGCTGCTGCTGGTGTGGTCCCCGTTGATCCTTCGACTGTCCGAGGACGCCTACCACTCGGCGTCGGGCCTGTCAGCCCAGCCGTTCCTGGCGCGCTGGCTGGTTGTGACCGCGGTGCTCTTCGCGATCTCGGCGGCGGTGCTGGTGGTGCGCGTCGCCCAGCGGGGCATTCGATGAGCACGGCCGGGTCGGTGCTCGTCGTCGATGACGACGTGCTGGTGCGCGATGTCGTCGGTCGCTACCTCGGCCGCGCCGGGTACCTGGTCACGGTTGCCGGGGACGGTGAGCACGCACTGCGCGCTGCCGCGGCCACCCCACCCGACCTCGTGGTACTCGATCTTATGCTGCCTGGTGTGCCCGGTCTGGAGGTGTGCCGGCGCTTGCGGATGGCGGGACCGGTGCCGGTGGTCATGCTCACCGCGCTGGGCGAGGAGGAGGACCGCATCGCCGGTCTGGAGATGGGCGCGGACGACTACATCACCAAGCCGTTCAGCCCTCGCGAGCTGGTGCTGCGGGTCGGGTCGGTGCTGCGCCGGGCGCGGTCCGCACAACCGGTGACCCACGTGCCGCTGATCACCGACGACGAGCTGACGGTGGACGTCGCCGGCCGCCGGGCGGTCCTGGGCGGCCACGAGCTGGCGCTCACCGTGCGCGAGTTCGACCTGCTGGCCTTCCTCATCCGCCACCCTGGCCGGGCCTTCACCCGCGGCGAGCTCCTCGAGCAGGTCTGGGGCTGGACCTTCGGTGATCACTCCACGGTGACCGTCCACGTGCGACGGTTGCGAGAGAAGGTGGAGGCCGACCCCACCGTGCCGAGGCGGATCGCGACGGTCTGGGGTGTCGGCTACCGCTATGACCCTAAGGCGTGACCGTGGTGCTCGACGAACTGCGCCACGTCGGCCCGATCGCGTTGTTGTGCACCCTGCCGGTGGCCCTGCTCGGCGCGCTGCTGCTGCACCACATGCGCCGCTACTCGATCATCGCGGCGGTCACCGTGCTGGTACTGGTGCCGGTGGCCGCGACCCTGGCCGGGGTGCTGGGAGTCAACGGGTGGATGTTCACTCCCGTGCTGAACACCGAGCTTGCGGTGGCCGCCACGGTGGCCGCGGTGAGCGTGCCGGCCGGGCTGTTGCTCGGCCGGGGCATCGCGCAGGAGGTGACCTGGCAGCGGGAGGCTTACGCCCGGGACCGGGCAGCCGAGTCGGCGCGACGTGAGCTGGTCGCCTGGATCAGCCACGACCTGCGCACCCCACTGGCCGGGATCCGCGCGATGACCGAGGCCCTGGCCGACTGCGTGGTGACTGACCCGGCCGAGGTGGCCCAGTACGCGCAGCGCATCGGGCAACAGACCCAGCGGCTTAGTGGCATGGTCGATGACCTGTTCCAACTCTCCCGGATCAGCTCCGGGGCACTGCGGCTGACCCTGTCGGCGATCCCGCTGGGCGAGGTCGTCTCCGAGGCCCTGGCTGCCGAGGCGGTCACCGCCGCCCGCAAAGGCGTCCGGTTGCAGGCCGACGCCGGCAGCGACTGGCCGGTCGTGCAGGGCAGTGACCCGGAACTGGCCCGGGTGGTCCGCAACCTGCTGTCCAACGCGATCCGGCACACGCCGCCGGACGGCACGGTCGTGGTTGCCGCGGGAGCCCGCGACGGGCAAGCGTGGCTACGGGTCGACGACGCCTGCGGTGGCATCCCCGAGCAGGACCTGGATCGGGTCTTCGACGTCGCCTACCGCGGCAACACCGCCCGCACCCCGGCCCCCGCCGACGAATCCGGCGCCGGCCTAGGCCTAGCCATCGCCCGCGGCCTAGTCGAGGCCCACCAAGGCCGCATCAAAGCCCACAACCATGGCCCAGGCTGCCGCTTCGAAATCCAGCTCCCGCTCGCCACCACCCCCGAGTGACGCATTCAGCGGCTCAGCGGGGTTATTCGAGTGCCGCTAACCCCGCTGAATGCGATGGGCTACCGGAGGGTGGTGGAGAGGTCGGCGACGTGGGCATCGCGGGTGGGGTGGTTGTTGGGGTCGGTGAGTGGGGGTAGGGCGAAGCGTTGCTCGATGGTGGCCAGGATGGAGGTGGTGTCGTACTGGGTGTGGTCCACTCCTGAGCGGAAACCGGGTGCGAGGATCAGCGCCGGGACCCGGGTTCCGGGGCCGATGGCGTCGTGGGGTCCGGGGTTGCGCGGGCTGCCGGGCGGGGAGACATGGTCCCATTGCCCGCCGAACTCGTCGTAGGTCACGATGATCATCGTGTTCCTGGCGTTGGGTCCGTTCTTGACGGCCCTGATGAGATCGACGAGGTGGTTGCTGCCGTTGACCTCGCTGGTGTAGCCGGGGTGCTCGTTCTCAGCGCCGATCGGCTTGACGAAACTGACCGCGGGAAGGCCATTAGGGCTGGCCGCGTCCTGTAGGAACTTCTGCCTGGGGCGTAAGGCTGGGTGAGGGGCTGGATGGTGTTGATCGCGAAGTCGCCGCACAGCGTGCTGGCCGGGGCGGGTGCTGCGCCGGTGAAGCTGGGTGCGCAGTGACCGGAGGGGTCAGCGGCTTCGGTGAGCTGCTGGTCCCGCACAGTGCCGGCCGGTGGGGTGTAGTAGGGGTAGCTGTTGGGCATGCCGTTGGCGTCGACCGTGGAGTGCAGGTCGCAGTTGGCCGTGCCGGTGGCGCAGCCGGTGGTCTGTCCACTGTGGTCGGCGTTGCCGAAGACCGGTGCCTGGGCGGCGACGAGCACCTGGTGGTTGAGGAACGACCCACCGAAGGCGCCTTGGAAGAAGTTGTCGGCGATGACGTAGTGCGGTGCGTTCGGGCCGTGCAGATACGCATAGATCGGCAGTTTGGTGGTGTCGTAGTGGCCCATGGTCAGGCCGACGGCATCACTGCCGGTGACGTACCGGTCCTGCTTGCCGCCGTCGATCTGGTACTGCTCCTGGTAGATCACCACGATGTGGTCGATTTTCTGTAACGGATTACCGTCAGCCGCGGCCGGGATGGTGGGGATGAATGTGGCCGCCGCAAGTAATAGGCCGCCGGTAAAACCAAGGGCTCGTCGCATGCGCGAAATTTAAGTGGGAGGAATGAATGAGATATGACGTTACCGGGAAGGAAGGACGTCCGTATGGCCGCGGACATACTCACCTGCGAGGTGAGCTCTGCTCCTGGCACAACACCTCGCCATGCAGGACAGCGAACCAGCCGTCGTCCTGTTCGGCCCAGTGGTGCCAACCGTCCGCTATGTCTTTGAGGTCTTTGCGAGTGGCGAGGTGGCGGTCCACGGCCTGCGCCGCGAGTGCGGAGTCGGTGATCCGCTGCGCCCACAGGCCGCCCCACCACGCGCGTTCCTCCGGGGTGGCGAAGCACCAGGCTGCGGCAGAGGCGGTGATCTTGCTGAACCCGGCTGCCCGGGCCCAGGAGAGCAAGCGCCGTCCGGCGTCCGGTTCAGCCTGGTTACTGTGAGCGACTCGGTGATACATGTCGAGCCAGCGGTCCAGGCGAGCGTCTGGTGGGTACCAGGTCATTGTCGCGCAATCGACATCCCTGGCGGCGACGATCCCGTCCGGCGTGCACACCCGGCGCATCTCCCGCAGCGCGGTGACGGGCTCGGCCAGGTGCTGGAGGACCTGGTGCGCATGGACGACGTCGAAGGTGCCGTCCGGGTAGTCCAGCTGATACACATCGCCCACGGCGAAGGACACGGTGTCGACGCCCTGAGCGTCAACGCGGGCCTGCTCAAGCGGTGCTGGTTCGTTGTCGAGGCCCATCACGGTGCCGGGCGCCACCATCCGGGCGAGGTCGACGGTGATGGTGCCCGGACCACAGCCGACGTCGAGCACCTGCTGGCCCGGTCGCAGGTACGGGATCAGGTACGCGGCGGAGTTGCGCACTGTCCGCCAGCGATGGGAGCGCAACACGCTGTCGTGGTGGCCATGGAGGTAGCTGCTCTGGTGTTCTGTCACCGGCCAAGCCTGGCAGACATAGCACGCGGCTGCCCGGCGACGGGTGCAACAGGATCTACCGAACTGTCACTGTAACTGGTGCTGACGTCGACGGGCCGAAAGCTGCTGGGTTGGTGGGGATGAACACGGCGGTCAGGGTGTGTGTGCCTTTTAGCAGCGACGAGGTGTTCGAGCGTGACACCACCATGCGGTGGCCCGCGTTGCTCCCGATAGCGTGAGCTGGTGACTGATGGGGCGTACCACTGCGTGGCCCGTGCCACCGTGAACCTGTTCCGGGCGATGGACCTGCGGATCGACGTTGTGGGCGGGGAGCACGTCCCGGCTACTGGTGGCGCTGTGGTGGTGATGAACCACACGGGTTTCCTCGACTTCGCGCTGGCCGGCCTCCCGTTCTGGCGCGAGCGTGGCCGGTTCGTGCGTTTCATGGCCAAGCAGGAGGTGTTCACCCATCGGGTGATGGGGCCGTTGATGCGCGCCATGCACCACATCCCGGTCGACCGCGCCGCGGGGGCCGCCTCCTTCCGCGCCGCGGTGGAGGTGCTGCGGGCCGGCGAGTTGGTCGGGGTCTTCCCTGAGGCGACGATCAGCCGCAGTTTCTGTCTAAAGGAGTTCAAGCCCGGCGCCACCCGGATGGCGCGCTCCGCGGGTGTCCCGCTGATCCCCATGGCACTGTGGGGCAGCCAGCGGGTGTGGACCAAGGGCCGCAAGCCCACCCTCCGCGCCGCGCGGCATATCCCGATCAGCATCACCATCGGGGCGCCGCTGCTGCCCGGGCGTGGCCCGGCGGCCGACTCCGCGCTGGTCGAGGTGATGAACGGGCTGCTCGCGGCGACCTGCGCGCGCTATCCGGAGGCGCCCGGTGACAATCCCTGGTGGGTGCCGGCGCACCTCGGGGGCACCGCTCCGACGCCAGCCCTGGCCGAGGAGTTGGATGCGCAGGACCAGTGTGCGCGTGCCCAGCGCCGACGCTGACCGGTCGTGAGTGGGGTAACAGAGCTATAGCTCTGTTACCCC
>JBOHFG010000475.1:0-1813 GCA_050699575.1 Pseudonocardiaceae bacterium
TGCCGACGCCGTCGAGGTGTGGCACGAGGCCGAGCGAAACCACGACGTCGCGGAAGTTGATCCCTGCGGCCCGCACGTGGATGCGCACCTCTCCCGGCGCCAGGGGTTCGAGCGCCTCGGGGTGCGGGGCGAGAACGAGGTTGTCGAGCGTGCCCTGCTCCGGGATGTCCAACCGCCAGGGCGCCTCGGAGGGAGGCGTCAACGCCCGCTCAGCTGCGACCAGGCGCGGCACTCGAAGCGTTCCGCGACGCAACGCCAACTGCGGCTCGCCCGCCACCATCGGCAGCAAGTCCGGTGAGTACCGGTCGACGTCGAGCAGCACGATCCGGCCCGGGTTCTCCTGCTGCGCCGACCGCACCAGACCCCACACACCAGCCGCGACCGGGTTCTCGACGTCATCACCCGGATCCACCGCAACGGCGTTGCGGGTCACCACCAGCAGACGACCGGAAACCCCGCAGGCCAACCACTCCCGCACGACCTCCAGCACACCCTGCACGGAACCAACTGGATCCACAGTGGACTCGATCGACAAAACGGTCACTGTAGGCGAACCCAACTCCGCAACCGACTCGCAGCGACGCAGTTCGACACCCGGCAGGTGCCCGAGCACGCCCCAATCGTCGACCGAAACGGGGTCCGGGGTGGCGATCTCCTGCCAGTTCACCCGGTACAGGCCCACACCGGCGGCCACAGCAGACAGCTGATCGGCGCGGACCGGCCGCAGCACCAGCGAGTCGATCGTCATGACCGGTTGCCCGGTCAGGTCCGTCACCCGCACCTCGACCGCGTCCGGCCCGGCAGCCGTGATCCGGGCACGCACCTCGCGCGCCCCGGTCGCATGCAACCGAACCCCGGACCACGCGAACGGCAGCCGTGGCGTGGTGTCGGTGAACCAGTCCCCGGAACCGATCGCGTGCAGCACCGCGTCCAGCAACGCCGGGTGCAGGCCGATCCCGTCCTCCACCGCAACGGCGTCGGGCAGCGCCGCCTCGACCAGCACCGCGTCACCCGCACGCCAGATACCCCGAACACCGCGGAAAGCGGGGCCGTACTCGTAGCCGAGAGCCGCGGCACGGTCGTAGAACGACGCGACACCATCCGGCGCCGACACCAGAACTTCAGCTCCGGCAATCGACCAGGCGTCCGCTGCGACCTGCGTTGTTACCGATGCGATGCCGAGGACACCGGTGGCGTGCAACGTCCAGTCCTGCTCCGCACCACCATCAGGACGGGCGTGCACCGACAGCTCGCGCACGCCGCGTTCGTCCTCACCCGAAACGGCAACTTGGACAACGACGCCACCGCGTTGCGGCAACACCAACGACTCCCGCAACGTCAACTCGCGAACCACCCCACAACCGACCTGGTCGCCGGCACGCACAGCCATCTCGACAAATGCCGTACCCGGCACCAACACCGAACCCAGCACGCCATGATCAGCAAGCCAGCCCGGCGATCCCGCCGACAACCGACCCGAGAACACCACCCCGCCGGAGTCGGCCAGCGCCACACCGACGCCAAGCAGCGAATGCGCCACATCCAACGCACCCCACCGCGACACATCCCCCATCACGCCACGCACCTGCGGCCAGAACCGCTCCCGCTGAAACGCATACGTGGGCAACGGAATCACGCGACCGACAGGCACAACCTCGGTCCAGTCGACGTCAACACCGCGGGTATAAGCCTCCGCCGCCGACCGAACCAGCCGGTCCAAGCTGCCCTCGTCACGCCGCAACGAGCCGACCACAACGGCCTCGGTGTCTCCGAGAATGTCGTGCAGTGCCGGAACGAGCACCGGATGCGCACT
>JBOHFG010000476.1:0-33819 GCA_050699575.1 Pseudonocardiaceae bacterium
AGTTCTGCCTGTACTCGATTGCGGCGAAGGTATGTCAACGCGACAATCATGGATGTATACAAGCCCAGGCTTGGCGGCCAATGGTTGATGTCCGGTTCCAGCTCGGCAGATCGAACCATCGCACAGGTCAATGATTTCATCCTTGGTCAACCCTGTGGTATGGTACATCCTCGACGGTCCGTTTCTTTAGAATTGAGCGTGGTAACCAATTATTTCGAGAAACGGACCGTCGTCCAAGTAGGCGCGCCGCGGACTGGACGACTCATCTATCAGGGCTCGTGAATAACCCTCGCGGTGTGGGGCACCGTCGATCGAAGTATCTGAACAATCGGGCCGAGAATTCCCACCAACCGACCCGGCAGCGGGAACGGGCGATGGAACGATTCCGCTCACCTGGTGGCGCGCAGCGGTTTCTCTCCGCGTTCAGCGGAATATCATCCCACTTTCGGCCACGTCGTCACCGGCTCACCGCTGAGCAGTACCGCCGGGAGATGGCCGTCCGATTCACCACGTGGAACGAGGTCACCGGACTAGCCACGGCCGCCTGACACACGGCACCGAGGACCGACCGATCCGTCCCAGCCATGCCCATGCGTGATCCGACAACACGAGCTACCGAACAAGTTGACAATGCCTCGCTCACCGACACCGGCCGCGAACGGTACGAACAACTGCTCGGCCTGAGGCAGCCCGCCCCTTGCCGGGTGCTGCTCGACTGACCGCCGGCCACCACCGGATGTAGGGCGCGTCTGCACCCCCGGGTATCCGGGCTCTTTCCCGGTGGTGGCTGGTTTCCATCCCCTTGACCTGATCGTGAAAGGAGAACGGCCATGGGTCGACACCACAGCAAGAATCCCAGTGGCAGGCAACCCCAGGGAGGTAGCTTGACGGAAACTGGCTCGGTGTCCGCATGAACACCAAACATACAGACACATCAGTGAAGATCAGCGAAGAACCGCATGGCATCAATTTGTATATCCCGTATTGTGATAGTTGCGTGTGGATAGGAAACACGCACTTCGGCAAGGCCTCCGCGGAAGCGGAAGGTAGGGCGCATCTCGACAAACGACGCCGTTCAAGTGTCAATTAATTGTGCCCAAGTCGCCGCTTTCTGGATCCAGAACGCGCTTATGGCTGGTACAACTCGCTGGTTGTGAAGGAGGAGCGTTCGCGCCAGCGGTTGGTGATGGGCAGTCGGCGGTCCCGGCCGAAGGCCTTCAAGGTGATCTTCGTGCCGGGCGGGTACTGCCGGCGTTTGTACTCCGCGGCGTCCACCAGTCGCACGATGTGCTCGACCAGCTCGGGGGCGAAACCCGCCGCGACCAGGTCGCGGAAACCGCGGTCACCCTCCACGTAGTCATTGAGCACCTCGTCGAGCTGCTGGTAGTTGGGCAGTGAGTCGGTGTCGAGCTGGCCGGGACGAAGCTCGGCTGAGGGGGGCTTGCTGATGGAGTTCGGTGGGATCGGCGGGGTTTCCCCTCGCTTCTCGGCTACGGCGTTGCGCCACCTGGCCAGCGCCCACACCGCAGTCTTCGGGACGTCTTTGATCGGCGCGAATCCGCCGACCGCGTCGCCGTAGATCGTTGAGTATCCCACGGCGAGCTCGGATTTGTTGCCGGTGGCCAGCACCAGATGGCCGTGCTGGTTGGACAGCGCCATCAAGGTCACCCCGCGGCAGCGGGCCTGCACGTTTTCTTCGGCGACTCCGGACAGGCCGAGCTGGCGCACGAACACCTCGACCATGTCCCCGATCGGTTGTACCTGATAGTGCAGGCCGGTGCGCTCGGCCAAATCGGCGGCGTCGGTCCGGGAGTGCGCCGAGGAGTACGACGAGGGCATCGACACCCCGTGCACCGCGTCAGCGCCCAGCGTGTCCACCGCGAGCGCGGCGCACACCGCGGAGTCGATTCCGCCGGAGAGCCCGAGCACCACCGAGCGGAACCTGTTCTTGCGCGCGTAATCCCGCAGGCCGGTCACCAGCGCGCTCCACACCTCGGCCTCGTCAGACAGCGGCTCCGCCAGCGGCGCGACCGGTAAGACCGGGTAGGCCGGCAGCGGGTCGTCGGTGAGAATCACCCGGCGAACGTCGAGCCCGGCGTAGCGGCCGATCGCCCTGGCCGACCGGCCGGACAACTCCAGATCGAGTGGCACGAGGTGCTCGATGAACCGCGGCACCCGCAACAGCAACTCCCCAAGCCCGCTGACCACCATCGAGTCACCGTCGAAAACCAGCTCGTCCTGGCCTCCCACCAGGTTGACGTAGGCCAGCGGCACACCCGCCTCGGTGGCGCGGCGGGCCACCAGCGCCAGCCTGGTGTCGTCCTTGTGCCGCTCGTAGGGGGAGGCGTTGGGCGCGACTAGCAGATCAACACCGGCCTGCGCCAGCGCGGTGATCGGGCCACCCTCCTGCCAGATGTCCTCGCAGATCACCATCCCGATCTCCAGGCCGTGCAGCCGGAACACGGTCAAGGTGGTACCAGGCACGAAGTAGCGGCGTTCGTCGAACACCCCGTAGTTGGGCAGGTGGTGTTTGAACTGGCGGGCGACCACCTGACCACGGTGCAACACCGCTGCCGCGTCGCGGGGACCGTGCGCGTCGGAGTCCAGGTATCCGACGACGACGGCCAGCTTCCCGCAGCCCTCATCGGTGAGCCGCGTCGCTAGGTCCTGGAGAGCTTGCCTCGACCCGGCGACGAAGGACTCCCGCAGCGCTAGGTCCTCCACCGGGTAGCCGGTCAGCGCCATCTCGCCGAACACCGCGAGGTGCGCACCGGCGGCGGTGGCTTCCCGGCACCGCGCGGCGATCATTGTGGCGTTGCCCGCGACGTCACCCACACACGGGTTCACCTGGGCCAGGGCCAGGCGCAGCTGTGGCATGGCACTATCGTGCCTCGTGAGTGCGTAACAGTGTCATGACACTGTTACGCACTCACGAGCCGTAGGATCTGCCGGATGTCGCACTTGTGGCGCCCGGCGGCTGTCCTGGCGATCGTGCTCACCTTCAGCGGTTGTGCTGCCGAAGGTCTGGGCAGCCGCCAGGCCGCCGACGTCGCGGGACGGGGTGCCGGCGTTTTTCAGTACCAGGCCGGCCCCGCCGGACGGGTGCCCCAGGGCCTCGAGCGGTTCTACAGCCAGCCGCTGACCTGGAGCGGCTGCCAGGACTTCGCCACCACCGACCGCGATCGGGTGTCCTTCGCGGACCCTGAACTGCGGTGCACCCGGGTGGACGTGCCACTGGACTACGCCCACCCGCAAGGGCGCATCGCGCGGCTCGGGGTGCTCCGCCGCCCGGCTGACAACCAGCCGGAACGGCTGGGCTCCCTGCTGGTCAACCCTGGCGGCCCGGGAGCTTCGGGGATGACTGCGGTGGCGTCGCTGGCGGGGGCGGTGCGCGGGACCGATCTGGGTCGCCGGTTCAACATGGTCGGGTTCGACCCGCGAGGAGTTGGTGCGAGCGAGCCGAAGATCGTCTGCCGGAACACCCAGGAGGCCGACGCTGAGCGGCTCGACCTGGACCTGGACACCTCCCCGGACGGGATCGCGCAGACCGAGAGCGAGAACCGGGCCTACGTCGCCCTGTGTACCCAGCGGGTGGGCCAGGACGTGCTCGCCAATGCCGGCACCAGGGACGTCGCGCGGGACATGGACGTGTTGCGTTCGGCGCTCGGTGACGCGAAGCTCGACTATCTGGGCTACTCCTACGGCACCCGGATCGGTACCTCCTACGCCGAGCAGTTCCCCGGCAATGTGCGGGCGATGGTGCTCGATGGCGCGCTGGACCCGAACGAGAACCTGGTCCAGAGCTTGGTGAACCAGGGTGCGGGGTTTCAGCAGTCGTTCGACGCCTTCATCGAGTGGTGCCTTGGGCACTCCCCGTGCTGGTTGGGCAGGGTCCCCCGGGACCAGGCCAATCAAGCGTTCCAACAGTTGCTGCTCCCGCTGACGGCTGCGGCGCGACCGGTCGGTGACCGCTTGCTGTCGTACACCGATGCGACGATCGGTGCGATCCAGGCGCTCTACACCGACCACCTCTGGCCGGTGCTCAATCGGGGTCTCGCCGAGCTGGTGAGCGGGAACGGTGCCACGCTGTTGATGCTGGCCGACATCTACTACCAGCGTGATGCGCACGGTTACTCCGGGAGCCAGGACGTCTTCAGGGCGGTGCGCTGCCTCGACGACCCCCCGGTGACGGATCCGGCAGTGCTCCTGGAGGCTGACCGGCGCTACCGGGAGGCCGCGCCCTTCCTCGACGACGGGCACCCGCCGTCGGCGGCCCGGGATGTCTGCGCTTTTTGGCCGGTTCCGCCGACCGGCGGGCCGGCCGAGCCGGAGGTCGAGGGGCTGCCGCCGGTGCTGGTGGTCTCCACCACCGGTGACCCGGCCACCCCCTACCAGGCCGGGGTGGAGCTGGCGCGCAAGCTTCGGGGCAAGTTGGTCAGCTACCAGGGCAACCGGCACACCGTCGTCCTGCAAGGCGTGCCCTGCGTGGACGATGCGGTGTCCGACTACCTAGTGCGGCTCGCCCTGCCCAAGCGGTCGACGCTGTGCGTCTCCTGAGCCGTCCGCCCAGGTATGTGCCTAGTACGTGCGCTGCCGATGAGTAGGGCGCACACCGCACCGAGCAGGCACACTCCCGAGGTGAGCAGGAAGATCTCTCGGTATTGAACGCGGAGCGCTGCTTGCAAGGCGAGCTGGAAACCGGCGAGCTGCTGCTGGTACACTTGTGCACTGACGCCGAAGGGCAGTGGGGTTGCCAACTCGGCGGTAAGCTCGTGGAAGCGATGCAGGCCCCAGGCCGACAGCGCGGCAACACCCACGAGCATGCCCGTCATCCGGGCCACCACCACCGCGGCGGAGGCCACTCCGTGCCGGTCCGGCGGGGTCGCCCGGAGGGCCGCCGCCGATAGCGGCGCGATCACCAGGCCGAGGCCCAGGCCGGCCAGCGCCAGATCCGAGTCGAGCCGGGGAAGGGTCAGCAGGCCGAGGTCGTGGCGGGTGGCCACGACGTTCGCCGGCCATCCCGCGATCAGTAGATAGCCCGCGGTGGCCAGCACCATCCCGGTCAGCGCCACCACAGCGTCACCCGCTCGGCTGGCGGCCACCCCCCCGGCCAGCGCCCCGATCGGCAGCGCCACCAGGAACCGGACCAGGATTGCGGTGGCGGCGGCGCTATCGCGGCCCAGTACGGTTTGGGCATAGAGCTGGATGTCCACCAGGGTCACCAGCAGCGCGGCACCGGCCGTCAGGCTGACTCCCAGTGAGCCGAGGAAGACCCGCCACTGCACGCCGGCGGGATCGAGCAGCCGCACGGTTGCCCGCCGCTCCCACAGCAGGAACGCCACCCCGGTCACCGCGGCAGCGCTCAGCACCGGCAAGCCCCAGGACGGCAGCATCCCACGGTCGGGGTCGGGATTGTCCAGCCCGACGACCAGCAGCCCCAGCGTGAGCGCCAGCAAGCCGCCACCGACGAGGTCCAGCGGTGCCCGGGTGCCTGCCGACTGGGGCTTCGCCGGAACGGCCAGCTGGACCGCCACCACGGCGGCGAGCGCGAGCGGGACGTTGACCCAGAACACCCCGCGCCAGCCGGCCAGCGCGCCCAGCGCGGCGCCGTACAGCGGGCCCAGTACGCTGCCCAGCTCCTGAGCGGCGCCCAGCGTACCCAGCGCGGTGGATCGGCCACGATCCGGCCACAGATCAGCGGCCAGCGCCAGGGATACCGGGAGCAACGCACCACCGGCGATGCCCTGCAGGGTCCGTCCGGCTACGAGCACCGGCAGGGTGGTCGCCACTGCGGTGACCGCCGACGCGGCGGCGAACGTGACCAGGCAGGTCTGCAACAGCACCCGCCGACCGAAGCGGTCGGATGCCTGACCCAGCAGCGGCATCGCCGCGACGTAGCCCAGCAGGAAGCCGGTGACGATCGGGGTGGCCCGCTCCAGGTGGTTCACCGGCACCTGGAGGTCCCGGATGATGTCGATCAACAAGCTGACCACGACATAGGCATCCAGGGCGGCAAGCAGGGTGACCATCGCACCGGCCACCAGCGCCAGCGTGCGCCGCCGGACCGGGATTACCGTTGCACTCATCGCCGCGGACCGGGATCAGGCCGGCGGGGTGATCTCGACGGGGGCGTCGAAGTCGGAGAAATGGACGGTGCCCGTGCCGTAGGTCGTCGGGAACTGGGCCTTGACCAGCCGTGAGCCCTGGCCGGCGACCCAGACCTCACTGGTTTTGTCCTGGGCCAGCCCAGGTACTACCGCGCCGAGCGGCTGTGCCGGGAACTTCACCTGCAGCCGGTAGCTGTCCACACCGTCGACCTGCTCGCGGGCCTCGGTGGTGGCCCCCGTACCGCTGGCGAGTGCTGCTGCGATGCCCCGGTCCGGATTCAGGATCGCCGAGGGGTCATATACCGTACCGGCAAAGGACAAGGGCAACTTCTGGACTCTGCCGGTCGGGGGCTTGATGTAGAGGTCCTGGCCGATGATCACGAACTGCAGCTCGAGAAGCTGCCGGCCCTCGTCCACCTTGGCGGTGCCCTTCGCCGAGCCTTCCCGGGTGAGCTGGCCGTCGGCGGACCGGAGTTGTACCCCTGAGGTGTTGCCCTGGACCTCGAGGGTGAAGTGGGTGGTGGTCACCCCCCGCATCGCCTTGGCGGCGTCGGCGAGCAGCGCCGTGCCGTCGGGAAGGGTGGCTTTCTGCTGATCACCGCTTCCGCTGCAGGACGTGACCAGCGCAAGGAACAGGGCGGCAAGCAAGACGACAACGCGCATTCTGGCATCGTAGGGGGCAGACTACGGTGCCGTCACCGACTGTCCTCTACCCTGCGCGCTATGGATCGCCAGCAGGAGTTCGTGCTGCGCACGCTAGAGGAACGCGACATCCGGTTCGTTCGGTTGTGGTTCACCGACGTACTGGGCTACCTCAAGTCGGTCGCGGTGGCGCCGGCCGAGTTGGAGGGAGCCTTCGCCGAGGGCATCGGCTTTGACGGATCGGCCATTGAGGGCTTCGCCCGGGCCTACGAGTCCGACATGATTGCCAAGCCGGATCCGGGCACTTTCCAGGTGCTGCCGTGGGAGAATCCGAGGGGCGAGCACTACTCGGCGCGGATGTTCTGTAACATCACGATGCCCGACGGCTCGCCGTCGTGGGCCGACCCGCGGCACGTGCTGACCCGGGTGCTGTCCAGGGCCGCGGAGGCCGGGTTCACCTGCTACGTGCACCCCGAGATCGAGTTCTACCTGCTGCGTGACCTGCCTGACAACGGTTCCGAGCCGGTGGCCGCCGACTCCGGCGGGTACTTCGACCAGGCCAGCCATGACGCCGCCCCGCACTTCCGCCGGCAGGCCATCGAGGCGCTGGAGCAGGTGGGTATCTCTGTGGAGTTCAGCCATCATGAGGGCGCTCCGGGCCAGCAGGAGATCGACCTGCGCTACGCCGACGCGCTCACCATGGCCGACAACATCATGACCTTCCGGTATGTGGTGAAGGAGGTGGCGATCACCCAGGGGGTGCGCGCCTCGTTCATGCCCAAGCCTTATACCGCCCAACCGGGGTCGGCCATGCACACCCACATGAGCCTGTTTGAGGGCGACCGCAACGCCTTCCACGACGAGCACGACCCCTATGAGCTTTCCGCCACCGGCCGGGCATTCGTCGCGGGGGTGCTGGCGCATGCCCGGGAGATCACTGCGGTGACGAACCAGTGGGTGAACTCCTACAAGCGGTTGATCACCGGTGGAGAGGCTCCGACCGCCGTGTGCTGGGGGCATGCGAACCGTTCGGCCCTGGTGCGGGTGCCCATGCACGCACCGGGCAAGGCGTCCAGCCGGCGAGTGGAGATCCGCACTCCGGACTCGGCGTGTAACCCCTACCTTGCCTACGCTGTGCTCCTTGCCGCCGGGTTGCGTGGCGTGCAGCAGCACTACGAGCTGCCGCCCGCCGCCGAGGACGACGTGTGGTCGCTGTCCGAGCGTGAGCGCCGGGCGGCGGGCTATGCGCCGCTGCCGCAGAATCTCTCCGAGGCGCTGGCTGAGATGGAGAACTCCGAACTGGTCGCCGAGGCGCTCGGGGAGCATGTTTTCGACTTCTTCCTACGCAACAAGCGCGCCGAGTGGGACAACTACCGACGTCACGTCACTCCCTACGAGCTCCGCACCTACCTACCCGTCCTCTAGTCTGGCGAAGGTGAGAGCGCGACTGCTGGTGGTGCAGCCCTCCCAGATTGCTCCCGTTGAGCGGCTGGGGGAGTGGCTTGCGGATGCTGGGGCGGACCTCGTCCTGCGCCTCCCGGCGAGTGACGGGGTGCCCGAGAGCCTCGAGGGTGTTGACGGCGTGGTCTGCATGGGCGGTGAGATGAGCGCGCATGACGACGCCGACCATCCGTGGCTGGCCGCACTGCGGTGGTTGCTGGCCGACGCGGTCGGTCGCCAGTTGCCGGTGCTCGGGATCTGCCTCGGTGGCCAGCTGCTGGCGGCGGCCACCGGTGGCGCGGTCCGGCGGGCGGTCGAGGGCCCCGAGGCCGGCACCCTGCTGGTCGCCAAGCGGGACGCGGCTGCGCACGACCCGTTGTTCGCGCAGCTACCGCTGACCCCCGACGTCATCCAGTTCCACCACGACGAGATTTACCGGTTGCCGCCGGGGGCCACCCTGCTCGCGTCCTCCCCGCGGCAGGCGAACCAAGCGTTCCGGGTCGGCACGGCCGGTTACGGCCTGCAATGTCACATCGAGACCTCCCCGGCCACGGTGCTGTCCTGGGCCCGCCGTGACGCAGCGGGCACGTTTCCTGCCGGGCAGCTCGATCCCGATCACCTGGCGCAGGTGCACGCCGACATAGCGGAAGCATGGCAGCCGTTTGCGGCCCGGTTCGTGGCGCTGGCCGACGGCGAGCTGGTCCCGGCCGTCGGGGTAGGGAACCGTCGCGCGCTGCCGCTGCTGGGTCACTAACGCCGGGAACGCTGTGGTGACCGAAAGCAGACGGACCGCATTTTCCCTGGCACGGCTGGGCCTCACCGACGAGGGCGCCGCGGGCAATCTGACGCGGCTGGGTTGGTGGCGTCACGCGCAGGCCCGCGAGGATGCGGAGGACGCACTGTGGGCGCTGTCCCGGGCGCCCGACCCGAACCTGGCGCTGCGCACCCTGGCCCGGCTGGGTCGTGCCATCGGAGACCAGTGGGCCGAGCTGGACGGGTTGCTGTGCCGGGATGCGGGGGTGCGTGGGCGGCTGCTCGGGATGCTCGGCTCCTCGACCGCACTGGGGGATCATCTGGTCGCCAATTCGGCGTACTGGCGCGCGGTGGCCAGTTCAGCGGCGGCCCGGCCGGGTTGGTCGGACCGGGCAGTGCAGCGGTTGCTCGCCGCCGTCGGCGCGGACCCCACCGATCCCGGTAGCTCCGGAGCATCGTTGACCGGCGTCCAGGCCCAGCGGGCGCTGCGGATCGCCTACCGTGATGTGCTCGCCGAGTTCGCGGCCGCCGACCTGGCAGCGGTGGTGGAGCCCGCCTTGCCGGTGGTGCCTTTCGAACAGGTCGGTGAGGTGCTTGCCGAGCTCGCCGCCGGGGTACTGCGTGCCGCGCTGGCCGTCGCGGTGACCGAGCTGGTCCCGCGCGGGTCGCCACCCCGGCTCGCCGTGATCGGGATGGGTAAGTGCGGTGCGGCCGAGCTCAACTACGTCTCCGACGTTGATGTGATCTTTGTGGGTGGTACGGAGGACGAGCTGGGTGCCGCCACGAAGCTGGCCTCGGCGACGATGCGGGTGGCGTCGGCGTGTTTCGAGGTCGACGCGGCGTTGCGCCCCGAGGGCAAAGCGGGCGCACTGGTGCGCACCCTGGACGGGCACCTGTCCTACTACCGGCGGTGGGCCAAGACCTGGGAGTTCCAGGCGCTGCTCAAAGCCCGTCCCGTCGCCGGGGACGCCGAGCTCGGCGCCCGCTATCTGGCGGCCGTGGCACCCCTGGTGTGGACCGCCGCGGACCGGGAGAACTTCGTGCCCGAGGTACAGGCGATGCGCCGCCGGGTTGCCGACCACGTTCCGCACGGGGTGGCCGACCGGGAGCTCAAGCTGGGCCACGGCGGCCTGCGCGACGTGGAGTTCGCCGTGCAGCTGTTGCAGCTGGTGCACGGTCGCACCGACGAGTCGCTGCGGGTCGCGTCCACTGTGCAGGCGCTGGCCGCGCTGGCCGCGGGCGGGTACGTCGGCCGCGACGATGCCGCCAACCTCGCGGCTTCTTACCGGTTCCTGCGCCTGCTGGAGCACCGGTTGCAGTTGCAGCGGCTGCGCCGCACTCACCTGTTGCCGGCCGGTGACGACACCGCGGCGTGGCGCTGGTTGGCCCGTGCCGCGGGGATGCGGCCGGACGGTCGGCACGACGCTGCGGGGGTGCTGCGCAGTGAGCACACCCGGCAGTCGCACCGGGCCCGCCGGCTGCACCAAAAGCTGTTTTACCGGCCGCTGCTGGAGGCCGTGGCCAAGGTGCCCACTGAGGTTTATCGGCTGTCGGAGTCCTCGGCGAAGGTGCGGCTGGCGGCACTGGGCTATGCCTCACCGCAGGGGGCGTTGGGACATCTGCGGGCGCTCACCGACGGCGTCTCGCGGCGCGCGGCGATCCAGTCCGCACTATTGCCGGTCTTGTTGGAGTTCCTGGCCGACACGCCAGATCCCGACCGTGGGCTGGCCGCCTACCGGCGGGTATCCGAGGCGCTCGACGAAACCCCGTGGTACCTGCGGTTCCTACGTGACGAAGGGGCCGTTGCGCAGCGACTGATGGCGCTGCTCGGCACCTCACGGATGGTGGCGGATTTACTGGTCCGGGCGCCGGAGGCGCTGCAGCTGCTGGCCGATCCGGATGAGCTGGCCGGCCGCGACCCGGCGGAGGTGGCGACCTCGCTGCACTCCACAGCATGTCGGCACCACGATCTCGGTGCCGCGGTGACAGCCGCCAGAGCACTGCGCCGCCACGAGCTGTTCCGGATCGCCTCCGCGGACCTGCTCGGGCTACTCGAGGTCGGCGCGGTGTGCGTGGCCCTGTCCTCAGTGTGGAGCGCCGTGCTGGCCTCAGCGTTGAACGTCGCACTGCGCGCGGAGATCGAACGCAGTCAGGCGGAGCCGGCCCGGATCGCGGTGATCGCGATGGGCCGGCTCGGAGGTGCGGAGCTGGGCTACAGTTCCGACGCCGACGTCGTGTTCGTCTGCGAACCTGGGTCAGGAGTCGAGGAGACCGACGCGGTGCGGTTCAGCTCTTCGGTTGCCGAGTCGGTGCGCAACCTGCTCGGCTCGCCCAGCCAGGATCCACCCCTGGTGGTCGACACCGGGCTGCGTCCGGAGGGACGCTCAGGCCCCCTGGTCCGTACCTTGTCGTCCTACCGGACCTACTACAGCCAGTGGGCCCAGACCTGGGAGGCGCAGGCGTTGTTGCGAGCCACCCCGGTGGCCGGCGACCTGGACCTGGGGGAGCGGTTCATGTCAGCCATCGACCCGGTGCGCTACCCCACCGGCGGGCTGACGGCGCGCCAAGCCACCGAAATCCGCCGGATGAAGGCCAGGGTCGACTCCGAGCGGCTACCCCGCGGCGCCGACCCGACCACCCACACCAAGCTCGGCCGCGGCGGGCTGGCCGACGTGGAGTGGACCATCCAGTTGCTGCAGTTGCAGCATGCCCATGAGGTCGACGCACTCCGCACGCCGTCCACCACGATGGCGCTGCGGGCGGCTGCCAGTGCTGGACTGCTTTCCGGAACAGACGCGGAGATCCTGCTGGCCGCCTGGCAGCTCGCGACCAAGACCCGCAACGTGCTCACCCTCGTGCGCGGCAGGCAAGTCGACCAACTGCCCAGTTCCGGCCGGGAATTGGCTGCGGTGGCCAGGGCGCTGGGGCGTTCCGCGGATGACGACCCCGGCGAGGTGGTCGACGAGTACCGCCGGATCACCCGCAGAGCTCGCGCCGTCGTGGAACGCTCTTTCGGCACCTGACGGCATCAGGGGGATGTATGTCACCGACAGGATCTCGTCTCGTCTCGTCACGGCGCGACCTCGGGATCGCGGCGGTGGTGGTCGGCTGGATCACGGTGATGCTCATCACTGATCCCTTGTCGGGTCTGGGTGCGCAGCGGGCCTTGGGTGCGGCCACGTGGGGCGTCCTGTTGTGGCTGCTACGTGCGGAGACGCCGCTCGTGCGCACCCAGGTCGCGGTGGTGGTCGCCTTCGCGACGGCCGTGGAGTACACCTTCTCGCTGTGGCTCAAGGTGTACGTCTACCGGCTCGGCAACATCCCGGTGTTCGTCCCGCCCGGGCACGGCCTGGTGTACCTGTGCGCGCTCGCCTTCGGGCGGGCGCTGATCGTCCACCGCTGGCGCGTCCCACTGCTCGCCCTCACCCTTGTTGCCGGAGCGTGGTACGCCCTGTGGGGCTTGCTCGGCAATGACCGAGTGGACATGCTCGGAGCGTTCTGGTTCTGCTGCCTGGTGGCGTTCCTGACGCGGGGGCGGTCTCGGCTGCTCTACGTGGGGTTGTTCGCGGTCGTTACCTACCTTGAGCTGCTCGGGACTTGGCGCGGTGTCTGGGAGTGGCAACCGCTCGATCCGACCGGGCTGATCGGGATCGGGAACCCGCCCTCGGGTGTCGCCGGCGGCTATGGGTGGTTCGACCTTGCGGCACTCACTGCCGCGCCGGCGCTGCTGCGGGCGTGGGAGCGGCGTACTCGGACCAGTTCTTGATCCCCTGGTTCGGGGTTTTATGCCGTGAGGCCCCGCTCCTTCCGGGGCGGGGCCCTAGTGTGGGGCTGGTCAGCGCGAGGGTGGTGGACAGATGAGTCCGGTTGGGTTCGGGATCGGGAGGGGTCCTATGCCACCGATGCAGAATTGCAACGGCTGTACCATGATCGTGCGGTAGTTCGCTGGTTCGGTCGCGACCGGGGTGTATGCCGGGGACACACCCAAGCTGACGCCGACGTCGGGCAGTGGCTTGCCGGTACGGTAGCCGGAGAAGATCATGGTGGCCGAGCCGAGGCCATTCAGAATGACCTGTGGGTTATACACCCGGCCCGCGTAGTACTTCTGTGGACTGGTTGTGGGGTAGGTGTAGTCGGCCTGCACGAGCGGGTTGGACGCTCCGTTGTCCACCGTCCAGTGCAGGGCGTCGCTCGAGTGTGCATAGCCGATGAAATGGTAGGCGTCGCTGTCACCGTCTTGGCAGCCGCCTCCGGAGAAGAACAGGCCGAACTGGCCGTCGAGGAGCTTGAGGATCGTGCCGTTCGGTCCGATGTAGCGGAAACCTCTGAGACCGGCGTTGTCGTCGGGGTTGTTCAGACCGCTGACGGCTCCGCCGTCGGTGAAGGTCTTCCCATCGGCTGTCGTGGCGATTCGCAGCTCGTCACGGTCGTAGTTCGCTTTTTTGCTGGTATAGGGCTGGGACTGTGAGTCGGTGCACAGCTTGGCTGGATCGAGGCCCGTCGCGGGCGCGGTTTTGGATCCCTTGGCTTTCTTCAGATAAAGGACTTTCGTTGGATTGGTGGTGGAGTTGGTGCCGGTACCGGGGATGACGCCGAGAATGCCATCGGGGTTCTGCAACCCTGAGGTCTGCGCGATTCCGGCCGGGACGGGTGTGCCTGTGGTCACCGGCTCGATGTCCTTGAGCCCGGAAAATCCGCTGGTAATGTCGTGGATCGTCAGCCCTCCGTTGTCGCCAACTGATGAGACCCGGTCAAGTGTATAGAGCAACTTCTTCGGTGTCGGGGCAGTGGGAACCGTCATGACGAACGGGTGGCCCTGGCCGTTGTCGCCGTTACCGCTGATGTTGGTCGACGCGTCGTTGGCCGGGCACGTGCCGTTGAGACGCAGCTTCACCCCATCCACGGACCAGGTCAGCCCGCCGTCGGTTGAGGTGCCGTGCGCGATGGCCTCGTCGGTGTCCTTGATCCGGTAGTCGAAGAACCCGTCCAGCTGGCGCCCGAATCCTGTGACCTTCGGAAAATAGTAGGGCTGCATGAGATTTGTGCCAGGATTTTGCTGGAGCTTCCCACCTGGAAAGGTATCGCACAGTCCCTTGTTCTGGTGAGCAAGGGTCGCCGGACCTTGCCCGAGTGTCCACGGCCCATTGGTGACCGACGCCGGTTGGGGTAATCCATGAGGAGACCACTGTACGGTGAGCGTCGATGCCGACGCCGGGCTGGCTGCCAAGCCAATTGCGGCTGTCATCGCCGCAGTGCATAACAAAATACGTTGTCCGAGCCGTCGCATGGCCCGCCTTTCTGTTTGAAGATTTCACACGCCTGGGATGTTGACTCAAGACAGGAATCGTCTTTTGTGTCGACTTTGAGATAGTGCGTTACGTCGACTTGAGATGTCACCATCTGACTGATAGAATTCAGTCGGCGTGCGTCCTCAGTTCATGACAGGCTCGGCTGGGTCGGTGGAAAGATAGCGAGTGCACGGTGGAATTCGACGGAGAAGCCGAGGACTCCCCGGATCAGGGCGTGCGGGAACCAGGCCGCGATCACGCCCTCGCGCAGGTCGGTGCCCTGCTGTCAGGGCTGAATTGACGTGACGACGTCGGAAGCTCCATCAGCTCCCGGGGAGATACCACAGCACTCAGCGATGAGCACGTGCCTTCTCGGGCGCCACAGCCGGACACGGGTCTCGCTGCTGGCTAGGCCTCGCTGGCCTGGATACTCGCCGCGAGCTCCTTCAGCTTTGACGAGTGCTCGCGGGCGTGGTGGTTGCAGAACAGCAGCTCTCCACCGGAGGGCAACACTGCCCGGACGCGGGCGGCAGCGCCGCACCGGTCGCAACGGTCGGAAGCAGTCAACTCAGGGCGGGTAAGCGTGCTGGTCATGGCTTCTCCCTCCGTCGTGGCCCGGTCATGGCGACCAGACCGGGTCCAACCGGCTGCGGTACTCACGGGATCCACCCGCCCACCCTAGGTACCGGATCCCAGGGTCTCACTGTTGCAGACGAACGCGGTGCACGATCCGTTCCCGCGTGCCGCGTGTCTGGAGCTAGTAGCGCATCCCACGCACCGGCGCGCAAGTGTTTAGTCGTCACTGCTGGCCGCTAGTCTGACCGCAAGCATGATCAGATGCGCACGTCGACAAGGAGAAACGGACATGGTCGATGCGGAGGTGCTGGCCCTGGACCTGGCGTCCAGCGGGGTCGCCGGGGTGACCATCACCTGGGCGGACAACAACGGGATACCGCGTTCCAGGACCGTACCGATCGCGGCGTTGCCGCACGTCGCGCAGCGTGGGATCGGGATCTCCCCGCTGTTTGCGGTATTCGACTCCCACGACACGATCACGTTCGCCCACGAGGGCCTGGCCACCCCGTCCGGCGACGTTCGACTAGTACCGGATCTGCGCGGGCTGACTCGGCTGGCCGGGCAACCCGCGCTGGCCTGGGTTCCCGGGCGGCAGATCGCCGTGGACGGCTCGCCCTGGCCATACGATCAGCGTGGAGTGCTCGAAGCCCAGGTCGAGTCGGCTGCCGCGGAGGGTTTGGAGATCAGAGCCGGCTATGAGATGGAGTTCGTGCTCACCCTGGCCGGCGAGTTCGGCGATTCCGGCGCAGAGCCACGGCTCGCCTACCAGGCCCCTGCCTACAGCCCGCATGCCCTGCTGGAGGTGGACGAGTTCGTCGCCGATCTGCTGACCGACCTGGCGGCCAACGGTGTGCCGGTCAACCAGCTGCACGCCGAGTACGGGCCGGCTCAGGTGGAGCTCAGCATCGTCGCATCCGACCCGGTCACCGCCGCTGACCGGCAGCTGCTGGCCCGCCAGACCATCCACGCCGCAGCTCGGACACACGGCCTGCGGGCCTGCTTCGCGCCGCTGTTCACGGCCGCCGGGATGGGCAACGGCTGGCACCTGCACACCTCAGTCCGGCGTGGCGGACGCAGTCTGCTGGCCAGTAGCGATGGCGCTGCGGACCGCCCTAGTCCCGACGGCGCAGGCTGGCTGGGCGGGTTACTCCGCGACCTTCCTGCGCTGGCCGCGATCACCGCACCGAGCGTGCCGTCGCTGGCGCGGCTGCGCCCCGGCTACTTCGCCAGCGCCTACCAGTTCTGGGGGGTGGAGAACCGCGAAGCGCCGCTGCGTTACGTTCTCGGCTCGGAGCTACTTGGCGCCGACCACGCCAACGTCGAGCTCAAGGTCTCCGATGCCTCGGCCAACCCTTACCTCGCGCTGGCCGCGGTGATCGCATCCGGTGTCGCTGGGCTGCACGACGCTGCTGATCCTGGCGAGCCGATCCAGGTCGACCCGGGTGGGTGGAGTGAGCAGGATCGGGCTGCCCGTGGGGTGACCCGACTGCCGACCACACCCGCCGAACAGGAAAAGGCGCTCACCGGCTCCAAGCGACTCACCGCGGTGCTCGGGGAGCCCCTACTCGGCGCGTTCCTCGCAGTACGCCGCTCCGACGCAGCCTGGGCAGCCGACCGCCCCCTGGACGAGGTCATCGCCGCCCACCGCTGGCGCTACTGACCCCACTTGGGTTCCGCCGCATTCAGCCGGCTCAGCGGGGTTATTCGGCCTCCTCGAACCCCGCTGAGCCGGCTGAATGCGGGTTGTCGGTGGACCATGCTTGGAGGAGCGCTTGGGGGATGCCCCACCAGCCTAGTGCGGTGAGGCGCTCACAGTCGTCTACGGCACCGAGGAGTTGCCATTGGGCTACTACTGTGGTGAACCAGCCGGCCAGCACGTTGATGTCGGCACTGTCGTCCTCCGCATCAGCAGCGAACCGGGCCAGGTCCTCGGCGGATGACGGTGTCCCGGGACCGCCGCGGGCCAGCGCCGCGACCGCCTCCAGCCACTCCTCGTGATCGAGAACGCTCGCGGGGAACTCGTCGGCGAGGGTGTCCTCGGGTGGTTCGTCCATCGGGTTGACCACACCCGTGGCCAACCGTAGCCACAACTGCTCGTCGTCGGGGTCCAGGTTGCTCGGATCGACCCCACCGCCGCTGCAGAGCAGCTCGGCCGGCCACTGCCCGCACGTCACTGCACTTCGCAGGTGCCGGCAGGCGGCCTGGAGGTCCGCGTCCGGCCGGGGGCGCTCGCCCAACTCAGCAAGAATGTCCTGGAGCTCGTCCACCGCGGCCTGCTCCGCCGCATCCCACTCAGCGAAGAAGTCCTCATCCGCCTCGTCGAGCAACTCGTTCATGGGCACCCGGCCGTCGGGCAACGGCGAGGTCATCCAGCGTTCCTGTAGTTCCCGGTACGCCAGCGTCGCTGCCGGGTCGTCGGCGAGCAGTCGATCGGGATCGATGGCTCCGGAACTGAGGTGCTGCTCCAGATGGTCGACGAGCAGCTCGTGCAGCTCGTGCGCAAGTGGTGTGCGCGCCGGCTCGTCCTCCCACACGTGCAGTCCGATGATTGTGGTCGGTTCGGTCCCGGTCGCCTCGAGCCAGCCGTGTACTTCGCCGATGGTGGCCGCGCCTTCGGCGATCCGTCGTAGGATCGATTCGGCGGACTCCCAGAACCTGGCCGAGAACGGATTGCGAGCTGCGAGCAGCTCACGGCGCAGCTCCGGCATGGCAGCTATCGCCTCTGCCGCGGGTACGGTGAGTAGCAAGCGGGCGACATCACGCCGGGTGAGTTCAGCCGCGGGACGGTGCGCGTGAGCCAGTGGGTGCTCTCCGTTAAGTGCCACGCGCCGATGTTAGGGCGCAGCTGGTGCGCTCCCCGCTGAGGGGCATGCAGTCGAAGGTCTCCGGTGAAACCGTGGTCGCGGGTAGCGTTGTTCGAGTGTCGAGCATGGTGGAGCGGGCCCACACGATCGCGGAGGACGTGCTGTTTCCGGCGGCTCTTGAGGTGGACGCTCGGGGAGTGATCCCGAGGAGCCATTTCGACCTGCTTGCCGCACAAGGTTTTTACGGTATCGCCGGGGAGCCCGAGCAGGGCGGCGTCGAGGTCGACTTTCCGTCGCTGATCGGCATTGTCGAGACGTTGTCGGGTGGGTGCCTGGCCACGACGTTCACCTGGATGCAGCACCACAGCGTGGTGCGAGGCCTCACCCGCACGACGAACGCAGACCTGCGAGAGAAGGTCCTGGGCGCCGCGATCCAGGGCGAGTTGCGGGCCGGGGTGACGTTGGCCGGCGCTGTTCCCCACCCTCCTCGGCTGTGGGCGACAGCCACCGACGGCGGCTGGCTGGTGAACGGTGCGGCCCCGTTCGTGACTGGCTGGGGCATCATTGATGTGCTGCAGATCTCAGCGCGCAACACCGCACTCGAGGCGGGGGAGTCCACCGGCACCATCGTCAGCGGACTACTCGATGCCGAGGCCGGTGCGGGCATCACCGTCGAGGAGCTGCACATGGTCGCCGCCCAAGGCAGCAACACCGTCCTGCTGCGCTTCGAGGACTATCTTCTGCCGGGCGAGAAGGTCATTGCGGAGATCTCACACCGCGACTTCCTCGCCAACCGGCACCTGAGCTCGCGACTGAATGGCTGCCTGGCGATGGGAGTCGCCGGGCGGTGCATCCGGATGATCGGTGCAGCCGGGTGCTCTGAGGTCGCGGAGCGGCTGCATCTCGAGCAGCGCGCGATCCGCGATCGTCTCGATGCCGGCCTCAGTGACCCAGAGACGCGGCCCGCGGCCCGCGCCGCCGCGTCCGAGTTGGCTTACCGCACGGCCGGCGCGCTCGTGGTGGTGGTGGGCAGCACTGGCATCCTCGCCCGCCAGCATGCCCAGCGGCTGGTTCGGGAGGCGATGTTCACCCTCGTCGCCGCCGGCCGGCCGGAGATCAAGGACAGCCTGCTGAACGTGTTCGGTCGGGTCCACGGGTAAGCTCACGCGGCGAGCGGGTCCAGTTGCACTGCGTTCACGTATCTGGGCGGCAACACCAAGGCGGTAAGGGAGCTGGGATGAGACGTGTGCCTGTGCTGTCCGGTGGGCTGGTGCTCGCAGCGGTGGCGTCCCTGGCGCTGGGGTGCACCTCCGCGGTGAGCAACACCGCCAAGCATGGACCCGTCGGGGTAGTTCCAGCGGGGTTGGAACGGTTCTACGGCCAGAGCTTGTCCTGGAGTGCGTGTTCCTCGTTCGGTACCACGCCCCGGGACACGAAGGCCTACGCGGATCCGGGCCTGCAGTGCACATCCCTCATCGTGCCGTTGGACTACAACAACCCGAACGGCCAGGAAATCACGATCGGCTTGCTTCGCCGGCCCGCGTCGGACCCAGGGCACCGCATCGGTTCCTTACTGATCAATCCGGGTGGTCCCGGAGCGTCCGGTATGAGCACCGCGGCCAGTCTGGCCGATGATGTTAAGAACAATGACCTAGGACGACGTTTCGATTTCGTGGGCTTCGATCCGCGCGGTGTCGGCTCCAGCAAACCGCGGGTGGTCTGCCGGACCGCGCAGGAACGTGACGTCGAACGTGTGATGAACCTCAACGTCGACACCTCACTGGTCGGGGTGGAACGGACGGAGGCTCAGGAGAAGGCCGACGACGCCGGATGCGTCAACCGCACCGGAAAAGAGGTACTCGCAAATATCGGCACCCGCGAGGTGGTCCGCGACATGGATGTCATGCGGTCAGCCCTCGGCGATGAAAAACTGACCTACCTGGGTTATTCCTACGGTACCAAGATTGGTGCCAGCTATGCTGAATCATTTCCCAAAAATGTCCGCGCAATGATTCTCGATGGTGCTGTCGATCCGGCGCAGGATCCAAATTCACAGCTCCTTGAGCAGGGTCGTGGATTCCAAAAAGCATTCGATGCTTTCGCGGCGTGGTGCGTGGGCCGTGCCGACTGCGCTGTGGGTCAGGACAAAGGGCAGGCCGTGAGAAAATTCCAGGCCCTGGTCAGCCCGCTGATCAACCAGCCGCTCGCCGTGCCTGATGGGCGTAAGGTGTCTTATACTGATGCCACGACCGGTGTGGTGCAGGCGCTGTACTTGTCTGACCTCTGGCCGACGCTCAACCGCGGTTTGCAGGAACTTACTCGGGGCCATGGGGACATCCTCATGAACCTTGCGGACATCTACAACGGACGCTCGGCGGACGGTAGCTACTCCACCGAGATGGATGTCTTCCAAGCTGTCCTCTGCGTTGACAATCCGCCCACCACGGATCGCAACGTCGCTCGCGAGGTTGACGCGCAATACCGCAAGCTGGCCCCGTTCCTGGACACGGGGCTAGCACCCTCGTCCGCTCTTGACAACTGCGGTTTCTGGCCGGTGCCACCTACTGGCCGGCCGCACCATCCGCAGACCCCGGGGCTACCCACAGTAATGGTGATTTCCACCACACAGGACCCCGCAACGCCCTATCAAGCTGGCGTTAACCTTGCCAAGGACATCAACGCGCGGTTGCTGACCTTTGAAGGCACCCAGCACACCGTCTTCTTGCAAGGCAACAGCTGCGTCGACCAGGTCGGGGTCCGCTATCTCGCTACCCTTCAGCTTCCGGCCGAGGGAACCCGGTGCAAGGCCGATAGCTGAGACCTCGCCCCGCCGCTAGGCGAGCGCGGCAGCACAGAGCGGCCGCCCACCGAGGTCATCCGGAAGCCCGTTTGTTGATCGTTATGCCCAGAGCGGATGCTTGCCCTCTACAATTGTTTGTATGCGGCAACCAACAAATACGATCACTACGGCGCCGCCGCACCGCAGCTCGCCCGAGCCTGCGGTAGCGGGTTTCACTCACCGGCAGATTCTGACGATTCTCGGTGGGTTGATGCTGGGAATCCTGCTGGCGGCGCTGGACCAGACGATCGTGTCCACGGCCATCCGTACCATCGCCGATGACCTGCGCGGATTGGATCTGCAGGCCTGGGCGACCACCGCCTACCTGATCACCGCGACGATCTCCACCCCATTGTATGGCAAGCTGTCCGACCTCTACGGGCGCAAACCCTGCTTCCTCAGCGCTATCTCGATCTTCATTGTTGGGTCGGTGTTGTGTACGCTCGCCACGTCGATGTACGGGCTGGCAGCCTGCCGTGCCGTGCAGGGCCTGGGTGCCGGCGGGCTGATGTCGCTGGCACTTGCCATCATCGGGGACATCGTGCCGCCGCGGGAGCGGGCCCGCTACCAGGGGTACTTCCTGGCGGTGTTCGGCGCCGCGAGCGTGATCGGGCCACTGGTGGGGGGTGCGTTCGCCGGGGCCGACTCGATTTTCGGCATCGCCGGATGGCGGTGGGTGTTCCTGGTCAACGTCCCGATCGCCGCAGCCGCGCTGGTCGTCGTGGCCCGGGTGCTCAATATCCCGCACACCCGCCGCGAGCACCGCATCGACTGGCCTGGTGCACTGGCACTCACTGTCGGGGTAGTACCCCTTCTCATCGTGGCTGAGCAGGGCCGAGACTGGGGTTGGGACTCGGCGCGTGCGCTCGCCTGTTACGGGATTGCCGCAGCCGGTGTCATCGGGTTCGTCATGGCTGAGCGACGGATCGGTGACGAGGCGTTGTTACCGCTGCACCTGTTCCGTAACAGTGTGTTCAGCGTGACATCGGCCGGCAGTCTGATCATCGGCACGGGAATGTTTGGCGGCTTCATCCTCATCCCGCAGTATCTGCAGATCGTCAAAGGAGCGTCTCCGACGAAGGCCGGGCTGCTGCTTCTGCCTTTGATGGCCGGGATCATGGTTGCCTCGGTGATATCCGGGCAGCTAACCTCTCGAACTGGCCGGTACAAGATTCTCCCGGTGCTGGGGACAGCTTTGATGACCACTGCGCTACTGCTGTTGGGTTTCCGTCTGGGGGCAAATACTTCGCTGGTGGAGGCCGAGGTCTACATAGCACTGTTCGGCCTCGGACTGGGCGGCTGCCTGCAGACGCTAATCATGGCCGTGCAGAATGCGGTGCCCGCCCGGGTTATGGGGGTAGCCACCGCCTCGGCCACGTTCTTCCGGCAGATGGGCGGCACCTTGGGCGTCGCGGTCTTTCTGTCGATCCTGTTCTCCACCGCCGGGAGCACGATCGCCGACGCGTTCCGCACGATTGCACCCACACCGGAATTCCAGTCCGCCCTTGCTGACCCGGTTGTCCGCGCCAACCCCGCAAACAACGTGGTGCTGCAAGCTGTCCGGGGTGGAGCCGGTGGAGCTGGCAATGCCGGCGGCGTGTTGCAGGACTCATCCTTCCTGCAACACATTGATCCCCGACTGGCCAGGCCGTTCCTGGTGGGTTTCTCCGATGCAATGGATAGGGTGTTCTTCGTCGCTGCCGGGGTGATGTTTCTCGCCTTTGTGCTCATGCTCTTCCTGCGGGAGATTCCTTTGCGTAACCAATCCGGTATCGAAGCTCGCGCGGCCGAGCTCGCTGCTGAAGCGGGCGTGGCGGCTGACCTGTCCGTAGATCACCGACCCGGACCGGTGATCTACGGACAGGTCATTGAGGGCGAGCACACCCCACTTGCGGGGGCCACCCTCACCCTGACCGAGCTGTCCGGCCGGCAACTGGACCGCAACGATTCTGACGCTGACGGGCACTACCGGCTCGGTCCACCCAGCGGCGGCAGTTACCTGGTTACCTGCGCGGTGCCGGCACACGAACCGCGTATTGCGTTGGTCGCGGTGGCCAGTGCGCCGGTGCGCCATGACTTTGTGCTGGCCGAAGCCGGTGCCAGCCTGTCCGGCACAGTGCACATCGCCGGGTCCGGTCAGTCCATTGAGGGCGCGGTGGTCACCCTCATCGACAACCGTGGCGATGTCGTGGTCACGACCACCACGGGCTCCGACGGCCGATTCAGTTTTTCCGGCCTCGTGCAGGGGCTATGCACCCTCACGGTGGTAGCCACCACCGTGCACCCAGTGGCGCGCAGCGTGGACATCCCCGGTTATGGAGACGTTACCCACGACGTCGAGGTTGTCGCCCGGATCCAGCTGGTGGGCAGCGTACGCACCGCGAGTGCCGGCACGCCGGTGCCCGAAGCGTTGACCACCCTGCTTGACGCTGACGGCCACGTGGTCGGTTCGGTGGTCACCGATGTCGAGGGTGAGTTCGTGTTCGACGACCTGCCGGCAGGGGTGTACACCATCATCGCTACTGGGTACCCGCCGGTGGCCACCGAGGTGCGTCTCGACCTCGGTACGAGGACCGAAACCCTGCTCACGCTGGGTCATCTCCCCTCGGGGCTGGCCGCGGTGGGCAACGGCGCCGTCGACACCAGCATCCAGTGGGAGATTGACCAGTATGGCCCCCGCTGAGAGTGCCGGTGAGGTGATCACGGCGGCCCGCCTAGCTGCGGGGGTGGGATCTGGACACCTGGGCCGTGCGGTGAGAATGTTTCCTAGAGGGACAGGAGGGGCGAGCGGGTTACGGAGATCGATGGTAGTCGCCAACATGCCTCAACTCAGGAATCCTGCTGAGCGATGTGCGACACCGGACCTGAGCCCGGACGGCATGGGCCACGCGAAACAGGAGTACGTCGAGCGTTCGTCAGTTGACGAGCTGCTGAACCGCGCTGCGAAGCGCCGGATCTGTGTGGTAATCGGTGCTGCCGGCTGGGGTAAGACCACGGCCGTAGCTGCCTGGTCGCGCGACCGCCCGACCGTATCTCTGAGGTATGAGGACCACGATGGAGATGTGGACCGCCTGCTGGCCAGTCTGTTCACGGCAGTGCGGGCGCACGTATCGGTACCCGCGCCGGCCCTGGGTACGGCAGCACTGAACGCGGACTTAGTGGTGGCCCTCTGTGGCTGGTTGCAGAGTGCCCTGAGCCACGACCTCGTGGTGGTCCTCGACGATCTACACGAGCTTGCGCCGAACAGTGCCGCGGCGACGGTGGTTCACGATCTGTGTCGGCGGGCACCGGAGCGCCTGCGTCTGATTCTGATATCCCGGCGTGAGCTTCCGTTCTCCTTGCAGCGACTACAAGGGCGCGGTCTTGTCTCGGAGATCCACGCGCCAGATCTTGCCTTCGACGTCGCCGATGTCGAGGCGCTCCTGCGCAAGACCGTAGGAAAAGATCCACCTGGCTTGTCGAGACGGGTATGGGAGCGTACGGGTGGTTGGGCCACGGCCGTGCACTGCGCTGTGGAGATGCTGCGGGTAGTCTCGGCGGATCAGCGTCTCGATGCAGTGGAACTGCTGTGCCACCGGGGAGAGCGCTTTCATGGCTACCTGGCCGAGGAAGTTCTCGGCGCCGCGCCCGAGTGGGTTCACCAGCTGCTGCGCAGGTTAGCGATCTTCGGTGAGATCAGGCCCGCAACGGAGATCGCGCCCGGGCCCCACGACCCGACTACCGTACTCGCCGAACTGAGTCGCCAGGGACTCGTGCGGCGCAGCGGAGGGGACAGCGCAGAGTGGTCACTTGTGCGTCCGTTGCGTGACTACTTCGAGCACGAGGCGGCGCCGTCCTCCAGTGAGCGGAAAACACTGCATGTGACGGCGGCCCATGAGTGTCTGGGACGGGGAGCGGCGGCTGACGCACTGCGACATCTGCACGCCGCGGGTGATCACGCCGCGTGCGCCTCGCTGCTGGCCGATCATGGTGGCGCGATCGTGGAAAGCGGCGAACTCGGCGCCGTGTTGGAGGCCGCCGAGTTGCCAGCCGAGTACCTCCAAGACCCGCGGATCCAACGAGTTCTCGGGCAGGCGCAGCAGGTACGAGGGCAGTGGGCGCCTGCGTTACAGCATTTTCAGCGCGCCGGCCACGACCGAGCGGATCTAGCGCCGGCGTTGGCGTGGCGGGTCGGCCTGATTGCTTTCGCTCAGGGCGAGTTCGGCGAGGTTCACGCGCTGGCCCGGCGGGCCCGGCTAGACCAGGAGGACACGCTCGACGAGATCCGCGTGCTGGCGCTGGCCGGCAGCGCGTACCGGATGACCGGTGACCTCGTGGGGCTGCGGAAGATGGCGGCTCGAGCAGATGCCGCGGTCCGGCGGTGCGGCGAGCCACGGGCGTGGTCCAGTGTTCACCACCTCTTCGTGCTGCTCGCCGCTGCCGAGGGCGACTGGCGGCAAGCCGACGCCTGTTTCACCGATGCCCTGCGTAACGCCGAGGCGAACGACGACCTGCTCCAGGCGACGTGGATTCGAGCTTGCCGAGCGTTTCACCAGTTCGAAGCGGGCGCGCCCCGACGGGCGCTGGCTGAGGCCGAGATCGCGTTGAACCTCAGCGAGCGATGCGACAATCCCTTCTCCCTCGCGCATGCGCTGACCACCCGTGGCCGGGCGCACGGGCGCCTCGGCATGCTGGAGGCGGCGGCGGGCGACTTTGCCACAGCAATCGAGCACTTCCAACGCATCGGCTCCCGATGGTTGGCCTGGCCACTGTGCGGGCTCGGTGATCTGCATCGGACCAAGGGGCAGCTGGTTCGCGCCCGGGCGGCATACGAGGAGGCCCTGGCGCTGGCTGAACCAGCCCATGATGTGTTCGGCCTCAGCTCGGCGCTGATTGGTCTCGCGTGCCTTAACGCGGGTGATGACCTGGAGCTCGCTCGAGAGCTTGCGGCCCGGGCGGTGGAATTGGGCGAGAACCTTCGCCAGGTCCCGGCAACCCTCACCCGAGGGTGGGTCGAGTTGATGGGCGGTGACCGGCAGCGTGCCTCGACATATGCCGATCGGGCTACCGTGGCCGCGCGTCAACGGCGAGACAACCCAGGGCTGGCCGAGGCAATCAACTTGAGCGTGCTGGCCTCCAGCGATCCTGCCGTGAGTCCCACACCGCTTCGAGAGGCGATCGACATCTGGCGGGAGACGGGCTGCCGGGTTGAGGAAGCCGTGACCAGAGTCGTGGCCGCTCGCATCGGCGCGCCCCTTCCCCGTCTCGACGCCTACCTCGCGGAGCAGGTGCTCCACGATTACGGCGTCGATGTCGAGTCGAGGCGGGCGGCCGGACCGCTAGGCGTGCTGGTCCGTTCAGCACCCGCGGCGTCCATCCAGACGCTCGGAGTGTTCCGCGTGATCCACGACGGGCTCCCGGTTCCGCATATCGTGTGGAAGTCGAAAAAAGCTCGCGATCTGCTGAAGATCCTGGTTGCGCGGCGCCGGTCGACCCCTCGTGGTCAGCTGATGGAGCTGTTGTGGCCGGGGGTGGAGCCGGCGGTGGCCGGCAACCGGCTGTCCGTGCTGTTGTCCACGGTCCGCGATGTGCTACAGCCTTGCCCGGCAGGCGAAGATCCATTGGTCACCACCGACGGCGCGGTGTCGTTGAGCCGTACCCAGGTCAGTGTCGACGTCGAGGACTTCCTCGCTCGAGCTACCGCCGCCCTTGACGCGGATCGGGCGAAAGAGCCGGATACGACCGCGCGACTCGAGGCCGCCATTGCCGCCCATACCGGGAATTTCCTCGAAGAGGATCCCTATCAGGAGTGGGCCGTCGGACTGGCCGAAGAGGTCCGGGCCACTCATATCGCGCTGCTTCGAGCACTGTCCGCTCGTCGGCGCGCCGCAGGTGATACCGACGCGGTCGTGCATTACACCCTGCGCCTGCTTGAGTACGACTGCTACGACGAAGAGGCCTATCTCACTCTCGTGAGGTTCCTGCTCGACGCGGGCCGTCTTGGCGAGGCTCGCCGTCACTATCAGACCTACGTCCGTCGGATGGTGGAGATCGACGTCCCACCGAGCCCGCTGCCCGAGACGATCTCGCGACGACATCCACAGCACACCCCTTAGCCATAGCCGCCGGTTACCACTTGGGATCGCTGAAGTAACCGTACCCACTGTTCGTCATCAGCCGTACACGTCGACTACCTAACGCGATTACTTGGTTGCCAAGTGGGTGAACGGCTGCATGCCCGTCGCTTTTTCGACCTAATGACTTGCTAAGCGCACGCGAAGATACTCGAAAGAGTGGATCCGTAGTGTCCGTCTCCGAGGCGTGCACAGCCGCCGTCTCAAGGAGGAGGTGTCGTGATGGACGCGCAGCAGGTGCGCCGTTCATCACCGGAACCGCAGGCGGCGGGGTGCCCTACAGCGGTCCGATGCGCACCACATGCCCTCCGAGGAAAGGAGATTGTGGTGGGAGACGTGGCCGTGATCAGTCCACGGCATGATCCACAGTACGAGGCCAGCACCAAAAGTCGCCTCGTTGTCGATGAGGTGCCGCGATGCCGCAAGAAAGCGCAGTTCGGGCCGCAGTTAGACCCTTATCGCCTGTCCAACACACTCTCCGCGTTGGCGCGGAAACACCAGGTTCCGGGCGCTCAACTCGCCATCCACCATGGTGGCGTGACGATTGCAGTCGAAGTGGGGGAGCTACAGTATGAAACAGGGCGCCCGGTTACCCGGGACGCCGCCTTCCCTATCGGGTCGATCGCCAAAACATTCACGGCAACTCTGGCGATGATCCTCGTCGCGGACGGGGATCTCGAACTCGACGCGCCGCTTGGTGAACACGTGCCCGAACTGGGCGGCCTTGGAGACGAGCTCACCCTCCTGCAGTTGCTGAGCCACACCGGGGGCTTCGCCGACGGACCTGGCTCGGAGGGGGTGCTCACCGCTTCCCTACGGCGTTATGTGTCGGACCACTGCGTCCCTCAGAACCTGGTTCTACCACCTGGCACCGGCTTCTCTTACTCAAACATGGGATACGTGTTGGTCGGCCACCTGATTGAGACGATTACCGGCATGACCTGGTGGGATGCCATGGAATCGATCTTGTTGAGGCCGCTGGGAATCGAGCCGAGGTTTGTCGGCGTGTCTGGGCGTCGCCCGCTCGCCACGGGTCACTCGGTCAACACGGCCGTCGGCAGGATTCGGCCCGTCAGCCAATCGTTGCCGCTCGCCCTGGCCCCGGCAGGCGGATTGGCAATGAGCGCTGTGGATCTCGTGGCTTTGGGGCTGATTCAGCTCGATGGTCATACACCAGCGCTTTTGCCGACCGAGTACGCCAAACAGATGCGGCACGCGGTCCCCAACGCGGAACCGATCGGATGGGCCGACGGAAGTGGCTTGGGTCTGGCATTGTTCGGAACGGCAGACACCGCCTGGGTGGGCCACCTCGGCCGGCTGACCGGAACGGTATCCAACGTCCGGATCGACCCCGCCAGCGGCTGTGTCGTCGCTTTCAACAGCAACGCGAACGTCGGCGCCGACATGTGGGATGAGCTGGTTGGCGAGCTGCGTGCGGCGGGTCTGCTCATCAAGGACTATTCCCATAGCGAAGTGCTGGGACGGTCGACGGTGTACTCACCAGGCTGTGCGGGCAGCTACCTGAATGGGGCCATCGAGTGGTCGGTCGTGGCCGCCGATACCGGTGCCCTCAGCCTGATCAACGGTGACGTCCGAACAGACTTGGTCTTGTTCGATGATCTCAGTTTCGCGACCCGGGACCAACCATCGACGCGCTTTGGGCGCTTTCTGCGAGATTCGGCTACCGGAGAGTTTGAACGAATTCAGGTCAACATGTACGTAGGCCGCCGGTGCCCTTACGTGCGAACCGGGATGTCGATGGGTGTCGTTTAGTAGACGTTCGGTCACCACACTTGAAAGGTCCAAGGGTTCATGACTGTCTACGACGGGTTCTTGCGGATTGATAAATTTCCTGATCGTCCAGGCCGATTAATCTCATCGTTCGCGGAACAACTTCAGTACTGGCGAACCCAGCTCGACACCGCATCGGTGCTGGAGCTACCGATCAATCACTCGCGCTCCCGTGACATGGATTCGATCACCGCTGCGCACGTGTTCGAGGTGCCAATGGACCTCACCGTGCAGATGCAGGAAGTAAGCGTCCAGCAAGCCGTCTCGCTGTTCGACATCGAGGTGTCCGCCCTTCAGATTCTGCTGGCGCGCTACACAAGCCAGCAAGACATCATTGTGGCCACCCCGGGGCCGGAGCAGGGGAACTCTGTGCTGCTGCGGTCGCGGATCAAGGACTCGACATCGTTTGCGGACTTCGTGCGCGAAGTACGGGCTACTATGGCGGCCGCTTTTACACGTTCCGATCTACCGTTTACGTACCTTATCGAGAAATTGGGTCTGAAACCTGAACTGGCGCGCGTACTGGTGACGTGTGACCGCGCATCCGTTCTAATTTCCGCGGATCTCACAGTGCGGTTTGTTGTAGATTTTCAGCCGCAAGAAGACTTCCTGAACGTGGAGATCGAGTACAATACCGATCTGTTCGACGCCACCACCATCGAGCGGATGGCACAGTGCCTGATCCAGGTACTAAACGTGGCGACCACGGATTCCACGATTGCGGTGGGCCAAATTGACCTGCTGTCCGAAACCGAGCAGTACCAGATGTTGGTGGAGTGGAATGACACTGGCCACGAGATCCCGGCGAGAACGTTGCCTGAGCTGTTTGAGGACCAGGTTCGGCGAACGCCGAATGCGATGGCCATGATTTCAGATGGAGTCACGCTATCTTACGTGGAGTTGGAGGTCAGGGCGAATCGGTTGGCTCATTTGCTGATCGAGCGAGGTGTGGGGCCGGAGCGGTTGGTCGGGTTGGTGTTGCCGCGGTCGGTGGAGTTGGTGGTTGCGCTGTTGGCGGTGGCAAAGGCGGGTGGGGCGTTCTTTCCGGTAGATCCGACATACCCGCCGAGGCGGATCACGTCCATGGTGACTGATGTGCGACCGGTAGTGGTGCTCACGTCGACGGGGATCTCGTCGCAGTTGTCGTGTCCCGATGGTGTGCCGGTGCTCGCTGTCGATGATCCGGAGACGTGCTCCGTGTTGAGTGGGTTGCCAGATCGGGCAGTGAGTGCTTCGGATCGAATATCGCTGTTGGTAGTGGAGCATCCGGCGTATGTGATTTACACGTCAGGGTCAACGGGGCAGCCTAAGGGGGTGGTGGTCTCGCATGTGGGGTTGGCGAGTTTTTCGGCCGCGGAGATAGCGCGGTATGCGGTGGGGCCGGGGGACCGAGTGTTGGCATTGTCCTCACCGAGCTTCGACGCCTCGGTGTTGGAGTTGTGTATGTCGCTTCCTGCGGGGGCGGTGTTGGTGGTGGCACCACCGGGTCCAGTGCTGGGCGAGCAGCTGGTGCAGTTATTGACCCAGTATCGGGTGACGCATGCGTTGGTCCCACCGGCTGCTCTGGCCACGGTCCCTCACGACGTGGCGCGCTCGGGGTTGCCGCGGTTCCGCACGGTGATTGTGGGCGGGGAGGCGTGTTCAGCGGAGTTGGTGGCGCACTGGGCCCCGAATCGTCAAATGATCAACTCATATGGGCCCACGGAGTCGACGGTGGTAGCGACCTGGACAGATCCCTTGACTCCGGATGGCACTCCACCGCGCATTGGGCGGCCGATCTGGAACACCCGGGTGTACGTCCTTGATGGTGGTCTGCGGCCGGTACCGGTGGGTGTCGCCGGTGAGTTGTATATCGCCGGACTGGGGTTGGCCCGGGGATATCTCAAACGCCCGGGACTGACTGCGGCGCGGTTTGTGGCGTGTCCGTTCGGGGCGCCGGGTTCGCGGATGTACCGCAGCGGAGACCGGGTCTGCTGGACAATCGATGGGCAACTGGAGTTTCTGGGCCGGGCCGATGAGCAGGTCAAGATCTGGGGTTTCCGGATCGAGCCAGGAGAGATCGAAACCGTGCTTTCCGCACACCCCGACGTCGCGCAGGCGGCAGTCATCGCCCGCCAGGATCGGGACGACGATAAGCGGTTGGTGGCTTATGTAGTGGCGGATGACACCGGTCAAAGCCGTAATCATCAGGTGGAGCAGGACCAGGTTGGTGAGTGGGCGCAACTCTATGATTCGCTTTACAAATTGTCTGACTCGGTGGTGTTTGGGCAGGATTTCACCGGGTGGAATAGCAGTTATGACGGTCAACCGATTCCCCTGGAGCAGATGTGGGAGTGGCGGGAGCAGACTGTCGCGCGGATCCGGTCACTACAGCCCCGGCGGGTGTTAGAGGTCGGTGTTGGCACTGGACTGCTGCTGTCCCAACTGGCATCCCAGTGTGAGACCTATTGGGCGACCGACTTCTCCGCCCCGGTGATCAACGCTCTGGCCGGTCATGTCGAGCAGGATCCTGAGCTGGCCGGGCGGGTGGTGCTGCGCACCCAGCCCGCGCACGACACCGACGGGCTGCCGGTCGGGTTGTTCGACACTGTGATCCTCAACTCCATCGTGCAATACTTCCCCACCACCGACTATCTGGTCGACGTGCTCACTTACATGTTGCACCTAGTCGCCCCGGGCGGGGCGGTGTTTATCGGTGACGTCCGCAACCTGCGATTGCTGCGTCCGCTGGCCACCGCCGTGCAGCTGCACCAAGCCACGGACTCGAAGGACCTGTCGGCGCTGCACCGGGCGGTCGACCAGGCCGTGCTCAAGGAAAAAGAACTGCTAATCGACCCCGAGTTCTTCACGGTGTTAGGGCGCACCGTCAGCGACGTTGGCGGGGTAGACATCCAGATCCAACGCGGCCGGCATCACAACGAGCTGACCCGTTACCGCTACGACGTCGTGCTGCACAAAAACCCCATCACCACGATGACACTGGGCCAAGCACCCAGGCTGGACTGGACCCAGCAGGTCGGTGGACTACCGGCACTCGGCGACTATCTGAGCGCTACCCGCCCCGCTCAGCTAAGGATCACCACTGTGCCCAACAACCGGGTCGTGTACGAGGCCGCTCTGGCACACGCGCTACAGACCGGCGGCCCTCTAACCGAGCTGCTGGATCAGCTGCATACCCCCAACGGGGCGCGGCCCGAACCTTCCGCTACGGCGCAGGCTGTGGATCCGGAGGCGTTGTATGAACTCGGCCACCGGTGCGGCTACTGGGTGGGCGTCACCTGGTCGGCAACCGCTCTCCATGCCGTGGACGTCGTATTCGCCGACCCGGCCCCGACACCGTCAACGGTTCCCGTCGACCTCTACACGCCCACCGGCACAGCTGACATTCCACTGTCGTCGTGGACGAACACCCCGATTACTGAGCGTGGCACTGGCGCACTGATCGGGCCGCTGCGGGAGTTTGTGCGTGCGCGGTTGCCGGAATACATGGTGCCTTCGGCGTTCGTCGTGCTGAACGAGTTGCCCTTGAACCGCAACGGAAAGCTGGACCGCAAAGCGTTGCCAGCACCAGAGTTTGGGAGGGTGGGCACTAATTATGTGCCACCGCGCACGGAGGCCGAGACCGTGTTGGTAGAGATTTGCTCTGAGGTGCTAAGCATCAAACGAATTGGAATAAAGGACAACTTCTTCGAACTTGGCGGCGATTCACTCCGCAGGCTCCAACTAATTTCCCGAGTGACGGCGGCCTTTGGTGTCACCCTGACACCGCGAGATGTCCAGACCGCGCGCACAATTTCCGTATTGGCCGAGCTGGTCGAAGAAAAGATTCTGAGTGAACTTGAACTATTTTTCGCTGGTACCGAAAATGGCGCGCAAAAGTGAGGATTTAACCAATGACATCCCTGAACCAGAACCGCTTGTCAGCGTTGCCTGCTCATCTACAGGAACTGTTGCGCCGTAGGTTGTCGGGCCAGTCCGAGCAGGACACGATTCCTCCGGTCAAGCGCACCGGCCCGCTGCCACTGTCCTTCTCGCAGCAGCGGTTGTGGTTCCTCAATGAGTTGCGACTGGGTGACCCGGCGTATAACTGCGAGATTGCCCTGCGCCTAATGGGTCCGCTCGACGTGCCAGCCCTCACCAGTGCCCTGCATGCGCTGCTGGTGCGTCACGAGTCACTGCGGACCACTTTCGACGAGGTGGACGGCAAGGGAACTCAGGTCGTGCATCCGGTGTATCCGCTACCGGTGCCGCTGGTGGACCTGTCTGGGCCATCCGGACGAGAAACGAACGAGCTGGAGCGGGTGCTGCACGAAGAGTCGTCCCGACCCTTCGACCTTCGGCGGGGGCCACTGTTCCGGGCTTTGCTGATCCGTCTTTCTTGCAATGAGCACGTAGTGCTGCTTAGCGCGCACCACATCGTTGTTGATGGTTGGTCCATGGGGGTGCTGCGCGAAGATCTGGGCACATTTTATGACGCAGCTTTGCGCGGCGAAGAGGCCGCACTGGCGACGTTATCGTTGCAGTATGGAGATTTTGCTGTATGGCAGCGCACGCAATCGGCCGACTCGGCACTTCAGGAACAGCTCGACTACTGGCAACGGCAGCTCGCCGGCAGCTCACCGCTGGAAATGCCGACGGATCGGCCGCGCCCGGCAGTTCGCACCTCTGCTGGCGCGTTGCACAAATTTATCATATCGCCCCAGGTGGTCGCCCAGCTCGACGAATTGACCCGCATTGCGAACACGACGCTTTTTACGACTCTGATGGCTGCCTGTCAGGTGCTGTTCGCCCGATACTCAGGTCAGCGCGACGTTGCCCTCGGCACCGCCGTATCAGGCCGTAATCGAGCCGAGTTGGAGAGAATCGTCGGCTTCTTCGTCAACACCCTGGTATTGCGCGCGCAAGTGGACGAGTCGCAGACCTTCAGCGAGTTCCTAAATTTCATGAACGACGTCGCGCTTGACGCATTTGCTCACGATGACATGCCCTTCGAGCGACTCGTCGAGGCGGTTCATCCCGAGCGCGACGTCAGTCACAACCCATTGTTCGACGTCATGATGGTACTGCAGGACGAGAAACGAGAATTATCGGGTTTCACCGGTCTGCACGTTTCGGACGTTAGCGTGCCAAGGTCGTCGGCAATCTTCGATATCGTCGTTAGTTTCGAGGAAATGGATGGCACGCTGGATGGCTTGGTCGAGTACAGTACCGAGCTGTTCGACGCTGCCACGATCGAACGGATGGTCGGCCATCTCAAAATTCTCCTGGAGGGCGTAGCCGCGGATCCAGGCCTGCCGTTGTGTGAATTTTCCCTCCTCGCCGATACTGAGCGATACCGTATTCTTACTACATTTAATGACACTGACCACGACATCCCCCCGGCCACTGTTCCGGATTTGTTTGAGGCGCAGGTGAGGCGTACGCCTGATGCTACGGCGGTGGTGTGTGGTGAGGTGTTGTTGAGTT
>JBOHFG010000477.1:0-2917 GCA_050699575.1 Pseudonocardiaceae bacterium
AGTGGGTCCGCTCCCATAGCTGATCACACCCATCTCCGCCAAGATTATTCGCTGGGCTTCGGTGCGGGTTCGAATTCGCAGGAGGCCTGTACCGACTCCCCATCACTGGTCATACGGGCCTGATGGTGCAGGATCTCCTCGCTGCTCTGACGTTCGCGCCGGAGCAGGCCGGACAGCCCCGCCGACGTGGACAGCCCTGGTCCAAGTGCTGGCACTTCCAGCTCGTCGAGTCGCCTGCCGCGCCGATCGGAGTCACTGGGCAAGATAAAGCGCGGGTCGTCAGCGTCGTCGTAAGTCGTCTCGGCGGCGAGCAGATCGAGCAGGGCACGGGTTCGGGGATGGGGTGCCTGGCGAGCGCGCTCGATGATATCTGGCCGGCAAAGCATAACGATGCACTGCTGCGCGAGGCTCCTGCTGGAGCGTTGGGCCTCGGCGAAGTTCTCGATCACGGGCGCACTGGACACGACAACGTCGTCGAATCGGACCTGGCGCTGCGGTGGGCTGCTGAATGCCTGCCCAGCAGCTCGGAGACGCGAGTAGTACGGGTCAGCCCACCCATAGCACGTCGAGCACGTCGACGCGGCGCTGGCGCTCCAGGATCAGGTAGGTGACCAAGCCCTGGTGGGCTGGGCCGAAGGCGAGCGACCGCACCGGCGCGTCGGGGTTGTCGTCATTGAGCGAGTCGCCGCCCCACGGTTGGACTTCCAAGACGACGCGGGCCTCGACGAACGGCGCCAACGCCTCCGGTGGGAGCGTGTCGATCTGCGGCTGGGACTGTTCGTCGGTGGTGACCCGATACACTGGCTACAGGCCGGCGCGGCGCCGGGTCCGTGCCAGTGGCTCGTCGTCCGGCACCGGCTGGCCGGTCAGTCGTTCGGCGGCGCGTCGGGCGACTGAGGTGAACCGGCCGGGGTCACGCTGGAGCAGCGCGATCCGTCGCCAGTGCTCCAGGCACCGGAACAGGTCGGTGAGGTCGAGATCCTCCCGGGCTGCGGCGAGCGCGCGCTGGTAGGCGGTGTCGAACACCGATTGGTCTTCGGCCAGCAGCGCGTCCCGGATCGCCGCCGGCGCGGCCCCGGGCCGTAGCGGGTCACCGGTGCGAGGTTGCTCATCGAATGACCACAACGCTGTCACCGGCTCACCGTAGTGCAAGCGGCCCCAGCCTGGGTCGCCCTGTCCACGACGGACAGCGGACGGCCCGGCCACGGGATCGACAGACCCGACTGCCTGGCAGTGCGCACCTCGCTGAGGACGGGCTCAGCGGCGATGTAGTGAACTTTATCCCACCCATCGTGCATATTACTGAGAATGGGAACTATGTGTTCCGGCGGGCGTGTATCGTCTCAGAGCCAATCTCCGATTATCAGAAGTGGGCGTTGAAGGACACCCCACTGTTCGTTGAGGCCGGTGAGGACATTCGTTGGGTTCCGCGAAGTCGCGTGTCCACGGTGGCGCTACCAGGCAACGACTTCTGGTTGTTCGACGACGAGGTCGTGGTCTTCCTGATCTTCGCTGCCAGCGGGCTCGTGGTGGATCGCCACACGACGTCGGACCGTGGCACGATCAAGTTGTGTCGGACATCGTTCGAGGAAGTGTGGAAGCTATCCATCACCCACAGTGAGTACCGGCCGGCCTAGCCCGGCTAAGCAGGCCCGGGAAGCTCTTGGCGTCCGTCTTCGTGAGATCCGCAGCGAAGCGGGTCTCACTGCACGAGCATTGGCGGTCGATATCGGGTGCCACTACACGAAGATCAGTCGCATGGAAAACGGCGGTCAGACGCCCTCCGAGGAGAACATCAAGGCATGGTGCCGCACCTGCCGTGCCGAAGACCAGGTCTCCGACCTGATCACCTCCGCTCGTACCATCGAGTCGATGTATGTGGAGTGGCGACGACAGACACGTGCTGGCATGAAGCGCCTCATGCTGTCGTCTGTGCCGCGTTATGAACGCACCAAGCTGTTCCGGATCTACGAGCACAACATCATCCCCGGGCTCTTCCAGACGGCCGAGTACTCAGCGGCGATGTTGTCATACTTCATCGATTTCCTGGATACCCCGAACGACCTCGACGCCGCCGTCGAGACCCGCATGGAGTGGCAGCGCATCGTCTACTCCGGCAATCGCCGCTTCATAATCGTGCTCGAAGAGCAAGCGATTCGGACACGAGTGGGGAATCTCGATACCATGACCGGCCAGCTCGATCGCGTGCTCGGTCTGATGTCACTGCCACGGGTCAGCCTCGGCATCATCCCGCAGAGGCACTTCGCATGACATTCACGTCCGTTGGTTTCTGGATCTATGACGACTCGATGGTCGGCGTCGAAACACCCACGGCCAGTCTGGAGGTCACCCAGCCTCGCGAAGTCCGGCTCTACGCGACGATGTTCAAGCAGCTCCAGCAGTCAGCGGTGTACGGAGCCGAAGCCAGAACGTTGGTGGCCCGCGCGATGGCCGACCTGGCCAGCGGCTGGGGCGACGCCAACTGACGCGACCGCCGCCGAGGCAGTAAGGAATGCAGCGACCCGGTCACGAGTGGTTATTTCGGTAATGTCAGGCGTTCGGTGGTGAAGGCTTCGATGGCACCGGCCAGGTCGATGACGTGACGGCCGGGGTCCTTCATGGTGCTGAGCGCGGTGCGCACCCGCTCCACCGCGGTCACGATGGTGTGATCGCGGTAAGCTGCGGGAAGCGCCAGCACCGGGCCGAGTGCTTCCACCGCGCCCTCGACCTCGCCGCGGGCCAGCCGGGCAATCGCAAGAGCACAGCGGGCGGTCGCTTCATTCCGGAACAAACCACCCGGGAAGGTCGCGGAGTAAGCGTCCAGCGATTCCAGGGCGAATCGTTCCGCGTGCGCCGCCTCCGGCGCACCACCCCAGGAGAACGCCTCAGCGGCGTAGTTGAGCTGGTTGGGCAGGCC
>JBOHFG010000478.1:0-4684 GCA_050699575.1 Pseudonocardiaceae bacterium
ACCCGGGCTCGAACGGCCCCCACGATCCGGTGGTCGACCACCGCCTTCAACGCCAGCGCCGAGCGCAACTCGTCGACCAGCTCGGCGAGGCTCTGTGTCAAGGCCGGGAGTTCTGGATCGAGGTAAAGGCGGGCTTCGGTCACATACGCCGCGCGCTGCAAGGTGAGCAACTCGCCGGCATCTGCGATACCCGCTCGTTCGACCCGAAGCTGCGCCACCCGTCGAGAATAGGCAGAACCGGCGACAGTCTTGCCGCTAGTCGCCGGACTCCGGCCATTTCACCGGATTCACTCTCGACGCCACCTTACGCCGGGGCGATCTCCGGCGAGATCGCGGCGACCAGGCCGGTGTGGCTCAGCGACTTGCCGGTGGTCTCCGGGGCGAGCAGCTGGGACACCCCGGCGCCGATCACGCACATCGCTGCCCCGATCACCATGCACCACGGCAGGCCGATGGTCTCGATCCCGATCGGGAGCAGGAACGTGCCCGCCGCAGCCCCGCTCCGGCTGACCGCGTTGGCGATGCCCACCCCGGTGGCCCGCACGTCGGTCGGGAACACCTCGATCGGGTACACGGCGGTGAGGTTGCCGGTCAGGGCGTTGCAGAACGCGAAGATTGCGAAGGCACCGACCAGCGCCACCGGTGGCGCACCGGCCCATAGCCCGATGACCAGCAACGCCACCGCCATGACCCAGAACGGGCCGATCAGTTGCTTGCGGCGCCCGATGAGCTCGATCGTCAGCATGCCGGCGATTGCCCCGATGAACGCGATGCTGTTGGCAAAGATCGTGCCGGCCATCTCGTTCAGCTTCAGCGACTCGAATACTTTCGGGGCGAAGGTGAAAATCGCGAAATACGGCGTCACCACGCAGATGTAGAAAGTGCTGACGAAGAAGGTGCGCGAGCGCATCCCCCGGGCGAACAGCTGCCGCCAGCCGGCCTCGTTGCGGGTGTCCGAGCCGTAGTCGGCCTCGGCTAGGTGCTTCTCGCCACCAAGGTAGCAGTCGATGATCGCGCGGGCCTCGTCGGTGTGCCCGTGCAGCATCAGCCAGCGCGGTGACTCGGGCAGCCCGATGCGCAGTCCCAGCACGACCAGCGCCGGGATCGCGCTGATGGCCAGCGTCCAGCGCCAGCTCCAGCCCAGGCCCTCCAGCAGGCCGTAGGCGGCCGCCACCGAGACCAGATAGCCGCCGTACCAGAAGACGAGCATGTAGGACACTCGGCGGCCACGTCCGTGCGCCGGCACGAACTCCGAGAGCATCGACGAGCCGATGGAGTACTCGGCCCCGATGGCGATACCCAGCAGCAGCCGCACGACAAACAATTGCCACCCCTCGGTGACGAATGCCTGCAGCACGCCGAGGACGACGAACAGGCAGATGTCGATCAGGAACAGCTGCTTGCGGCCGAACCGGTCGGTGAGGAAACCCCCGATCGGTGCGCCGAAGAAGATGCCGATCAGCGACGACGCCCCGATCAGACCAGCCCACACCGGCGAGATCCCGAGCTCCTTTGACAGCGGCACCAGCGCCACGCTGAGCACCCCAAGGTCGAACCCGTCGAGGCCCTCGCCCCACGCCGTGGCCAGCGTCAGCCGCCGCAGGAAGCCCCTGTCACCGAACTCCCTGCTCTTCATGGCCTGCGCCATGTCCGCACCCACCCTCGCCCCGGCCGTCACGGTTTTCCGCAAAGATAGTCACCACGCCGGGCCACCGCAGCCGGGAGCCTGCCGGGCAGGCCAGCGGCCCCTTGGCCCGTGAGGGAAGCGTTGATGCCGATCGTCTGGCACCGGATTAATCGTTTGGACGTCGATTCGACGCATTTCATGGAAAAGCTTGCGGCGCCATCTGGAGAACGCTCTGCTGGAGAAAATCCGGGCAAAGCGTACTTATTCGAATCGGTCCAACCTCGCTCAGTCGACTGGTGTGGTCGAGTGCCTACCGCTGCTGGATGACCTGTTGGGCGCGCTGGTAGGAGATACCGGTCAGGTGCCGATATCTCGCAGCGCGAAGCCCGCACGATAAAGCTGGTACACGGCGTGACGAGTCGACCGGCCAGCCTCCTCCGTGAGATCTGCTCAGCCTTCTTCCGTAGCTGACGGGCCCGTTCGGCGGCGTTGCCCGCCTCGCCAGGAACGCTCCACTCAACTGTGATGCTGGCGGAATCGGGAGCTACGCCGGTTTGGATCTCGATAGCCTCGGCGATATCGGTTCGAACCTGGTCGAGCTGCTTGCACTGGGTGATCGCGCCAGAGACGGCGGGTGCGGTGGCGACCCACCAGCAGGTGGCGTCCCCAATAAGTCTATTTGTTGGACTTGCTGGATCGTGTCCCGGCTAACCCTCGGCTCCCAACGCATCAAGGGGTTCGTTGACCACCATCAGTTCACCGGCGACCAGCGGTGAGTCCGCCCCGAACCGCGATCGCGGCTGCCGACGCCTCCGGTACCCTGCACAGGCCGAACGCGAGACCGATCGACGCGCGCCGGCGGGTCACGTCGTCGTTGAGGTACCCGTAGAGCTGCTTGAAGCGCAGGTCGATGTTGCGGGGATCAGGGCCGATCAGCAGCACCTTGATGCCCAGCGGCGCGAGGCCGAAGCTGCGCGCCAGGCGCCGCAGTCGATCGTGAGCGGATCCTGCACCGCGGCGCCGGCCGCTACCAGGCGACCGGCGCGCTGACAACCAGGTCCAGCGACGGTGTGAGCTCCCCACCCAGCGCCGACCAGACGTCGGTGAACGACCGGTCCTCGGGTGGCGGCAGCGCCACCGGCCTGGGTCCACGCGGTGATCAGGTAGGTCACCGTGAAGTGCCGCAGCGGCTGCCGCCGGTTGACGATCGCACCGCGCTCGTCGTAGTCGTTGCGCTCTCGCCTGCGCAGGTCCTCGTGGATGTCGCAGAGATAGAGGTTGACGGTGGCGCGTTTCGCCGCGAGGACCATTTCTTCATCGGCGCGTCGAAGACCACGTCGATATCGGAGGAGTTCATCGCCTCGGCCTGGACGAGTGCGCGCAATGCCTCATCGACCTCATTGAACGCATCGCAAGCCTGCCTCGGTATGCCCGGCTGGGCAGGCACTGTCGGGCACCCTCGGGGACCGGCCCTGCTGCCCGGAAGGACCAACGTCGGCGCCATCACTAGTGCGGCACCGTCGCGCGGCGCACTCTAGTGGTGAGGGCGATCGGAGGCGGGCCGTGGACGAGGGCGGATGGGGACCGGCGGGGGCCAGACAACCGGCACCGGACGGTGACAATCGCGGAAGCTCGGTACGCTCCAAGGTCATAACTGCTGCGGTCGCGGTAGTCGCGCTGGCCGCCGGGGTGGGGGGTAGCGCACTCTGGCTCGGGCGGGGCCCCAGCCCAGCCGCCGGTCCGAGTATTACGGCCACGCAGGTGCGCCTTGAGCCCACCTCGTCAGCGGGTACGAACCCGTTCATGTCCCCAGTTGGCCAGGACCTGTTGAACGTCAAGGCGCCCGCCAATACCGGAGGTGAGTTCTCGGGTGACACCCCCGGACTGTTCGCCGACACAGGTGACAAGTCCAGCTGCGACGCGCAGACTTTGGTCGCGAATCTCGCGGCCGACCCGACCAAGGCGACGGCTTGGGCGACTGCGTTGGGGCTCCAACCCCAGGACATCCCTGCTTATGTGACTAGCCTGACCCCGGTGGTCTTGCGCTCGGACACCGCCGTCACCAGCTATGGCTATGCCGACAACCGCTTCTTCGCCTACCCCGCGGTGCTGCAAGCCGGCACATCGGTGTTCGTCAACAGTTACGGTGAACCAAAGGTCAAGTGCTTCAGCGGCAACCCATTGGCTCGGCCGGTGTCAAACTCGCAGGACAGCTACGTGGGCGACTCTTGGCAAGACTTTGCGCCGACGTCGATCACGGTTATCGACCGGACTCAAACGGTGATCATCAATTACATCTTTGTTAATGTTCGCAACGGAACCAGAATAAACCATCAGGCCCCGCCTCCGCGTTACGACGACAGCCAGTGGGCCTGCAAGCAGTATCATGATCCCGGTGAGTTCAGCTGCCGGGGGGTGGTGTTCAAGGAAAGAGAAGGTCAGACGGCCGTAACGAACAACCAGGACCAACACGTCCAGCAGAATCCACCGGAGCAGCACGGCGATAAGGCTCCGCCGATTTCGCCGATTTCGCCGATTTCGCCGAGCCCGCGGATCCCGCATGATGTGCCAAGTCCGCCAAGTCCGCCGAGCCCGCATGATGTGCCGAGTCCGCCGAGCCCGCCGAGCCCGCATGATGTGCCGAGTCCGCCGAGTCCGCCGAGTCCGCCGAGCCCGCGGATCCCGCATGATGTGCCAAGTCCGCCAAGTCCGCCAAGTCCGCCAAGTCCGCCGAGCCCGCGGATCCCGCATGATGTGCCAAGTCCGCCAAGTCCGCCGAGCCCGCGGATCCCGCATGATGTGCCAAGCCCGAATAGCCCGCAGAGCCCGAATGGCCCGCATCCTTAGAGACAGGAGCCTGCCGAGTAGTTGAAGCCTGCGGAGGCCGGTCTGGCCCCGCCCACCGTGGCCGGACCCTGCGCCAAACAACGTCAGTTGCGCGCCGGGGTGGGGGTCCTCGCGGTGGATGATGATCCGCATGTCGGATGGCTAGCCGGTGAGGCAGTCACCGCCGTGGGGCCTTGCCGGTCACAGCGCGGACGCGTTCGTCGAAGTCGA
>JBOHFG010000479.1:0-1637 GCA_050699575.1 Pseudonocardiaceae bacterium
GCACACCCCAGACCCTGCCCACAGCGCTCGCTGAGGTTGAGGGAGTGTGTCACCTGGCCGGGTTGACCAAGGTCCGTAAGTCACGGAGCAACCCGGTCGACTACTGGCGCACCAACCTCGGCGGCACTCTGGCCATCCTCGACAGACTCGCCAGCGCCCCGGGTCGGCGGATGGTCCTCGCCTCTACCTGCGCGGTGTACGGCGAGCAGGATGAGCAGCCGATCAGCGAGACCGCGGTGCTGGCACCGAGCAGCCCGTATCGCACGAGCAAGCTCGCTGCCGACCAGGCAGCCACAGACCTCGCCGCGAGTGGGCGATCGGAGCGATCAGCCTGCGCGCCTTCAACGTCGCCGGAGCCCTGCCCGCACACCCCGACCGTGACACCACCCGGCTCATTCCCCGACTCCTGGCCGTCCACCAAGGCAAGGCGCCTGAGCTGGTCATCAATGGCGAGGGCACCGCGGTCCGCGACTTCGTGCACGTGGCCGACATGGCTAGCGCGTTCGTCCTCGCCCTGGGAGCGTGCGAGCCGGGCACCTGGCGTGCCTACAACATCGGCAGCGGGTGCCCCAGCAGCGTGCATGAGGTCATCGCCACCGCCGAGGCAGTGACCGGACGAGTAGTCCCACGACGACACACCAGTGCCGCCCACGAGCCAGCGACATTGTGGGCCGATTGCACCCGCATCCAATCCGAGCTGGGCTGGCGACCCGAAAAATCACACCTCCCCGAGATCATCTCAGGCGCCTGGACCGCTGTGAACAGCGAGTAGTTACCCGCCGAATAGTCGATCCTGGAATAGCACCAAACCGACTGCGCTTTGCCTACCGTGACGGTCTGAACTGCTGTTGCCTTGTCGGCTATGAGCGATGATCCCGCCAGTGAGCCGGTGGGCCATGCCGATGACGACGTGCGAGGAAGACTCGCCGTGATTGACCACCGTCTTCACCAGATCTCGACCCACCTGGCCACCATTAGCACACTGCTCCGCCAACTCGATGAGATCCAAACCAACCTCGACACGCTCATCGAGTCGCTTAAGTTGACAGGGCTAAGCGGAGGCGAAGGCCGCGAGCGGGAAGCGCCCGGCTGCGCAAAGCGCGCGCCATGAGCCCCGGCCGCCGGTTGAGACACTCACCACCTGCACCCCGCTGGTTGAGCATGCCCCCCGTGCGAAGGCTCCCAGCCGGAGCTCCCGGCGGCCGGCCCCCCAACCATCACTGCCTCCGATCAGTCCGACTGATCGGGAGAGGTCGGATACCGCGGGGGTCGGTCGCACCACCGACCCCAACACCCGGATGTGAGCGAAGCGCGTCGGGAGGTAAGTAACAGTGCGGATGTGGCAGCGATTCCAAACCTGGAGGCGGGAACGAGACCGGCTCCGGAGAATGCGCCGTGAGCGGGCCCGGATGAGCTGGCAGATCTGCAAGCGGTGCCGGCGCGGCTGTTTCGTCATAGCCGGCGAGGACCGGTTCTGCGGTCACTGCCGAAGAATCATACAACACATCGTACAACTCAGGGAAAATGAAAGGACCTCGGCCGGCTGTTGGTCGAGCCACCCCTATACCTCCGATAGAGGCCAGTTCCCGGCAACCGCTCGGCTCCACCATGAGAGTTTCCTACAGGAAAGACGAAAA
>JBOHFG010000480.1:0-9803 GCA_050699575.1 Pseudonocardiaceae bacterium
GGTAGTCGCGGGCCGGCCGGTCCAGGACATCGAACTGGCCCGGCCCCAGCTTCCGCGCAGGGCACACCACACAGCTGTCCGCACACCAGAGGGGCAGCGGAGCGCTCACCACGTCACGTTACCGGGAAGGACCGACATGCCGACCGTGCTGTCCCCACCGCGTCACCCGCTCGTCGAGCAGGCACTGCGCCAGGCGCGGCAGTGGTGCGCGGGACACGTCATCGACGACCGGCCCGCGCTGGCCCACGCCGCACGGGTGGCCGTCACGCTCGGCGAGCATGTCGCCGACCCGGCCCCCGAGCTGATCGCCGCCGCGTTGCTCCATGACGCCCCGGAGCTCGCGCCGCCGGACCTCGATCTCGATGTCGTTCTGGAACGGTGTTACGGGCGCGAGGTCGTACGGATCGTGCGGGCGTTGGAGGCCGAGCATCACGCCCTCGACACCGAAAACCCGATCACCGCCGTTGAGGACCTGCCCGTGCTGCTGGCCTCGACAGCCGACAAGATCGTGGCATTGACGTCACTGTCGCGACGGGCGGAGAGATCCGGTGATGTGACCGGCTTCTTCGCCGCCCGGCCTAGCCTGCTCCGGCTCCTGCCGCACTTCCGGGCATTCTGTGACACCGGGGCCGGTACGGTGCCGGCCAGCATGTCCGCGCGGCTCGACCAGGTACTGAAGAGCGTCCGTGCGAGCGCGGGGTGAACCAGGCCACGGTATCGCGGCTGGTGGCCCGCCTGGCCGCCGAGGCCGGCCTGCCCAGGGTGACCGGCCGGGAGCCGATCCGGGTGTGGCGGCTCTCCGGTGTGGAGCGACTGCGCCTGGCCGGCGGGTCAACCGTGGTGTTCAAGTACGCCCGCAGGCCGTTCACCGGCGAGCACCGGGTGCTCGTCCACGTGGCCGCGCAGGGCGTGCCGGTGCCGCTGGTGCACGCGGCGGCCGTGCTCGACGGGATGCTCGGCATGATCCTGGAGGATCTCGGCGACCCGGGTCGTGCGCCGACTGAGCAGGACGCGGTGGCAGCCGCCGTGCACCTGCACCGCACCCACCCGGCTCCCTGGCTCGACCGGCTGGGTGAGGCCGGCCTCGCCGCCCTTCCCGGTCAGGCTTTGGCCTGCCTCGAGCAACTCCGGGCCACCGGCCGGCTGACCGATGCCAGTGATCTCCTGGGCCACCTCGTCGCCCTCGACCGGATGGCCCCGGCTCGCGCCGCCGGCGCCGAGCGGCCACCGTTCGGGCCCTGCCACGGGGAACTGCATCCCTCCGCGCTGCACATCGGCCACGCCAGAGGGCACCTGCTCGATTTCGCCATGGCGTTCACTGGGCCGGGTCTGCTGGATCTCGCCGCGTGGAGTGGTCTGCGGCGGCCCCCTGACCCGCCCCGCACCCGCGGGCTCATTGAGCAGTACCCGCGCAGCGGTGGGCACCCGGACGCTCTCGCCGACCGCGGCGGCCTGCCAGCCGAACGCTGGGCGCTGGGCTGGCACCGGGTTCAGGCAGCGGCCTGGCTGCTCGCCTGCGGCGCCAGCGGCGTGGACGAACCGGCCACCGATCCCCGGCACCTGCTGGTTCTGCGCCGCCAGCTCACCGGCGCCCGCGAGCTCCTGGCCGCCTAGCGACCCTGGTCCCTAGGCATGAGCACCAGCACAAGGCTGCCCGGCTAACGATGCGCCGGCTCGGCGACGCCCCCACGACGCCGCCCCTGCTCAGTGAGCACGGTGAGCACCGGCACCAGCACCAGGGTCAGTAGCGTTGAACTGATCAGTCCACCGATCACGACGATGGCCAGCGGCTGCGAGATGAACCCCCCGCCGCCGGTGAGCCCGAGCGCCATCGGCAGCAGGGCGAACACGGTCGCGACGGCGGTCATCAGGATGGGCCGCAGCCGCTGCGCCGCCCCCTCCACGACCGCGTCGAGCAGCGGGCGCCCACTACGCCGGTGCTGGTTGACCCGGTCGATGAGCACGATCGCGTTGGTCACCACAATCCCGACGAGCATGAGCATCCCGATCAGCGCGGGGACCCCGAGCGGGGTGCCGGTGAGCAGCAGCAGGCCGATCGCGCCGGTGGCCGCGAATGGGATCGCGACGAGCAGCAGCAACGCTTGCCGCAAGCTGCGGAACATCACCACCATGACCAGGTAAACCACCACGATCGCCCGCAGCAAGGCCAGCCCGAGCTGCCCGAACGCGTCGCTCAGACTGGTGCTGACCCCGCCGATCGTGGCGGTGGCCCCGGCCGGCAGGGCCAGCCCGTCGAGCTTGCCGGCCAGCGCGGCGGTGACCGCACCGAGGTCGGCGGCGGCCGGCCGAGCGGTGATCTGGGCGCTGCGGGACCCATCGGTGTGGCTGATGCTCGGGGCGGTGGCCGACTGGGTCACGGTCGCGACGTCGGACAGCGCCACGGTGCCCCGCGCAGCGGGCAGCGGCAACGCCCGCAGGGCCGCGAGGTCAGCGGGGGCCGTCCCGGCGCGCACCAGCACGTTCTGCTCCGCCCCGTCGATGGTCAGGGTGCCAGCGGTGCTCCCGCGCAGTGCCGTCGACACCGACTGCCCGATCTGCGCCTCGGTGAGCCCGGCCTGCGCGGCCTTGCGCCGGTCGACCGCGACCTGAGCGAGGGGCTGTACCGGGGCAAGACTGTTGCGCACTTCGGTGGCTTCCGGGAGCGAGGCCAGCGCCTGCTGCACCTGATCCGCGGCCTGTGCCAGCACCGCCGGGTCCTCGGCGCGCACCACGACCAGCAGCTGATCATCGCTACCCTGGCCGGCCTGCACAGTCAGCGTGCCGGCCTGGTCGGGCCCACCCAGCGCGCCAAGGCGGGCACGTAGCTCGCCAGACACCGCGGTGACGTTCGCGCCCGCCTCGAGCGTGACGGAGAACCGGGTGGCACTACTGGTGGGGCCGAAGCCGGATGCGCCCGCCGGTGCCCCAACGGTGACCTGGTAGGTCGCTACTCCTGGGGTCGTGGCCAGCACGCCCTCGACCCGCTTCGCGGCCGCATCGGCCTGCGGCAACCCGGTGCCCGGGGCCAGCTCCTGACTCACCGACAGCATGTCGCCGCCCGCGTCGCCGAGGAAGCTCGTGCGCAGCTGGGGTGCCAGCGCCAGGGTGCCGAACAGGATCACCACCGCGATCACCAGCGACAGCACCGGACGGTGCAGCGCCGCCCGCAGCACCGGCAGGTAACCGCGCTGCAGCCAGGTGCGCTCGGGTGGCAGCCCGCCAGCGCCGGTGTCGTCCTTCTCCGGGCTGCGCAGCACCGTCAAGGCCAGCACGGGAACCACGGTCAGCGACACCAGCAACGACGCCAGCAACGACACGCTCACGGCGACAGCGAAGGGCCGGAACAGCTCGCCAACCTGCCCGCCGACGAACCCGATCGGTGCGAATACGGCCACCGTGGTCACCGTCGACGCGGTGACGGCACCGGCCACCTCACCGACGGCGGCGATAATCGCCGATTGCCGGGGGCCACCGGAGCCGATGTGCCGCTTGATGTTCTCGATGACGACGATCGAGTCGTCGACGACCCGGCCGACCGCCACCGTGAGCGCACCGAGAGTGAGGATGTTGAGCGTGTAGCCGCCCAGCTCAAGCACGGCCGTCGCGATGAGCACGGACAGCGGGACCGACACCACCGTCACCAGGGTCGCTCGGGCCGACAGCAGGAAACCGAGGATCACCAGCACGGCGAAGGTCAGCCCCAACAGGCCCTCAGTGGTGAGGTCATCGACCGACTTCTGGATGAACGGTGCCTGGTCGAGCACCACCCTGACCTGGGCATGCTGCGCGGGGCCACCGAGCAGCCCGGCGATCCGGGGCAGCTCGTGGTGGATCTGATCAGCCACCACGACGGTGTTGGCCTGCACCTTCTTCATCACCTTGATGCCGATGCTGGGCGCACCGTTGATCCGGGTGTAACCGGTGAGGGTGGCGGGCTCGGCGGTGATTGTCGCGATGTCACCGAGCCGCACCGGCGCTGTGCCAGTGCCGCCAGTAGGAGGCCCAGTAGGAGGAAGAGCCCGGCTGGTGGCACTGAGCCGCACCCGCACCGTACTGAAACCGCTGAGGCCGGGCATGCTGGAAAAACCCTGGGCCGGGTCGGGCGTGCTGGACGGAACCGGGCCAGGCGTGCTGGAAAGAACCTGGGCCGAGTCGGGTGTACTGGACGGAACCGGGACGGGCGTGCGGGAGGGAACCGGGCCAGGTGTGCTGGACGGAACCGGGACGGGCGTGTGGGACGGAACCGGGCCAGGTGTGCTGGACGGAACCGGGCCAGGCGTGCTGGACGGAGGCTGGGCCGCGCGGAGAGCGCTGATGGGTGGCGCAGCGGTAGCGGGCGGCGCCCCGCCAGGGACCACGCCGGAGGTGAGGTAGAGGTCACGGAGCTGCTCGACTGAGGTGATCGGGCTGCCCACTTCGACGGTGACCGGCTCGGTGTCCGGGGTGAGCTGGCCCGCAGGCACCCGCACCCCATTGGCTTTGAGCAACGCCACAACGCTACTCAGCGCTACCCCGCGTGCCGCTGCGGCCGCAGTGTCCACGTCCACGGTGATCTGCGGCTCACGGATGCCCGACAGCGTCACGTCAGCGACACCGTCGAGCCCGGCGAGCAGCGGGCGGACCTCGTCACGCAGCACGGCGGCAACCCGATTGTTGCCCAGATCCGACGACACTCCGAGCAGCACGACCGGGATGCTGCCGGTGCCGACGGTGCCGACCCGCGGGGTGACGTTCGCGGGCAGTGTTACACCCTGCACGGCCCGCTGGACGTGTGCGGTCAGCTCCGGGAGGCCGGAGCCGTACGCCAGATCCACGGTGATCACCGAGGAGCCGCCGGTGCTCGTCGAGTGGGTACCGGTCACCCCGGTGATACCGCCGACCGCGGCCTCGATCGGCACCGTGACCTGCTGCTCGACCACCTCCGGCGACGCGCCCGGGTACTGCGTCACCACCATAGCCACCGGAATGTCGATCGAGGGGAAAAGCTCCTGACGCAAGGAGGTCGTACTGATCACGCCGAATACGGCGACCAGTACCGTGATTAGACCGACGATCGCACGATTGGCCAAGCTAAGCCGGGCAAGCCAGGTCATCGAACGCCCTCCGCGAACAGGGTTGGTGAAATCCATGCGATACCTAAAATCAAAACAAATGATCGATATGAGGCTTGCAGCCTCAGAAGGCCATTTCGGTTGCCGTGGCCGTTTCGTTACCCTGATCTTCTTGCTGGGACGGCCACGTGAGGTGAATCCCGCCCTGGCTGCTCCACTCGGGTCAGCACTCGCAGGGACTACACGCCAGCTAGGTTCCTGGGGAAGCTGCGCAGGGTGGGGCTGGCCGTCGCCAGCACCGCAACGGCCGCGATCCCGCCCGCGCAGACCAGTACCGCGACGGTGCCGGACACCGCCGAGGCCAGCAGCCCGCCCAGCACCGGGCCCAGCGTGGCGGCCACACCGGTGCCGATGCCCAGCACGCTACTCAGCCGACCGCGCAGGTCATCGGGGGTGAGCAGCAGCTGCCGGGTGATGATCGACGTGTTCGCGGTGGCCGGCAGCACCGCCAGCACGGCGAACAACCCGCCCAGGAGATAGCCACTGCGCAGCACGACCGCCACCGGCGTCAGCGCCGCCATCACCCAGAACACCGCGATGATCGAGACGTAGGGGCTCATCAGCTGGGACAGTCGCGACGCGACCAGTGCCCCGAGCAGCCCGCCCGCGCCGAGCATCGCCGCCATGACGCCGATCTGCCCCGAGGGCACGCCCCGATCCGTGGCCAGCACGATGACGATGAGGTAGAAGGCGGTGAAGAACAGGTTGAGCACGATTGCGCACAAGGCGGTGACCCGGATGGGACGCTGCGCCCATACCCACCGCAGGCCCGCCGCGATCTCCGGGCCCAAGTGACGGAGACGCAGCTGACGGGTCGGTGCCGGTGCTGCCTCCCGGGGCGGCACCTGGAGGAACACCAGCAGGGTGCCGGCCAGGGCGTGGACCAGCGCGTCCACTACGAACGGCACGAACCGGGCGATGCCGAAGAGGAATCCGCCCGCCGCGGTGCCCGACAGCTGCGCCACGGATCCGCGGGCCGCATTCAGCGCCACCGCCGTAGACAGCTGCTCGGCCGGCACCACTCGGGGCAGGCACGCATCCTCCGCCGGTCTGAACAGCGCGGCACAGATCCCCAGCACCGTGGCCACGACGACCAGGTGCGCGACCCGCGCCACGCCCCACCACAGCGCAGCGACGAGGCTCGCCGCCACGATCACCTGCGCCGCCTCGCAACCCAGCATGATCGCCTTACGATCCCAGCGATCCACCAGTGCTCCCGCTGGCAACCCGGCCAGCAGCTGTGCCGCGGCGATCGTGCCCAGCACGAGCCCGGATGCCGCCGCCGAGCCGGTGAGGGCGAGCACCAGCAGCGGAAAGGCGATCACCGAAGCGCTCTGGCCGCAACCCGACAGCACCTGGCTGATCCACAGCAGCTGGTAGTTGCGGTTACGGGACAGGGACCCGGGTGGTGCACTCACCAGAGTTCCCGACGTGTTGCCCGCCTCACAGAAGGCGACGATACCCTCAGCCACGCCCGTCCTCGCCGGGGCCGTAGACCTGCTCGGGAGTAATGCATGATCATGCCACTGGAACGCGGGCGGTACGACTGGCCGTGGCGGGGCGGACCCTCGTTCATCACCCCGGACGGCTCCCAGGTGGTCCTGCGCGGCCCGGCGCTGGACGTGTCCAGGCCATGGTCGGGTGGCTTCGTCGGCCTGGTGCGGGGTGCTCGCCGTACGTTCACCGTCGCCGAAGCGGGCGCCTTCGACTGGCACAACACCTACACCACCATCCCGGACCAGGTCACCAGCCAGCCCTATCGCGGCGGTGAGCTGATCGTCGCCATCCGGCACCAGCGCGACGATGCGGCCCCGGACTACCGGGCCGCCTGGCGCGGGCGATGGTTCGAGCTGCACACTCGGGCCAGCGGCCCCGCCGACGGGATCCTCGCGATCTTCGACGCGTTCCAGCTCACCGACACCCCGCTCGGGCTGCTGGCACGACCGCGCAGCACCAGGCAGGCACAACTGGAGCCGTTGCGGGTGGCCAAGCAGATCCCGGGGATCGGTCAGCTGACCATCGAGCGCCCCGGAGCCAGCCAGGTCGCCATCCCCGACTTCCGCGGCTACCTCACCCAACACGGGGAGCTGTGGCGCCAGCCCCTTGGCAGCGGGGCACAGGGCCGGTCCCGGCCCGACGCGCTGGTGCTGGCCACTCCCACCGCGATCACCCGGCTGGTCCCCGGACCATCGGACACCGCCGACCCGAACGAAGCGATAGGCTTACTGACCGGCTTGGACGTCAGGTGGGAGCCCTTATGATCCTGCTCGGGGTACCCGTGCTGGCCGGCGCATTCCTGCTGGTTGAGGCCGGGCTTGAGCATATGCGGGCGCCCAGGATGCTGGCTCGCGCGGCCAGTACCAGCATGGCGATGGCCCGGGCCATCGCCGCTGTCGAGTTCGTCATCGGGGTGCCCTCAGTCGCTGCGGTGGTCTTCGGCACCACCGCGCTGCGCTGGGCGCTGGCCGCCCAAGCGATGCTGTACCTGGCCTTCGCCGCCCACCTGTTGTGGCGGCGCTACCGGGGGGACACCTCGGACTGTGGCTGCAACCGGATGGGCACCCAGGTTGGTCCCGGCGGGATCGCCCGAGCGGTGGTGCTGGCACTGGCCACACTCGCCGCGACGGCCCTGTACCCGGCGGCCGCGTTGCCCGGCGGCGGGCTTGCGGTCCTGCTGGTCGCCTGTGCGGCCGTGCTGGCCGTGCTGCTATACACCCTGCCGGCAGCGGTCGACGGGCAGGCCGCATGAGCGTGCTCACCACGACGGTGGTGCTGGCTTGGGGTTGCCTGGCAGTGCTGACGCTGGCGATGGCCGGGATCTTACGGCAGCTGCGGGAGCTGCAGGCGGAGGTGGCCCGGCTCAATGCGCCGCCGTGGCGCGCCGCCATGGGCCGCCGGGTACCAGAGCTGGCTGGTGTGGGGCCGGTGATCCTGCTGGTACTGGACCCTGGGTGCGGTTTCTGCGACACGGTGCACGAGCCGTTCACCCGGCTGGCCGGCGAGCATCCGGGGACCCGGTTCGAAGTGCTGTCCCCGCAAGCCCGGTGGGCCGATGCGCCGAACATCCGATCCCGGGTGGACCCCGGACTCGTCGCCGAACTCGATCTACCGTGGGCGCCGGCCGTGCTGCACGCCGACGCCGACGGCACGGTGCTGGCCGGGCAACCGGTCGAGTCCCCCGAACGGCTCGATGAGCAGGTGGCCGGCCTGCTGAACACCACCCGCGAGGAGTCACGTGACCCCAGCTGACATTCCCCGGATCGACCAGCCCGGTCCCGGTGGGAAACCGCGCACCGTGCAGTTCCAGTTCCCCGACGCGGCGACCGTGGACCGGCGAGGGGCGCTGTCCGTCCTCGGTACCGCAGCCATGACCCTAGGCATCACGATGCTGGGCTGGATCCCGCTGGCTCGTCCGGCCCGGGCGGAACAAGGCAACGAGTATCCCGACTGCGGTCTCTACAGCGACGGTCCGGGCGGGCCGATCTGCTCCGGCGCTCCCTACTCCCCGTCGTACTGCGGCCCCGACAGGTGGTTCAAGAACGGCTGCTTCGGGCACTGGAACGAAGGGCTCACCTGCTACCAACCGCGCACGATCTGCCGCGCCGGCACGGAACCGCGCAACGCGTGGCTCTGGAAGGCCGACGGCGTCCTCTACCGCTGCGCGGACGGCGAGATCCATTACGACGGGGCACCGAACCTGGAGCAAGTGATCTGCAACGCGCCGCTGCCCCAGCGCGCGGCGGGTAAGTCACCGTTATTGTGAACGATCACCCCAGCGGGATGCCCCCACAGCTGCGGCGTGCCTTCCTCGGCCCGGTGCTGATGACCAGTGCGCTGGGGGTGGCCAGCACGTTGCTGCCGGTGATGCGCGACGGCTGGCTGCTGACCTGGCTGCTGCTCGGACTGACCGCGGGCTACGCACTGTCCGGCTCGGCGTGAAGCGTCAACTCGGCGCACCTGCTGAGCTCGCCGGTCTGGCGGGATTCGTCACGCACCTTCTTCACCGTCGGCCTGCTTGCCGGTGGAGTCACCGTCGCCACCCTGGCAGTGACTGTGGGCAGCCTGCTGCGACCGGTGTTGCCGCCCGCTGTGCGGGACGGGCTGATCATCGCGGTGGCGCTGTTCGTGCTCGCCGGCGAGTGTGGGCTGCACCGCGTGGCGCTACCGCACCGGCGGGCCCAGGTGCCCTCGACAGTGATCGGCGCCGGTTCCGACGCCGGGGCGTTGCAGTTCGGCTTCGAGATGGGCAGCGGGGTGCGCACGCACATGCCGAGCAACCTGCCCTACCTGCCGCTGATGGCGGTGCTGGTGCTCGGCAGCTGGGCCGCGGCGCTGGTGGCCGGGCTCGGTTTCGGCCTCGGGCGCGCCGCGATGGCGCTGAGCCGTCACCACAGCCGGGACACCACGTGGTGGGACCACCAATGGCAGCGCCACGAGCGCCGGCTACGGATCACCTTGACGCTGGCCGCCGTTGGGCTGGCCGTGGCAATCCTGCTGCGCTAATCCCGGCTGCCAGACAGTAAGCTCCTACGCCGTGGCGGACTTCGACAGTGACCTGGAGACCCGGGTGGGCATTCTCGAGCGAGAGGTTGCCCAGCTCCGGGAACAGACCGCCCTCAGCAGCTCCGACGCCGCTGCCGCTCGAGTACTGGCCGCCGGTGCCGATCATGACGTGTCAGAGGTCCGCGCCGA
>JBOHFG010000481.1:0-1197 GCA_050699575.1 Pseudonocardiaceae bacterium
GCTCATCAGCCCGCCCAAGGAACCGCAGCTCACCCTCAGGGGTCCAGCACACCACATCACCACTGCGATACATCCGCGAGCCCGGGGCACCGAAGGGATTAGCCACAAACCGTTGCGCGGTCAGCCCAGGGCGGGCCAGGTATCCGCGGGCTAGTCCCGCTCCGGTGATGTACAACTCACCGGGAACGCCTACTGGCACTGGGCGCAGGGCGGTGTCGAGTACATACATTCGCATGTTGTCCAACGGGCGCCCGATGGGCACCACATCAGGCACGGCGTCCACGGTGGACATGGCTCGTGTGGTGGCATACGTGGTGGTCTCGGTAGGACCATAAACGTGGACCACCACCAGCCCCGGACAGGCCACCAGGGCCCGACGTATCGCGGCCGCTGAGACGATCTCTCCCCCGGTCCATACTTCATGCGCGCCGGTGAGGCAGTGGGGGGAGTCTTGGGCGATGACCCGGAACAAACCCGAGGTCAAGAACAGTCCTGTGACCTGATGTCGGGTGATTACCCATTGAAGGGTGTCGGTGTCGAGGTCTCCTGGGGGGGCGATCACGACCTGGCCGCCGGTGAGTAGAGGTACCCACAGCTCATAGGTTGAGGCGTCAAACGCCAACGGGGAGTGCAGTAACACCCGTTGATGGCCGCCATTGGTGAAGCACCGGTCGTGGGCGAGTGCGACCACGTCACGGTGCTGGACTGCCACCCCTTTGGGTATCCCGGTCGAGCCCGACGTGTATTCCACATACACCAGACTGTCGGGCCACATTCGCACCACCAGCGGCTGTTCCCCCCCCACCAACTGTTCCAGTGAAGTGGTGTCATCGACCACAACGAGCTGCTCGTCGTGGGCTTGGCGGGCGATCCGTTCCCAGGCGGTATCGGTAATCAGTACCGCTGCCCCGGCCTCGGTCAACACCGACCGCATTCGTTCCACCGGTGCCCGCACGTCCAATGGTAAGTATGCCGCACCGGCTTTCACGATCGCTAATACCACTACGACCAGCTCCACGGAGCGTTCCAGCAACACCCCGACCCGGTCTTCTAACTCTACCCCGTGGGTGATCAACAACCGCGCTAACCGATTCGCCCGCGCATCCAACTCCGCGTAACTCAACAACACCTCACCACACACCACCGCCGTAGCATCAGGCGTACGCCTCACCTGCGCCTCAAACAAATCCGGAACAG
>JBOHFG010000482.1:0-1959 GCA_050699575.1 Pseudonocardiaceae bacterium
GACCGGCCCACACCCGCCCCAAGTCCACCGCCGCGCCCGCGACCCCAGCCAGGGTGGCCAGGTCCGGGCAGCCCACTGCTGTGGTGAGGAGGTTGCGGCGTTGGAAGTCGATCGAGACCACATTCGCGGTCAACTCCCGGACCTGGCAGCGGGCCACACTCCGGGCGCAGGCCAACGCGCGGGTGGCTGCGTCGAAGTCTTCCGGTGTCTGCCCCGCCACCAGTCGGATGCGGACCTCATCCCACGATGGCCCGGATCGCACCCCCAGCACTGCGGGCGTCCGCACGCTCGGCTGGTGCTGGTCACGACGAACCCGCTGGCGCCCCACCAGGGTGACGCTCACCACCACGGGGGTGGCGGTGTCGGTGACACTCAGGCCGCAGGCGTGCAGCCAGCCGGGCAATTTCGGGGCGTAGATCGTCCAGCGCAGCCACCAGGCCCGTAGCCACCGGCCGGCCCCGGTGTCGAAGGACACGACATCCACCCACCGCCACACCACGAGCGCCAGGGCAACCACGGCGAGGGTGAGGACCAAAGAGGACCAGCCCCACCAGGACCACCACGCGGCCAGCGCGAGCACGGTCAGGCTGGTCCGCCACCGGGTCACAATCTGGGTGAGCAGCCACACCAGGGCTTTGAGCAACCAGCGCAGCGCGACGAACACCACCGCCAGCGCGGCCAGCGTTTCCACCACGGCGAGCAGGGCTTTACCAATCTTGTGCAGCACCCACACCAGCACGGCCAAGCCAGTGCCGCCCAGCAGGAGCACACCGATCGTGTGCCCGTCCATCACCGCCCACCCCCGACCACGGGGAGGGTGACCGTGATGGTCACGGTGAGGATCGAGTCTCATGTGCTGGCGCACTGGTCGCAGACGATCGAATCCGGTGCGATGGCGCCGACGCGGGGGCAACGGGGGCAACACCCGCTGTTGCGCGTGTTCCTTCGGGTGATCCCGCTTGCGGGGCGGGGTGCTGGTGTGTCTAGGGTAGTCATTGTTCACTCCCGAGTGGACAGCGCAGGAGCGGCGAGGTTGGCAGCCATTCCGCTTCTGCGCCAGGTTCCGATGTCTGTTCATGAGCACAGGTGTGCTCGCCACGTGACCCCAACGGCCCGTGGACGATCAGTGATGAAATTATTCTTATCTCAGTGATGTCGTCTCGCGTGCGCTGACGTCACACTCCCTTCGTTTTTTCGACTGACTATGCCGGCGACGTGGCTTTGTCCGCGTACCCGCTCAACAGTCGTACCAGCCGTGCCGCGCTGGGGGGATCGACGATCAGGTGGATGGGTATCAGGCTGTCGGGGATACTGATCGTCAACAATTCCCAGGTGTCTCTGACAATCTTCGCTCGTGCGATGTTGGCCGTTGTCGCCGCTACCATCATCAGGTCATGTCTCCTGTCGTGCCTGGCCGAGTCGCGCTTGCGAATGGTGGCGCCATGCCTGGCGTGGTGGGTGTTTGTTCCGGTGTGTGACAACGACCACAGAGCGGGCGTTCCTGACTGATCGGCAACAAACACGAGCTCCGGCACCTCCAGCACTTCTGGAAGGTCAACCGGACCCACTCTCGTCGTCTCTGTCGCAGCTCGCGAGACGCGGCCCGCCGCGCGCGCCAGCCCATCACCCCAGCCATTCCGTCAAAATGTTGCGCAGCGCCTTGCCACCATCCTCATCCAGAGCGATCACGCACTCACCCGTAACATGAGGATCAAGCACAATCCACCCACCCTGCATACTCACCAACAGGTTCGCGAAACCGATCGGACCCCGATGCGCCCCACACGTCGCCGGTATTGCCTTGCGACGACGCTTGTTCGGGCCGTTGGTGTAATAACTGTGCCAATTCATCATGACTCCCCTCCTTGATTGCGTGAGACACTCATTCCGGTCTTCCACCACTGCCCTCGGCTTCCTCCTTCCTTCGGGTGGTGTCATGACTCATCGCCGGCGGTGATG
>JBOHFG010000483.1:0-11199 GCA_050699575.1 Pseudonocardiaceae bacterium
TACGAGCTCGGTCCGCCGCCGAGATCCCAGTCGTGACACCCTCGCGGGCATCCACCGTCACCGTGTACGCGGTGCCCCGCTTGTCCTGATTGGTGTGAAACATCGGCGGCAGGTCCAACCGGTCGCAGTCCTCCCCAGTCAGCGCTACGCAAACGTACCCCGAGGTGTACCGGACCGTGAACGCCAGCAACTCGGGAGTAGCCCACGCCGCAGCGAAGATCAGGTCACCCTCATTCTCGCGTTCCTCGTCATCCACCACAATCACTGGGCGCCCAGCCGCTACGTCGGCGATCGCCCGATCGATACTGGCAAAGGCCCTCTGGGTCATTGTGGTCTCCTCCCCCGAATCATCCGCTAGCATCATCCCGCAAACCGCCGCTGCCAGGGGCGTGATGTGGGCGAACCAACCGCTCGACATACTTTGCGATCACGTCGACCTCGAGGTTCACCAACTCGCCAGGGCGTCGCAGGCCTAGCGTGGTCAGCTCTCGTGTGGTCGGAATGAGCCCCACGGAGAACTCGTCCAAGCCCGCCTCGATCACGGTGAGCGATACCCCGTCTACGGTGATGGATCCCTTCTCCACCACGTAGCAGGCCAGAGCGGCGGGCATCCCGATCCGGAGTAGCTCCCACGGGGATGCTTGCTGCGGCGCGGTGCGGGAGCGAAGGGTCCCGGTGCCATCGACGTGACCCTGCACCAGGTGCCCGCCCAGCCGGTGCCCGAGCTTCGCCGCTCGCTCCAGGTTCAGCCGGTCCCCGGCCCGGGCCGGGCCCAGGCTGGAGCGACGCAGCGTCTCGCCGATCACGTCGGCGGCGAACACCTCACCATCGACGTCCACCACGGTCAGGCACGCCCCGTTGACCGCGATCGAGTCACCGGGCCGCGCGTCGGAACTGGTCAGCGGCCCGCGTACAGTGAAGCGCGCCGCGTCGGGCCGCTCCTGACGGCCGAGCAGCTCGCCCAACTCCTCAACAATGCCGGTGAACACGGTAGCCTCCCCTAAGCCGGTGCGCCTCACCGGCCGCCGCACGCGCGGGCCTGGGCCCGGAGCGACTCGACAGCCCGCGCTGGGTCCTGCGCCCCGTACACTGCCGATCCGGCCACAAAACAGTCCACCCCGGCTTCTGCGGCGGCCTCAATGGTATCGGCGTTGATCCCCCCGTCGATCTCCACCAGCACGGTGAGGTGCCCGGTGTCCACCAACCGCCGGGCGGTGCGCACCTTGTCCAGCACCTCGAAGATGAACGACTGTCCGCCGAAGCCGGGCTCCACGCTCATCACCAGCAGTGTGTCGTAGTGCCGCAGCACCTCCACCCAGGGCTCCAGCGGAGTCTTGGGTTTGACCGACAGGCCAGCCTTGGCCCCGGCCGCGCGCAGGTCTTTCGCCAGCTTCACCGGGTCCTGCGCAGCCTCGGCGTGCACGGTGACGTTGTAGCAGCCCGCTTCGGCGTACCCGATCGCCCACCGATCCGGGTTGTCAATCATGAGGTGGCAGTCCATCGGGATGTCGGTGCACTTCATCAGGCTCTGCACCACGGGAAGGCCCAGGGTGAGGTTGGGCACGAAGTGCCCGTCCATCACGTCGACGTGCAACCAGTCCGCGCCCGGCACCGCGCTGACTTCCTCGGCCAGCCGGGCGAAGTCAGCGGACAGGATGGACGGCGCGATCATCGGCTGATGTGGCACAGTGTGTACGGTATCGCGCCTGGCCAGCCCGCGCGGCCACCGAGGCGCTCACGAACCCACGCTGCCGCGTAGTCACCCACAGCCAGTAGATTCCCCGGGGTCAGTGACGCAAGATCCGTTAGTGGGGGACGCATGGTCAACTCATCCGCCGGGAAGCTGGCGGTTACCCCGGACGTCTTGCGCTCGGCCGGTCATGATCTCCTCACGACTGCGGACGCACTGCACAGCAACATCCGAGAGCTAGCCGGATCGCAAGAGGGCGTAGCGAGCGCGAACCACGGGTTTGCCACGACAGCGGCCATGGCTGACTGCGAGTCGGGCTGGGAGCACGCCTTGACCCTGTTCGGAACCAAGATCGCCGTAGCCGGTGACAACATCACGCTCAGCGCTGTTACCTACAGCAGCATCGAGGACACTAACCACCAGCGTTTCGGGCCGAGATAAGTATCCCGATGGTGTCGTTTGCGGAGCTACGCGACTGTGAGCCGACGGCCTTCGGCCTTTCCGGACAACGTTGGCAGCAGCTGGCTGGACAGGCAGCCGATCGCGGCAACGAGGTGGATAAACACCTTGCCACGTTGGCTGATTGGGAGGGCGCTGCGGCAGAAGCCGCCAAGGCGGCTCTCGGTGATGAGCGCAGGAAACTCCACGACGCGGTCAGCCAGCTGGGAAAGATCGGATCAACTCTCCACGATTTTGGCCAGAATCTGGGCGACACGCGGAAGAAGCTTCAGCAAACGCTGGACGCGGCACGGGACAGCCTGCTGGAAGTCCACCGGGACGGCACAGTCATCGCGGGTGGCCTGGCAGCTCTCTGCGGAGTCACCGACCCGGACTTCCGCGCTGAGGTGCTCACCAATATCATCCGCGACCTGGTTCATCAGGCAACAGAGGCGGACGAACGGGCCGCCGGTACCCTGCGCACGCTCTCCGCGCAAGCCACTGGCTTCGCCCCGGCAGCGAACGATCCGACCGTATCGTCTCAGTCCCAGCGGATCCCACGTCATGCCTTCCCGGCCGAGGTGCGGAAGTGGTGGGACTCGCTGTCACCGGCAGATCGGGAGTCGCTGTTGTTCTCCCATGGTGCCGAGATTGGTGGGCTGGACGGCATCCCCGCAGCCGTGCGCGACCGCGTTAACCGTAGCGTGCTACTGGAGCAAAAAGACAAACTGCTAGCCGAAAAGGCCCGTCTCATGGCGCAGGACGGCAACGACGACCTCCACAAGCGCATCGATGAGATCAACGACAAACTCGGAGGAATCGACGCAATCAAAGAACGCCTTGAAACTGCCCCCAGCGAGAGACACCAGCAACCGTACCTGCTCAAGATCAGGAGCGAGGGCAACGGCCGTGCCATCATGGCGATGGGCGACCCCGACGCGGCCAGCAACGTCGCCACCTACGTACCCGGCACCGGTTCCAACCTAGTCAGCTGCGGCGACGACCTCGACCGGGCCGATCGCATGGCCCACGCCGCATCCCAAGCCGGCTCGCCATCCACGTCGGTCATCACCTGGATCGGCTACGACGCACCTCAAAGCATTATCCCTGACGCGGCGTCCGAGAAGTACGCTCTCGGCGCCGAAAAAGATCTCCAGCGGTTCCAAGACGGGCTACGTGCCACCCACGACGGTTCACCCTCGCACAACACGGTGATCGGGCACAGCTACGGCACTACCACGATCGGCTACGCTGCCCGTGACGGCAACCTGAACGCTAACGATGTCGTGTTCGTCGCCAGTCCCGGCGTCGGCGTGCTCGACGCCGGGGGCCTGCACCTCACCGGCGTCGACCCGAGCCAGAATGGCAGTCACATTCACTCGACCACCGCCGAGCACGACATCATCAGGCTCGCCGATGGGTCATTTGGACCGAACCCATCCATGCATCCCGAATTCGGCGGTCAGACCTTCAGCTCAGCTCCGGGAGACGGGGTCCCGTCGTATGCACCTTGGCTCAGCGGCGCGGCGCACAGCCAATATTGGGGCCTCGACAATCCAGCACTGGACAATATGGGCCGCGTTATCGCCGGAAAACCAACCCACTGACAGGTATCGACGTGATTATTCAGCGCGACACAATTAGGCGAGCACCCCTTGCAGTACTGCTCGCCGTCCTTGCCGCCCTGGTGCTCACCGCATGCGAGACCAATCTTGGAGGAGCCATGCGCAACACCATGACCGCGCACGACGCCGAGCGACGCGTCGAGGACTACATCCAGCAAGCGATCACCGCGCTGCCACCCCAGCGTCGCCTGACGAAACCATTCAGGGACACCTACGCCTGCGACGACCCCACCGATAACGGCCCGAAGGGCCGCGTGATCGCTAGCGTGGATTACCAAATCGATGGACTACCTCAACACCAATACGATCAATACTTGGACGCGCTCAAAAAATGGTGGATCAGCCACGATTTCCGAGTACTCGAAGACGCGCGACCCAAGGTTTCCTATATCTGGGTTCAGAACAATACGGATAGCTTTCGCATGGCGGCGAAAACCAATGACAGGGGCGAGATGTACCTCGTTGCGACCTCGCCTTGTGTCTGGCCGAACGGAACCCCGGACTCATAGAACTCTGATTCGCGAGCCCGGCGCAGTGATCCGGCCACGATACACTGACCGTCGCGGTTGCTACAGTATCCGCGGAATTGGCGCTTCACTCGTCGCGCGGCTCGGTGACAATGAACGTCAGCCGGTCCTCGCTGACGCTGCCGCAGACGTGCTGGCCTGGTCTGAGCTCGCCCGTGAGCAGCATGCGGGACAGTTTCCGGTCCAGCTCACGTCCGATTGCTCGACGCAGCGGCCGAGCCCCGTACTCGGGCCGGTAACCACGGCCAGCGATCCAGTCGATGGCGTCGTCGTCAAGTCGCAGGGTGATGTCCTGCGCGTGCAGCCGCTGCCGAGTTTCCGCCAGCAGCAGCTCGGTGATCGTGCGCAACTGCGGCCGATCGAGGCCGCGGAACAGGACGATATCGTCGATCCGGTTGAGGAACTCCGGCCGGAAGTGCCGCTGTACGGTAGCCATCAAGGATTCCCGCACCTCCTCGACCGATCGCCCGGCACCGGTCGCGGCCAGCAGCACCTCGGCCCCGAGGTTGCTGGTCATGATGATCACAGTGTTGGCGAAGTTCACGATCCGGCCTCGGGCGTCGGTGAGCCGGCCGGCGTCGAAGACCTGCAGCAGGATATTCGAGACATCGGCATGCGCTTTCTCGATCTCATCCAGCAGCAGCACGGTGTACGGGGTACGGCGGACAGCGTCGGTGAGCTGGCCGGCCTCGTCGTGGCCGAGGTAGCCGGGAGGGGCGCCGATGAGCCGCGACACGGTGTGCTTGTCCTGGAATTCGCTCATGTCGATCCGGATGAGCCGGTCCTGCGACCCGAACAGGGTCTGCGCCAATGCCCGGGCCAGCTCGGTCTTGCCCACACCGGTAGGGCCGAGGAACAGGAACGACCCGACGGGACGATCCGGATGGTTGAGACCAGCGCGGCTGGCCCGGACCGCGTCCGCGACTGCTTCGATCGCCTCGTCCTGCCCGACGACGCGCTGCCGCAGCTGCTCCTCGAGGTGGAGCAGCTGGTGCCGCTCCACCTCGGTGAGCTGCGCGACCGGGATGCCGGTGCTGCGGGCGAGGATGTCCGCGACGTCGTCGGCACCGACCTGCGGCAGGCGGACCGGGCCGGCGTTGGCGCTCTCCAGCTCCACGATCACCGAGTCAAGCTCCCGGGTCAGTGCCTCGGTGCGCTCGTAGTCCTCGGTGTCTACCGCGATGTCCTTGGCCCGGGTGAGCTGCTCGACGCGCTGCTTGAGCGCCCGGGTGTCCTCGCGCGGGGCCTCGGCCCGGCTCCGGACCCGAGCGCTGGCCCGGTCGATCAGGTCGATCGCCTTGTCGGGGAGGAACCGGTCGGTGAGGTATCGGTCAGATAACCGCGCAGCCACATCAGTGGCTTCGTCGGTGATGCGTACCCGGTGGTGTGACTCGTAGCGCTTGCGCAGGCCCCGCAAGATGGCGATGGTGTCCTCGACACTGGGCTCGGCGACCAGGATGGGCTGGAACCGTCGTTCCAACGCCGGGTCCCGCTCGATGTGCCGGCGGTACTCATCGACCGTGGTGGCCCCGACCATCTGCAGGTCACCGCGGGCCAGTGCAGGCTTGAGCAAGCTGGCGGCGTCCATCGCACCGCCTTCGCCTGCGCCCGCACCGATCACTGTGTGCAGCTCGTCGAGAAACAGCACCACCGTCCGGGCAGCGGCGGTGACCTCGCTGATCACCGCCGTGAGCCGTTCCTCGAACTCGCCCCGGTACTTCGTGCCGGCCACCATCCCGGCCAGATCCAGCGCGATCAGGCGCCGGTTGCGCAGCGGCTCCGGGACCGCACCCTGGGCTATCCGCTGGGCGATGCCCTCGACGATCGCGGTCTTGCCGACGCCGGGATCCCCGATCAGCACTGGGTTGTTCTTGGTCCGCCTCGAGAGCACCTCGAGGACCTGCTCAACCTCGTCTTTCCGCCCGATGACCGGATCGAGGCGGCCGGCCCGGGCGGCAGCCGTGAGGTCACGACCGTACCGGTCCAGTCGCTGGGTCGACATGCCCGGCCTGGTAATGCCGCCGAAGGACTGCTCAAGGCCGCCGACCAACCGGCTCACGAGATCTTCGAGCGGGTTGAACCCGGAACCGAACGGCCCTTCAGGCATACCGACCCTCCTCGTCCGTCGCTGTCCGCGACACCACTGTTGATAGTGCCCCCGACCCGTCCGCCGCGCCGGGTAACGGAGCGGCCTTTTACCGCGGAGAAGCTCGCTGACGAGCGTGGGCAGCTGGCTAGACTCCGGCGGATGCGGCCGGTGCGGTTGGGGGCGATCGAGGCAGGAGGGACAAAGGTCACTTGCCTGGTCGGGTCCGATCCTGACAACATCGTGGCCCAGATCCGGATCTCGACCGGAGAACCCACCGAGACGCTGGCTCAGATAATCGCCTTCTTCCAACGCGAGGTGGCATCCGGCGGGCCGCTGGCCGCGATCGGCATCGCCTCGTTCGGCCCGCTGGAGCTGCGCCGATCCCATCCCCGGTATGGGTTCATCACGACCAGCCCGAAACCGGGCTGGTCCGATGTCAACCTGGTTGGGCCAGTCCGAAGCGCCTTGGGCGTGCCGGTGGGGTTCGACACCGACGTCAACGCCGCCGCGCTGGGCGAGGGCCGCTGGGGGGCGGCTCGTGGTCTGGACACGTTCGGGTACCTGACCGTCGGCACTGGTATCGGTGCCGGAGCCGTGGTCAGGGGCCAGGTCAGCCACGGACTGGGGCACCCCGAGATGGGCCACCTCAGTGTGCCGCGCCAGCCCGGCGATGACTTCGACGGTGCTTGCCCGTTTCACACCGACTGCCTGGAGGGCATGGCCAGCGGCGTGGCGATCGCCGCCCGCTGGGGTCACCCCGCCGAGCAGCTCGACGGCGACGAGCTCCGGGCAGCCGTCGCGCTCGAAGCCGCCTATCTGGCCGCGGGGCTGCGCGCCATTGTCTACTCGATCGCCCCGCAGCGCATCGTGATCGGTGGCGGCGTTGCTGGGCTGCCGGGACTGTTCCCGCTGGTACGCGCCAGCTTCACCGAGACCCTGGCCGGATATCCCGGTCTGCCCGAACATACTGCCGAGGACTTCATCGTCCCGGCCGCACTCGGCCCCCTGGCCGGCCCGGCCGGAGCTCTCGTCCTCGCCGACCACGCCCACCACCAGCGCCGCTGAGCAGTCTTGACTTTCGCTCCGCACCCCAGCTGAATAGCTACACCATGACCGCCATCGCCGTGATCGATATGGACATCCGGTCCCCGGAGAGCAGCGCATGGCGCGACCGGGTCGAGCGGGTCGACTGTTACGCGCTCGGCTCGACTCCGCTGGCCCGGTACGCCGTACTGATCGTCACATCCACCGTGGACCAGGAGCACCTGGCCCGGCATCGGGGCGTGATCCGCGCGTTCCTCGACGGCGGCAGCGTGGTGATCTTCGGTGGGCACCTGTATCGGGACTGGCTGCCCGGAGCGTCACCGTTCGTGCCACTGGCCGAGCGCTCCCTGGCCACCTACCAGGTGGTCGAGGTCGCCGACCACGTGATCTTCCACGGGCTACGGCCCGACGAGTTGACTTTCCGCCGTGGGGTCGCTGGGTTCTTCGCGCGCGGGCACCATCCGGTTCCCGACGGCGCGCAGGTGCTCACCCGCCTCGCCGGCGGCGAGCCGGCGACGTATCTGGACCGGGTGTCCACCGCGGGCACCATCCTGGTGCAGGCGAGTAGCGATCTGCTGGGGTACTGCGGTGAGCCGCTCCTGGACTGGGCCATCGCCGAGTCCGCACGTCGCAGAGCGGAGGCTGTTGCCCGCCCGCGCGGACTCGGCGCGGTCTACGGCGGCTCGGCCCAGCACCACCGGACGCTCACCGCTCCGCAGTACGCACAGTACCTGACCGGCGGGCTCAGCTACCTTCCCGATCTCGCGGACACCGACCTGACCGGACTGGCCGGCCTGATCATCCCCGAACGGATTCATCGGGGTCTGCTCAATCGGGCCGCCGACCGCGTCCACGAGCTGCTCGACGCCGGTGGCACCGTGATCGCGTTCAGCGGCGGGGAGCCACTCCCCGAGTTCCTGCCCGGCGTACGCTGGGAGCATCGGCCGACCAACTATTGGTGGTGGCTTGAGCCGGGCGCCGAGCTGGGGCTCCGCGCACCGAGCCCGGACCATCCCCTGTTCGACCGGCTGAACCTGCGCGACTGCACATGGCACTACCACGGCGTGCTCCACCCACCCCAGGGCGCTGAGGTACTCGTGGCGTTGACTAGCGGTGAGGCTGTGCTCTACCTCGACCAGGTGACCACTGCCGGCACCTTGCTCGTCACCACCCTGGACCCGATCAGCCACTTCGGAAGCTATTTCATGCCGGCGACCGAGCGATTTCTCGACGGGTTCCTACCGTGGGCGGCCCACGCCTGCCAGCCCGGGGCCTGCCTCAGCCGAGACTGAATTGTTCGGAGCTGACCTGGGGGGTGGGGAGGCGGTGCATCATCCAGCCGAGGATCGCGAGCCCCGGGAGGGCGAGCAGAGTCGAGATGAGAAAGAACGTCACCCAACCCACGTGGTCGGCGACCCAGTCACTGGTCGAAGCAAGCAACGTCCGCCCGAAGGCCATGAACGAGCTGAACAGGGCGTACTGCGTCGCTGTGTAGGCCACGTTGCACAGGACCGATAGGTACGCGACGAAGGCAGCCGAGGCCATGCCACCGGTCAGGTTCTCGATGGCGATTGTAAAAACGAGGACGCGGACGTCGTGACCGGCAAGCGCCTGGACGGCGAACATCACGTTGGAGAGCGCTTGGCAGCTCCCGCACACCAGCAGCGCCTTCAGCACACCGTACCGACTGACGGCGAGGCCACCGAGGAAGACACCGGCCAGCGTGGCGCCCAGGCCGAAGACCTTGGTCACCGTCGCGATCTCGACTTTACTGAAGCCAACCTTGACGTAGAAGGGATTAGCCATGGCCCCGGCGAAGGCGTCACCCAAAGTATAGAACACGATGAACACCAAGATGAGAAGCGCGACCGCGACCCCCTGCCGGCGGAAGAACTCGACGAAAGGCGCGACGACCGCCGCCCGGAGACGGCCGAAAAACTCAGCACTCGGGGCCGCCACGGCACCAGCCCCTACCTCGGGAGCGGTCCTCGGCTCGGGGGCGAGCAGTGTGGTCAGCACCCCGATCGAGCAGAGTCCCGCCATCGCGGCGTAAACCCACGACCATGGTAGGAACGTGGCCAGCACCAAGGCCCCCGCCCCACTGACCAGCATCCCGAGCCGGTAGCCGTACTGCGTCATAGCGGCGGTCGCGCCCTGCTCATGCTCGCGCGCCGTCTCGATCCGGTAGGCGTCGATGACGACATCCTGACTGGCGGAGAGGAAAGCGACGCCCAGCGCGGCCAGCGCCGTCCAGCACAGTGTCTCCCGGGGCCGGGTGACGCCGAGCGCCACGATGGCGCCAGCCAAAGCGAGCTGGAGGACGAGCAACCAGCTTCGCCGCCGTCCCAGCCGTCGGGTCAACACCGGAATAGAAACCCGATCGAGGAGCAGTGACCACGCGAACTTGACGTTATAGGGCACGCCGAGCACGGCAAACAGGCCGATCGACGTGAGTGACAGCCCCAATTCCGTCAGCCAAACGGAAGACGGCCTGGTAACCGAGAATTCTCGAGTGTTAGTGTCGGTCCGGGACCCGCTCAACAACCGAACACATCCCGGGGTTGCCAGCGTCCCGACGATTCGCATCCCCTCGACATTAGCAGCCGACCTCAGACAGGGGAAGCACACCAGCAGTCAGTTCGGCTCAACGATACTATTCGAGTGCGTTGCCGTTAACAGCTGGGATACCGACGGCCACAGCGCGATCGTATTTGCAGTCAAGGCGGTTCTTTGTCAGAAACTGGGAGTAGCGGAAGCCCTGGAGTCCGGCTGCCTGCTCTTCAGCGCACGCGTTGCAGCCGACTCGGCGGGATGGTCGTACTATGACGACGAGCCGTCGCCCAGTGGTGAGTTCATTCGGATGACCACCCTGATGGCGTTCATCACCAGGGGCATCAGCACGTTCACGCGCCGGACGTCAAGTTATTCGTGCGTCACATGGTGCGACGTGGGAATATTCCTGCACGCCGCTCGAGAGCGTGACGTCTCCGCATTGGGTCACAATCCAGTGAGTATATGCATCCACGGCTTATGCATAGCGTCGGCTCATGATGTCTTGGCGTCGAAACTCGGCCACGAACCTTACCCAAAAAGAAACCGAGCTCAAAGATAACCGGGGCCGCGACCGGCGGAAAGCGAACTCATCCGGAACCATCAAGCGTTGCAGGTACTGCAAGCAACTACGCGATCGAGTGATTGCTTACCGGCAGTAGGAGCTGCATAGTGCACCCCATGCCACCCGGTAACCCACACACCTCAGTCCGGTCCCGCCAAGTCGCCGCCGAGCTGCGCATGCTAAGCGAGCAGGCGGGGCTGTCCGGCGCGGAGGTGGCCAAACGGATGGGCATGTCACCCAGCAAGATCAGCCGGATCGAGACGGGTAACAGCGGCCTCCAGATCGAGGACATCGCCGCGCTGCTGGGCCTCTACCAGGTGCCCGCCGCCACCCGCGACGACCTGCTCGACCTGGTCCGGCGCTCCGAGGAACGCAGCTGGTGGACCCGCCAGCCCGGCCTGCCCCAACTGTGGCGCAGCCTCATCGACTTCGAGGCCAAAGCCACCCGGGTACAGAACTACGAGGCACTGTTCGTACCTGGTCTTTTACAGACCGCGGAGTACGCACGGGCGATCATCCAAGGCGTCGCCCCCACCGTCTCCGAAGCCGAGCTGGACAACCTGGTGGCTGCCCGGATGGCTCGTCAAGCACTGCTCGCCAGGGCCAGTGCGCCGCAGTTCTTGGCGGTGGTCGACGAGGGGGCGTTGCGCCGCCCGATCGGCGAGCCCGGG
>JBOHFG010000484.1:0-13445 GCA_050699575.1 Pseudonocardiaceae bacterium
GCCCCCCCCGCTCGCGCCGACCGTCGGCCTCGCCGGCGCCCGCCGGGCCCGCGGTCCCCGCGCCCCGGACCGCCCCCCGCGGCCCGCTCGCCACCGCCCCGGACGAGGGCTGGCGCCCCCCCCACAGCACCCCCCGCCGGTCTGCGCGCCATCGTATGCCCAGCACCGGTGGTGTTGTCATCAGCGCAGGTCAGTAACGCCATGATCGCCGTTTGGGTACCGTGAGCGGTCGCTCCACGCACCCAAACGGCGATCATGGTTACACTCAGCGGCGTCAGACGAGCTGGATCACGCCGTAGTCGAAGCCATGCCGGCGGTACACCACGCTGGGCAGCCCGGAGCCGGCGTCGGAGAACAGGTAGAAGTCGTGGCCCACGAGCTCCATCTCGTAAAGCGCCTCGTCAACGGTCATGGGAGTGGCGGAATGCCGCTTACGCCGGACGACATGACCCGGTCCCTGGTCATCCGGTAACTGGTCATCCGGTTCATCCGGTAACTGGTTATCCGGTGACTGGCGCCGCTGGGTGGGCAGCTCGTAGTCGACTTCCGAGTTGGGTTCGAGCAGCCCCATCCGGTGGCGATGACCGTTGGCCTCGGCGTCGATAGCGGGGATGGGGGTCTCCGCGGTCAGGATGGCCGCCAGCGGCGCGGTGGCCTCGGCGACGGACGTGGGGTGGCGGCGGCCGTAGTGCACCTTGTGCCGGTCGGCGACCCGGCGCAGCCGGTTGTCCAGCTTGCTCACCGCCGCGTCCAGGGCGACGTAGAAATCCGCACCACAGGCTTCCGCACGAACCACCTGCCCGCGGCACCGGCCGGTAATCTCCACCCGCTGGCAGCTCTTGGACTGCCGGGGATTGCGTTCATGGAACAGCTCGACGTCGTAGTGGACGGCTTTCTGATCATACCGTTCGACACGGGCGAGCTTCTCGGTAACATGCACCCTGTAGTGATCGGGTACCTCGACATTACGACCCTTCACCACAATGTTCACAGGGCGACCTCCTCGCATTGTCCAACAGGAAATTCCACGACGCCGGGAGCACTGTGGTGATCGTTACTGGGTGATACTCAAACGCCCAGCAGCGGGCCACCCGCGATGATCACTCGCTCGCCGGCGTCAGAACCATGTCTTGCTCGCCTCCTCCCGAATGGGCAGCGATGCTGATGACCGGACGGTAGTCCGCCCGAGGTGCTGTCGCCAGAGTTTGATGCTTCGTGTCACCGGGTTAACACTGTGAGAGGTATCGCCCCGCGGGAAGGTACGACGGTGTGTGACATCCGGCGGCCGCAAGCACCACGATTGCCGGCACCTCCACACCCGTCTGGAGTAGCGCTGCGGCGCACGCCGCAGCAGTCGCTCCGGTGGTCACGACGTCATCGATGAGCACGACCGGCGTACCAGCGGGCGGCAGTCCGGCGCGCCGCGGCAACACTCGCCCCGCAAGGTTGGCTTGCCGAGCCGCCGGCGCCAGACCCACCGAGTCACGCACCCCAAAGGCCAACCGCAACGCCGGAGCGACCGCAGCAGGAACACCCGCACCAGCCAGCCCAACAGCCGCCCACCGCGCCAGCAACGTCACATGCTGCCCACCCCGCCGAGCCGCCGCCACCCCCCTCGAAGGCACCGGCACCAGACACACGGACCCCGGCCGTTCTGGAGACATACTGCGGTTACGGAGCCCTGAATGACCGCGTTCCGTCTCCAGACTGTGCACGGCTGACGCGAGCGCGCTGCCCAGTGGCGCGGCAAGGTCGCGACGGCCCCGTTCCTTGTAGGCCAGCAGGGCGGCTCGCAACCGGCCGCGGTAGGTGCCCAACGCGTACACCGGCGGGCCGGCCGCACAGCATGGCGGATACACCCGCACCGGCGGCCCCAGCAGCCGATCGCAGTCCGGGCACAGCACGGGGCCCGGTACCCCGCACCCGCCGCAATCGACGGGCAGCAGCAGATCCAGCAGTGGGTGCAACACCACATCCAGCTTGCCCGGTGCACCGGTCAGCGAACCCCGGTGGCCACCCAACTGTGCACAACGGTCCCGCCGTCCCCACCGCGGCAGTACCGGACTTGCGAGGACCGGTCAGCCCGGGTAGAGCGGTGACGAGCCAGGTCCGACCCCACCGAGCAGGGGCTCCCACACCTCTTGGGTGTCCGAATACGCCCACAACCCGGTGGCATCCGCCACCAGCACTTCACGGCCCGGTGCCGCGACGACGTCGGTCAGCGGGCCGGTCAGGTTGGTGCTGGACAACTGCCGGCGGGTCAACCCATCCACCGACACCGAGGACACCTGCGGGGAGGGTCCGGTGGAGGCCACCACGAGCAGCTCGGGACGCGCCCAGTCCACGCTGGCGATGGGCGGCAGGTTGCCGTCCCGCAACACCTGCGGATGGCGCAGGGTCAGCGCTCCCGACTCCGTCACCACCGCGGCCACCACCAACCGCCCACCGATCACCGCGGCCACCCGCACACCATCGCGGGACAACCGCAGCTGCGAGATGGGCCCCAACTGGGCCAGTTCCGTGGCGTTGACCCGGTAGGTCAACGGCGGGCCGGCGCCCGACAGTGCCACCCCCATCAACGTGCGACCGTTGAGCACGGTCCAGACCTCGGTACCGGACGGCCGCCAGGTGGGCCGGGTCATCGTCATCGCGTCCAATGGTGCCACGGCCAGCTCCCCCTCGGCTGGGCCCACCCGCAGCTCCTGGCGCCCGTCCGGACCGGCGACGACCGCAGCCAGCAGCTCTCCACCGGGATTCGACCGGGCCGCGCTGAGCACGGTCAGCGGGCCAGTTCCGGCCGGTCCGGGCGCCGGGGCGCCGTTCAGCCAGCGCAGCCGGCCACCGACGACCACCTGCCCGGGCACGTCGGGCTGCGGCCCGGTCGGCGTGGCAGCGGAGGCGATATCAGTCACGCGCCACTCGGCCTGGCCGGGCACCAGCGGCTCCCCGTCGGCGAGCAGCCGCAGCGGGGCGGGAACCAGGCCGTCCAGGGAGCTGACGATCTGTGCTGCGATGAGCCGCCGTTGCTGCTCGGTCAGCGCGTCCAGGCCGGTCAGGTTGATCACAGCCCGCCCGGAGCGGCTGACCAGCACGTTGGATCTGGGCCGGGTGCCTTCCGGGATCGCCGACCGGACAGCTCCGGACAGCCGCGCCGACGGTCCGGCCAGCAGCAAGTCCAGCACCCGTCCGGGCAACGTGGACACCGGTTGAGCAGGCACCCAGCGCAGGTCGGGCACCAAGGTGCCGCGGTTCGGGTCGACGAAGCTGACCCGAACCTGGCGGTAGTTGCGTTGCAGGGCAGTGGCCTCCACCAGCACACCCGGCGGGGGGTTGGTGATCCGCCACTCGCCATGCTCGGCGACCACGTCGAGCGGGACGAAGACAGTGCCCGCCGACGGCATGAAACTGCCATCGGCGGTGAGCACTCCCAGCCGCGAGCCCCCGATCCGGATGCGGCGGACGCCGGCGCCGGGGCCGGCCTGTGGGGCAGCGCCCGGGGCGTCCTCGATGACGGTCAGGCCAGCGCGGTCGTCCCAACTCGCCGCGGCCTTGCGGGATAGGAAGGCGCGAGCCGCGGCATGCCCGTTCGCTGGGCTGCCGGTGGCCTCGATGAACTCCCGTACCAGCCGGAACGGGTCCACGCCCCGCTCCGGGCCGGCCGGTGGGGCAAGGTGCGATCCCAATGGCATGGCGCGCACCACTTGCAGATCGGAGCTTGCCGGGACCGCACCGCATCCCCCGAGCACCGCGAGCCCAGGACCAGCCACCACAGCGAGCAGGATGGCGAGCAGGCGAGCGCGCATCACTGGCGCCCCGGTCCAGCTGACACCGGGGGCTCCTGCACTGGAGCCTCCTGCATTGGGAGCTCCAGCATCGAGGATTCCTGCGGTCGGGAACCCGGGGGGACGCGGTCGGGGCCCAGCGGCAGCGGGCTGCCAGTGAGCGTGCTGCCCCGGCGTCGCGGCAGGGTGAGCCGGAAGGCACTGCCCTGCCCGGGTTCGCCCCAGGCCTGCAACCAACCCCCGTGCAATCGGGCATCCTCCAAACTGATCGACAAGCCCAGCCCGGTGCCCCCGGTGCGCCGGTCACGCGACGGGTCGCCGCGCCAGAATCGGGTGAACACCAGTTCCGGCTGGCCAGGCTGCAACCCGATGCCGTGGTCGCGCACCAGCACCGCGACCGCGTCGGCGTCCGCCACGACAGTCAGCCGGACCGGGCGCCCCTCCCCGTGGTCCAGGGCGTTAGTGAGCAGATTGCGCACGATTCGCTCAACCCGCCGCGGGTCGATCTCGGCGAGCACCTCCTCCGCCGGCAGGTCCAGCTCCACGGGGGTGTGGGCGCGGTCGGCCACTGCGCGCACCGAGGCCACCGCATCCGCCACGGTGGCGCACACATCGACGGTCTCACCGTGCAGCTCGGCGACCCCGGCGTCCAGCCGGGAGATCTCCAGCAGGTCGGCGAGCAACGTCTCGAACCGGTCCAGCTCACTGACCAGCAGCTCGGCCGGACGGTGCAGCACCGGGTGCAGCTTGTCGCGCGACTCATAAAGCAGATCGGCAGCCATCCGCACGGTGGTCAGCGGGGTGCGCAGCTCGTGGGACACGTCGGAGGTGAAACCGCGCTGTAGCTCACCGAACTCCTCCAGCTGGCGGATCTGCCGCTGGATACTGGCGGCCATCTCGTTGAACGAGGTGCCCAACCGCGCCATGTCGTCCTCCCCGACGACCGGTATCCGCTCTTCCAGGTGCCCGTGGGCGAAGCGTTCGGCGACCTCGGCGACCTGCCGGACCGGAACCACCACCTGGCGGATCACCAGGCTGGCGATGCCCGCGATGAGCACCAGCAGCACCACCCCACCGAGCACCAGGGTGGACTGCACCAGAGTCAGCGTGCGCTGCTCAGCGGTGAGCGGGAACAGCAGGTAGAGCTGCATGGTGCGGCCCGCGCTGGCGACCGGCATGCCAACGGCGAGCATGGTCACATCAAGGGGCCCCCGCCGCACAGTAGTGATCTTGTGGGCGAGCGCGCCGCGCTCAACCGCGGAGCGCAGCACCGCGGGGACGTCCTCCAGCGGGCCGACCTTCCGCCCGGTGCCGGTCACCCCCGGTGGTCCACCGCCGTCCACCAGCACCGGCTCGTAGGCGCCAGCACCGGCCGTCGCGGAACGAGTACCGGTCGGGTCAGGGCTGGTCAGCCGGTCGACGGCGGTGGTGAGCCGGCCGGCCAGCGAGGCCGAGGCAGGGTCCACCCCGCCGAGCTCGGACTCCACCAGGACTCTGCTGTTGTCGGCCTGCGTCAGCGCGGCCTGGGTCTTACCCTCGATCAGCCGCTGGGCGAGCTGGGCCTGCAACACCATGCCCAGCACCAGCACGACCGTGGACGACAGCGCGACGGTGCTGCTCACCACCCTGATCTTCAGCGAACGGCGCCACATCATGCCGGACGCAACAGTCAACTCGCTGGCCGCCACGGCGGCCGGGCGCAGCGCAGCAGTCCCCCAGCTGACCAGCGACCTCACCGCGGAATGATCCCGCACCCGGGGATCCGTAACGCGGCAGTACTCACGATGCGCCGGCCTTGTACCCGACGCCGCGCACGGTGAGCACCACCTCCGGATGTTCGGGGTCCCGCTCCACCTTGGCGCGCAGGCGCTGGACGTGCACGTTGACCAATCGGGTGTCCGCCGCGTGCTGGTAGCCCCAGACCTGCTCGAGCAGCACCTCGCGGGTGAACACCTGGCGCGGCTTGCGGGCCAGCGCGAGCAGCAGCTCGAACTCCAGCGGAGTCAGCGAGATCGGTGTCCCGGCCCGGCTGACCCGGTGGCCCGGCACGTCGATGGCCAGGTCACCGATGGTGAGCTGCTCGGCGGGATCGGTATCGATGCGGCGCATCCGGGCGCGCAACCTCGCCACGAGCTCCTGGGTCTTGGGCGGCTTGACCATGTAGTCGTCAGCGCCGGACTCCAGGCCCAGCACCACGTCGACGGTGTCACTCTTGGCGGTGAGCATCACGATCGGGATGTCGGACTCGGCGCGGATCGCCTTGCACACGTCAATGCCGCTCATCCCGGGCAACATGAGGTCCAGCAACACCAGATCTGGCTTCAGCTCCCGCATCGCGGGCAATACCTTGGGGCCCTCACCGACCACGGCGGTCTCGAAACCCGCCTGGCGCAGCGCGATCGACAACATCTCCGCCGCCGCAGGGTCATCCTCCACCACGAGAACACGAGCTGCCATGTACACCATCGTGGCACTGCGCGCGACGCCACGTCCGGTCGGGCGGCACTCACCCACCGAGCAACCGCATCGCCACGTCGCTGGGCGCCGGTCCGGTCGTGCCGTCGACCACAGACCACGGGGCGAGCCAACCACCGGCGGCGAGCCCGTCATAGACCGCCGCGCATCGGGCCTGCAGTCCTCGGTCGGTCTCATAACGATCCTTCGCCCGCTCGAGCACGGCCCGGCGGTCCGCACGGGCCGCCGCGACGCACGTCGGCACCCGCAGCAGCAGCTGGGTGTCGGGCACCGGCACGCCGAACCGGTCCACCTCCAGCCCGCGGACCCATTCGACGAAGGGGCCCGCGGCGTCCTCGTGCAGCCGCGCCGCGCCGTATGCCGCATTGGACGCGACGTAACGGTCCAGCAACACCACGTCGTGACGGCGCCGCAGCGCCCGCAGCTCTTCGGCGGCACCTCGCCGGTCCAGGGCGAACAGCACCGCCATGCCATGCACCGAGTCGGCCAGATCGCCCAGCCGCCCGTAGAGCGCGTCCCGCACCAGATCGGCATGCACGTCGGCGTCGTAGCGGGGAAACGCCATCCGGGCAACCGACGCGTGCTGCGCGGTCAGCGCCGCGCTCAGCGCGTCGGCGAGGGTGCGCTTGCCCGCCCCGTCCAGCCCCTCGATGACCACCAGCCGCCCCACGGGGGCACACGCTATCCCCTATCCGGTGCCGTGGTGGCGGGCTACAGCACGCCGGCCCAGCGCCAGAGCAGCTTTCCGGGCCCGGCGAGGAGCCCGACCTCGCTGAGGAAGGCGATGACCTTGCGGGCGGCGAACTGTTTGGTCTGCCGCCAGTGCGGGTTCGCGGCGGCCGCCGCGACGGCCTCTTCGACGTCCAGCCCAGCCGCCGCGTACACCTTCGGGTCAATCAGCCGGGTGGTCGCGAAGTAGACCGTCACCGCGAGGATGAAACGGCTGTACGCGCGGCCCAGCGGGCCCAGCCGGGGCCACTGCCGCAGCGTCTCCTCCCGGGCGTAGCGGATGTGGCGGGCCTCCTCAATGACGTGGATCCGCGACACCTGCTGGACGATTGGCTGCAGCGACTCATCCGCCATCTGCTCGCGCTGTAGCACGTCGAGGATCTCCTCGACGTAGATTGCCGCGCCGAAGGTCAAGGTGCCGTTGGAGACGGTCTTGAGCAGCCGGCCGAGATGGTGCACGAACCAGCCGGGGCCGTACTCCGGGCCGCCGAACTTCTTCGCAGCGCGGGAGAACATCACCGAGTGCCGGCACTCGTCGGCAATCTCGGTCCAGGCGTACCGGGCGTGCGCGCTGCCCTTGGGACGGTCATAGACATGCCGCACGAGCATCTGCATGAGGATCGTCTCGAACCAGATACCCATGCTGTACAGGCTCGCCACCTCGTGCTTGGTCAGCGCGATCCGCTGCTCCTCGCTCATCCGGTCCCACAGCGCCGTGCCGTACAGCGAGCTGCGTTGCGGATCGATGAAGTAGCGATCCGGAGCGAGCGGGGCGTCCCAGTCGATCTCGACAGCCGGGTCGTAGGAATGCTTGGCCGAGGTTCGCAGCAACCGCTGCGCGGTCTCCTCACGGTCGGGGATCTCGCGAGTCTTGACATCAACTGCGCTGGTCATGGGCATCGTTAGCCTCCTCGCCGAGCGGGTGGACTCAAGATAACTGACTCGTCAGTCACTGGCAAGAGGAAGCCACTCACCCCGGCGGATCCGGTCCAGCCCCAGCCACCCGAAGGCGACCGCCCGCGCCTCCACCTTCGCCCGCGGCACCTCCGGGTGGTCCAGCCACCAGGACATCAACCCCTGCAACGCGCCGACAAGCAACGGGACAGTCAGCCGGGCCTGCTCCAGCACCTCCTCCTCACAGGACACCACAACCCCCTGCTCCGGGGCGTAGTAGCTGGCCAGCACCGCCGCGAAAACCTCAATCATCTGCTCCCGGAGCCCGCGCAGCGATGCACCGAGCGCGGGGTCGTCCAGGTGCCGCGCGACCAGCGCCCAAGACTCCGGGCGCTCAGTCACCAAGTCGCACAGCAGCCCGACCACGCCACGCCAGGCACCGAGCGCATCACCGGCCTTGCCCAGCACCTCGGGCAGCCTTCCTAGGAAGCCCTCCACGACCCGCCTGGTGACCGCCGCGAAAAGCTCCTCCTTACTGGGGAAATGCTGATACACCAGCGCCTTGCTCACCCCGGCAGTGGCCGCAACGTGCTCCATCTGGGTGAGGTGGTAACCCCGGCTGCTGAACTCTCGCAATGCCGCGTCGAGCAGCTCACCCCGCCTGGCCTGGGACGACAACCGGCGCCGAGCGGGTGCTGCGCTCGGCAGGTGCTGCGGGGACGGCCGGCTCACACCTGCCAGTCTGCTCACTCTCCGCGGAGCGGGGCCGGCGAGGGGGTCAAGACCGCATCCAGGCAACCGACACGGACCGCGACCAGCGGGACCACGGGCCGCACCTCGGACACCATGATCGCGGTTTGGGTGCCAAAAATGACACGACATGTCACTTTTGACACCAAGTGCCCTGCCGGTCACTGATCGAGAGGGGCTCTTCCGGCCTGTATTGACTCGCTCACCAGTCAGAACAGCAGCTTCACACAGCTCGTTCGACCTCGGCGGTGGCCACTACCATTGATGCCAGCCATACCGCGGTGGAAGGTGGCGACATGGAAGATGATCAACAAGACATACCCCGGCAGCTCTGATCCCGGACGGACGTGGCCTCGTGGCTGATTCCCGGCCTAGCGAAGGCTGGTATCACCTTACTGAGGAACAAGTTGACCAGGCCGTTTGCTACCGGCGCTCCCACTCGCCGGCCGCGTGAGTCTCGGACACCCAGCCGCTGTCGACCTGGCACGAGTGCGCTTCTTCGTCGATGAGCTGTGCTCACACCGGCCCAGTTTGGCTTGAGCTGGACCGCTGCGCAACACCGTGGGAACGGCCGTACCAGCCAGGCAAGCCACCTCGCGTACCACCCGCCGACAGGCTGCAGCGATCGCGTCGAACGCGGTCGAAGAGAACCGGGGAGCCCAAGCCAGCCGGCACTGCAGATCAAGACCCGCTGTACGACGCTCTTCCTTTTCCTCAATAAATACGGCGCTGGCCCGACATTGCACCACAGTGCTGCTCGGCGGTTCGCTCACCGAACCCCCTATGACCGGCTACTACCGCATCGAACGGTCAGGAGCGCATCCGGGTGACCAGGCCGGTGTCGTACTGACCCGAGACGAACTCGGGGTGCGCCAGCAGCTCAGCGTGGAAGGGCAGGTTGCATTTCGGCCCGACCACGGTGAACCCGGCCACCGCCGCCCGAGCCCGCTCTAGCGCCTGGTCCCGGTCGCGACCGTGCACCACCAGCTTGGCCAGCAGCGAGTCGTAGAACGGTGTCACCGTGGTGCCCACCGCATAACCGGCATCCACCCGTACCCCATCCCCGGTGGGCTCCACCCACGCGGTGATCGGCCCTGGACCGGGCAGGAACCGCTTCGGATCCTCGGCGTTGACCCGCAGCTCGATCGCGTGCCCGGCAGGTGTCAGAGCATCGACGTCGAAACCAGGTTCGGCCCCGGCTGCGATGCGCAGCTGGGCGGCCACCAGGTCTACGCCGTAGCGCAGCTCGGTCACCGGGTGCTCCACCTGCAGTCGGGTGTTCATCTCCAGAAAGAAGAACTCACCGGTGTCCGCATCAAGCAAGAACTCCACCGTACCCGCGTTGCGGTAGTCCACTGTGGCGGCGGCGAGCACCGCGGCGCGCTCCATCCGCCGGCGCAGGTCCGGCTCGACAGCGGGCGACGGGCTCTCCTCGGCGATTTTCTGGTGGCGGCGCTGCACCGAGCAGTCCCGCTCCCCTAGCGCCACCACCCGGCCGTCGGTCAACCCGAGAACCTGCACCTCGACGTGCCGCACCCGGGGGAAGTACCGCTCGACGAACAATCGCGAGTCGCCGAAGAGCCGTTGGGCGAACCCGCTGACCCGGGCGTGCTCGGCGCGCACCTGCTCCGCGTCGGCCGCCACCGCCATACCCATCCCACCGCCCCCGGCAGCAGCCTTGAGCATCACCGGGAAGCCGACCCGCTCCGCATCCACAACCGCGGCGTCCTCCGTGGCCACGGTGCCCATCGAACCGGGCACGACCGGCACCCCGGCAGCGGCCACGGTGTCCCGGGCGGCCACCTTGTCACCCATCGCGGCGATCGCCTCGACACGAGGACCGACCCATACCAGACCGGCTTCGCGGACCGCCCGGGCGAACCCGGGGTCCTCGGACAGGAACCCGTAGCCGGGGTGCACCGCGACCGCGCGGGTACGGCGGGCGGCAGCGAGCAGTTGATGAGTGTCCCGATAGGCCTGCGCCGGTGGCCCGGTGAGCTCGACGGCCTCATCGGCCTCAGCGACGAACGGCAGCTCGGCGTCCACGCTGGAATGCACCGCAACGGCACGGATCCCCAGCGCCCGCGCTGAGCGGATGACCCGCCGGGCGATCTCCCCCCGGTTGGCGACCAACACCGACTCGAACACACACCCTCCCTCTCCGATACCCTACCGAGATCAGCTGCTGGTCGCGGGAGTGCGGTCCAGGTCCGGCTCCAGGTAGATGATCCGGGCAGTGGGGACCGCGCCGCGCACCCGCGCCTCGGCCTCGTCGATCACCCGGGCCACCTCGGCGGTGGACATGGTGGCCGGCACCGCGATCTTGGCGGCGATCAGCAGCTCGTCCGGGCCGAGGTACTGGGTCCGAAGGTGGATCACCCGGTCCACGCCCCGCCCCACCATCACCGTGCAGATGGTGCGGAGCTCGTCCGGGCCGGCCCCCTCCCCGATCAGCAGGCTCTTGGTCTCCACGATGAGGATGATCGCGATGACCCCGAGCAGGACGCCGATGCCCAGCGTGCCGAGCGCATCCCAGACCGGTGCACCGGTGAGCACCGAAAGCCCGACTCCGGCCAGGGCGAAGGCCAGCCCGAGCAGTGCGCCGGCGTCCTCCAGCAGCACCACCGGCAGCTCCGGGCTCTTGGACTGCCTGATGAACTGCCACCAGCTCCCAGCACCCTTGAGCGGCCGGGACTCTTTGATCGCGGTGCGGAAACTCAGACTCTCCAGCACGATCGCCACCAGCAGGATCCCGAGCGCGACCAGTGGCGAGCTGAGCGGTTCCTGATTGTGCAGCTTGTGCAGGCCTTCGTAGAGCGCGAACACCGCGCCGAGGCTGAACAGCAGCAGCGCCACCACGAAGGAGTAGAAGTACCGGTCGCGGCCGTAGCCGAACGGATGCTCCCGGGTGGCCTCCCGCCCGGCACGTTTTTGGCCGAGCAGCAGCAGTCCCTGGTTGGCGGTGTCGGCCACCGAGTGCACCGCCTCGGCCAGCATTGATGACGAACCGGTGAACAGGTACCCGACGAACTTCGCCACCGCGATACCGGCGTTGGCCAGCAACGCCGCGACGATCGCGATGCCTCCGCCGCCCACTGACACCCCAGCTCCTCCTCGTACTACCCGCCCCGTCCACGTCTGTAAGCAGATGGTGTAGAAACCGGGCCGGGTCGGGTCGGCCAAGAAACCGCGAGTCAACGTCACCGGCTCGGCAGCATCGTAGTCGACCTACTCGATGGTGCCGTCGACGTCGCAACTAGCGCCGCCGCTGAGCCGGAGCAGACGTGGGCTGCGGACCTGCCTGCCCGCATCGCTGTTGCCGAGGAAGACGACACCGTGATGCCGGTGCACGAGGATTGCCACGTCGACATATTCCTTGACTACCTGACACAGGTTGGCACGGTGATCATCAGGCGGGTCGCCGGGCGCACCGAGCACGTCTCATCCTGGATGACTGTAGGCCAAGTCCAGGTCGATGACGAGTTCATGGGCTGTGTCGACCCACGAGGGTGGAGTGGCGCTCGACTGTTGGGACACCTACTGAAATATATTCATCCCAGTGCCGATCACAGCTTCTCCCGGAGGCGGCCCAACATCTTGGTCAACTCGTCGGTAGACACATGAACTGCCAGGCTCGGCATCCCGTGCGGCAGCAGCATCCATTCGTTGTCGTGGACTTTGATCCACAGAATGTTACAGAAGCCATGTCCGTAGCGGGTGCCACAGGCAGCGACCCGCGGCGAGCGACTCTGGTAAATCGCGTGGTCGGCCGGATATGTGAACTCATCATTCACTGCACTGCCCCCCAGTTTGCCCGCGCCGAATCCCGACCCGACAGGCTGTTGATCGTCCCATCATCTGCTAATTTCTTCGTCGCGGCGGACGGCCAAGCGGGGAGCAGGACAGCGTCGTCAGGCTGCCGTCGACAGAAGTTCAGGCTCGCGCCGGTCCGCACTGGGTTCCGTCGCCTCAGCGGCCCACCCGCAGGAGGTCGCGGTCTATGATCCTTTGACTAGGTACAAAGATAGGCTGGCGAGCCCCTGGGAGAAACTGGCCGCCAGTACGAGTATTCGCAGCTCAAACAGGGGCGGATGAGGATACCAAATGATCAATAACCGAAAAACACTGCACGGGGGTCAAGGCTCGTCGCGTTGCCTCGGCGCGGTGTCAGGCTTCCTACTCAAGTTGATCCGCGAATCGGGCGGGCTCACCCAGGTCCAGCTGGCTGAGAAACTCTGCGTAGACGTGGCAAGCGTGCAAGGTTGGGAGAGCGGTCGCCGGCCGCTGGCAGCCCTGCGCACCGTAGATCTTGTCCGGCTGCGATACCAGCTGTTGAGAGATGGTGCCGAGCCCACCTTGCTCGCGATGCTGGAGGACGCCATCCGGGCGGATCTGATCATCGCTGAGACAGTGCAGGGCGGCGGCCAACTCAGCAAGACCGACGGGCACCCTCTCGGCGCAACAGTCCATCAGCGCCAGCTGACCAACCTGATCACGTGGCCATTCACTGGGATGACACCAGCCCCCATTCGAGATCTCGTGGCAGCGCGGGTACGACGTGGGCCTGTGCCGGACCAACCAGCGCTTACCAGAGAGGAGCAGACGCGCTTCTTCGACAACCTCCTAGTGACTGCGGACGCAAATCTTCAGCATGCTTTAACTACCGATCGGTTGGAGCAGGCGAATCCCAACTACTGGGCATACTGGGTGGGCGAGATCGGCCAAGTCCAGGTCGATGACGAGTTCATGGGCTGTGTCGACCCACGAGAGTGGAGTGGCGTTCGACTATTGGGTCACCTGCTGACACGTCTGCAT
>JBOHFG010000485.1:0-3467 GCA_050699575.1 Pseudonocardiaceae bacterium
GCGAGCAGGACGACTTCTGCATGGTCACCCTGTTCCGCGCCGCCGCCTGGCAGCTCCGCCGCACTCCCGGCTGCATCGTCATCCTTGATGGCCGCACCTGCTCCCGCGCCTACCAGCTCACCCAGCTGCACCGATTCGCCACCCGCACCCGGCAACCGCTGCGGCTCATCGAATGCGTCTGCACCGAGACCACCATCGAACACCGGCTGCACACCGACACCACCCACGGCACGCACCCCGCAGCCAACCGCGACATCGAGCTCTACCGCCGCCTCCGGGCCAGTGCTGAGCCGATCCCCGATCCGAAACTGCGCCTGGACACCGAAGCACCCCTCTCCGAGTGCACCGACCGGGTACTGTCCTACCTCCACCATCCCCTCCCCGCCGACCCCGGCCCGCTCAACACCGCTCCCAAACCGCAGCGCAACGAGACCACCGCATGAGTCCGGACCTCATCTTGCTGATGCCCATCGCCCGGCAAGCGATCGACCTGGGTGAAGCACACGTCCGGACCATTGTCCGTTCCGCCGTCGGCGCCACGCCGGGCGTCTGGCGGTGTGGGTCGCTGATGACGATCCCTACCTCGGGGCCCCGAACCCCTCCCCGCTGACCAAGGCCGAGCAGTTCTCGGTCTGGGACCCGATCCCCTTTGGCCAGGATGCCCGGGAGCGCCGGATCGTGCTGTGTCATGATCTGAGCTGCCACACTGCCGACGCCATCCGTGCCTTCGGCCACCCCGCGGAGAAGTCGTCATCCAGCTGCCTGCCCGGACTGCAGATAAGACCGTACAAGGGAAATGATCAATGGAAATGGCCATTTGCGCTGTTCAGAGGTGGTGGCCAGGGGCGGGGTCGAACCGCCGACCTTCCGATTTTCAGTTCAAAGTCCACCTGATAGGAGTAGGACTACCTGGCATTTTGCGTGCCGTGGTTGCGCCGTAGAGACACCAGAAGCACCCAGAAGACTGGAGTTATTGGACAGACCGTCGGACATCGCCCCACCGGGTGCCAGGTCCTTCTCCGTGTTTCCGGACAGTTTGCAAGTGTGCGAACTGCCGGTTAAGGACGCGTCACGGACTTTTGTCCTCTCCGATGCCGGAGCCACCAGCAACGCGCGAACCTACTCGACCGCGCCCGACGCTGCGCCGACGCTAACCTCGCCCCGCATCCTGCGATCTTGGCTCGGCGCCGCTTACAGCGAGCCCTCGCCGCACGCGGCGGTCGGATCCCTGCGTTGGAAGTGTCGGGAGCGCACGAGCTGCACCGCCTGGGCATCCTCGTCCTGTGTTCCGGGTTGACCTTGCAACCAGTGACAGCCAGTGACGCAGAACGCGCGATCGGTGTGGCGCCGGTGCCCTCCGGGGCGATCGTGTCGGTGTGTCGACAAGCGCTCACCGAGGCGCAGCGGGGACACGCTAACGTCCAGACCCGGCGGCGATGGTCCAGGAGGGTGAAGGGCTATGGAGGCGAACTCGGATCGCTGGCACGAGGTGACCCCGTCGGCCTTTGCCCACGAGCGTTCGGCGCTTGAGTACCTCCGCAATCTGCTGCCCGACCGTCACCCGTTTCAGGCCTGGTCCAACTTCACGTTCCTTTCCGACCAGGGCCACATCCGCGAGGTCGACCTGCTCGTCGCCACCCCGAGCGGCTTTTACCTCGTCGAGATCAAGAACTACCGGGGCCGGCTGACCAACAACGGCTCCACCTGGACGCTGAGGGGCGAGCGGCGCCGGACCTTCGACAACCCCCTGCCGTTGGCGGACCAGAAGGCCAAGGAGCTCAAGGGCCTGCTCGGTCGCTTTGCCGCGAAGGACCGCGGTCTGCGGGTGCCGTTCCTGCGCGGGCTGGTGTTCCTCGCGGAACCGGGGATGATCTGCGAGCTGGACCCCGAGCAGCGGCACCATCTCTACGTCCCGGATCAGGCACGTTCCACGGGTGTCCTCAAGCGCATCGGTGACGATCTGCTGCTCGGGCCGGTCACCCACGCGCCGCCGCAGCCGGAGTTCCTGCGGTCCCTGGAGGGTCTGCTGCAGCAGGTGGGGATCCACCGGACCCGCCGCAGTGTCACCGTGGGGCCGTGGCAGATCGACTCCCGGCCCTACGAATCCGGGCCAACGTGGCAGGACCACCACGCGAAACGTGAGGACCTGCCCGGCGCACACCGGCGCATCCGCATCTACCTCTACGAACGCCAGGCCGACCCTGAGACGCGGGAGTCGGTGCGCCACGCCGCCCAGCGGGAGTTCCTCGCGGGCCAGGGCATCGACCACCCGGGCCTGTTGGTGCCCCGTGAGCTGCTCGACCACGACATGGGTCCGGCGCTGGTGATTGATCAGCGGGACGACGCGCTGCGGCTGGACCACTACCTCGTCGAGCACGGCGGCGCGCTCGATCTCCCGGCCCGGCTCGCCATGGTGCGCCAGCTCGCCGACGCGGTCCGCTACGCGCACGACCGGCGGCTGGTCCACCGCGCGCTGTCCCCGCGGGCCATCGTCGTGGAGCCCGGGGAGGCCGGCTGCTCGCAGCCCCGCTTGCGGATCGGGGAGTGGCAGGCCGCCGCCCGCGGCCTCTCCGCGGCCCGGACGGCCCATCGCGTCGCCCCGACCCCCCACGCGTACCAGCATGTCGAGGCCGCAGCCGCGCCCTACCTCGCTCCGGAGTTCGCCGCGGACGCCGATGGCACCGTGGGGATCGACGTGTTCGGACTCGGTGCGACGGCGTACCTGCTGCTCACCGGCCGTCCACCCGCGGCGGGCCGTCCCGAGCTGATGGAGCGGCTGGCCGCCGAGAACGGGCTGCACCCGTCTGCGGTATCCGACGAGATCCCGCCCGATGTGGACGCGCTCATCGAGCGCGCGACCGCGCCCCGGGTGAGCGACCGCTTCGGCGATGTCGAGGAGTTCGCCGCCGAGCTGGACAAGATCCTCCGCCCGGCCCGTCCGGTCGAGGACCAGCGGGCCGACCCGTGGGAGGCCCACGCTGGCTCCGAGCTGCCCGACGGCTCAACCGTCATCCGCGTGCTCGGCACCGGGGCCACGGCGCGGGCCTTCCTCGTGCAGCGCGACGGCCTCAAGTCGGTGCTCAAGGTCGGCCGGTCTGCGCAGTCGGAGGAGCGCCTCGGGGACGAGGCCCTGGTGCTGGAAGGGCTGCGCCACGATCACCTGGTCGTTCTCAAGCGTGGGGTCTTCACTCTCGGCAGCCGGCACGCAATCGAGATCGACTACGCGGGCGAGGAGACCCTGGCGCAGCTGCTGCGCACCGGCGGTGCGCTCGTGCCCGACCAGCTGCAGCGCTTCGGCGACCAGCTGCTCGACGCGCTCGACTACCTCGCCCGCTGGGACACCTTCCACCGCGATGTCAAGCCCGACAACCTGGGTGTGCGGCGGCATCCGAAGCGCGGCTCGTCGGTCGTGCTGTTCGACTTCTCCCTCGCCGGCGCGCCGGCCACCGACGTGCAGGCCGGGACGC
>JBOHFG010000486.1:0-9638 GCA_050699575.1 Pseudonocardiaceae bacterium
CGACGGCCACACCACCTCCGCTACTACGGTGGGGCGGGCCACAGCGAAACCTCGGAGGTGGGCATGGTCAGGGTGGCTGCGATCGACTGTGGGACCAATTCGATTCGCCTGCTCGTCGCCGATCTGGCCGCTGGCACGCTGGCCGACGTGCACCGGGAGATGCGTATCGTCCGGCTCGGCCAGGACGTCGATGCCACCGGCCGGTTGGCTCCGGATGCCCTGGAGCGGACCCGTGTCGCGCTGGCCGACTACGCCGCCATCGTCGGGCGCGCCGGTGCCGAACGGGTCCGGATGGTGGCCACCTCAGCGACCCGGGACGCCGCCAACCGGGAGGATTTCTTCGCGATGGTTCGCCAGACTCTCGGTACCGATGCCGAGGTGATCACTGGCCATGAGGAAGCGCGGTTGTCGTTCACCGGCGCGGTCGGCGGCCTGGATCCCGCTGACGGGCCGTTCCTGGTCGTCGACGTGGGTGGCGGGTCCACCGAGGTGGTGCTGGGTGACTGGGATGGTGCGCGGGCGGACGTCACGGCGGCGCGGTCGGTGAACATCGGCTGTGTCCGGATCACCGAGCGGCACCTGTGCTCGGACCCGGTCACGCCCGACGAGGTCCGCGCCGCAGAGCAGTTCGCGGCGCGGACCTTGCAGGAGGCGTTCGCCGAGGTACCGGTCGACAAGGCCCGCACCTGGGTCGGGGTGGCGGGCACCATCACCACCCTGTCCGCGGTGGCTCAGCGGCTGCCCAGCTACGACTCCGCGCGCACTCACCTGTCCCGTTTGTCGCTGGAGCAGGTACACCGCACCGCCGAGTATCTGGTGGCCGCGACGCATCAGCAGCGGGCCGCTAACCCGGTCATCCATCCCGGCCGGGTGGACGTGATCGCCGGTGGCGCGCTTATCGTGCGGGTGCTCGCCGAGGAGCTGCACACCCGAGCCGGCATCGGCGAGCTCGTCGTCAGCGAGCACGACATCCTCGACGGCATCGCGCTGGGTCTGGGATGAGCGCCACCGATCTGGGCACGCTGGACGAGCAGATCACCCGGTGCCGCGCCTGCCCGCGCCTGGTCGCCTGGCGGGAACAGGTCGCCGCGGAGAAACGCGCCGCTTACCGCGACCAGACCTACTGGGGGCGTCCGCTCCCGGGGTTCGGCCCGCCCGACGCCGCGCTGGCCATCGTCGGGCTTGCGCCGGCTGCACACGGAGGCAACCGGACCGGCCGGATGTTCACCGGGGACCGCTCCGGCGACGTGCTCTATGCCGCGCTGCACGCCGTCGGCCTGGCCAACCAGCCGACCGCCACCCACCGCGGTGATGGGCTGACGCTGCACCGCACCCGGATCACGGCCCCGGTCCGATGCGCCCCGCCGGCCAACAAGCCCACCCCCGCCGAGCGGGACGCCTGCCGGCCCTGGCTGATCCGCGAGCTCCAGCTGCTGCGCCCGACGCTGCGCGCGGTAGTCGTGCTCGGCGCGTTCGGCTGGCAGGCGCTCCTGCCCGCGCTGACCATCGCGGGCTGGCCGGTGCCAAGCCCGCGGCCCCGCTTCGGGCACGGCACCGAGGTCGCCCTGGACGGGCTGCACCTGCTCGGTTGCTATCACGTCAGCCAGCAGAACACGTTCACCGGACGGCTCACCCCGGCGATGCTGGTCGACGTGCTGTGCCGCGCGGCTGAGCTGGCTGGGATCAGCCCCGCCCCACGGCGATGAGGCCAGTATCACTGTCATGATTGGGTTGTCGTGGGCATACTGGTGATATGAGTCTGTCAGTCGGGGGTCCGCCACGCATCCTCATCGTCGGTGGCGGCTATGTGGGGATGTACACCGCGCTGAGGTTGCAGTCCAAGCTGGGGCAGGGCGACGTCTCGATCACCGTGGTGGATCCGCAGCCGCAGATGACCTACCAGCCGTTCCTGCCCGAGGCCGCGGCTGGCTCGATCGAGCCGCGCCATGTGGTCGTGCCACTGCGCAGTGTGCTCCGGCGCTGCCACGTCGTGTGTGGCCGGGTCACCGGGGTCGACCACGCTCACCGGTTCGCCACTATCGAGCACTGCACCGGGCAGGTCGAACAACTCGGCTACGACGTGCTGGTGATGGCGCCGGGGTCCATCGCGCGCACGTTGCCCATTCCCGGTCTGGCCGAGCACGGCATCGCGTTCAAGACCATCGGTGAGGCGATATACCTGCGCAACCACGTGCTGTCGAGGCTGGAGAATGCGGACACCACAACCGACCCCCAGCTGCGCCGTAAGCTGCTGAGCTTCGTGGTGATCGGTGGGGGATACGCGGGGATCGAGGTGCTCGGTGAGCTCGAGGACATGGCCCGCTACGCCTGCCGCTACTACGAGGCCATCGAGCCGACGGACCTGCGCTGGGTGCTCGTCGAGGCCACTGGCCGGATCATGCCTGAGGTCAGCCCGAAAATGGGCTGTTACACCGTGAAACGGTTGGCCGGGCGCGGTATCGAGATCTTCCTGAACACCCGGGTCACCACGATGGAGCACGGTCACGTCGTGCTCGACGACGGCACCGAGTTCGACGCTGACACCATCATCTGGACCGCTGGGGTGAAGGCGAACCCAATGCTGCAGCAGACCGACCTGCCACTGGATGACCGCAAGCGGCTGCGGTGCGCGGCGACCCTGCAGGTGGTGGGGCATCTGGGGGTGTTCTCTGCCGGGGACTGCGCGGCCGTGCCCGACCTGACCTCCGCCGACCCGGACGCCACTTGCAGCCCGTCGGCCCAGCACGCCGTCCGGCAGGCCAAGGTGCTGGCCGACAACGTGATCGCCTACCTGCGCGGCCACCCCCTGCGGCACTACCGGCATAGCTACGCGGGCTCAGTGGCCAGCTTGGGCCTGTACCGCGGGGTCGCCGAGATTTATGGCATCAGGCTCCGGGGCGTCGTGGCCTGGTTCATGCACCGCACCTACCACCTGAGCCGGATGCCGACGTTCAACCGCAAGGTCCGCATCGTGGCTGACTGGACGACGGCCCTGTTGTTCCGTCGCGAGGTAGTGTCACTAGGCCAGATCAACGACCCGAAGGCCGACTTCGCCCGCGCTCACGGCTCTTCTTGATCCGCCTCGGGGCGGGGTGGGTACCCTAGGTCCGCGCCCCCGTAGCCCAACCGGCAGAGGCAGGCCCCTTAAAAGGGCCACAGTGTGGGTTCGAATCCCACCGGGGGCACACCTCCGTACCACCCCCAATGGCCCTCTGACCTGCACGAACGAGGTCAGGGAGTCATCGTGGGTTGCCTGGTGGCATCCAGCCAAGTCCGGTGCTCAACGGCTGTCCGTGCCCTATACGTGCCCACGTTGTGCTCCCGTCTACGCCTCGTGCAGGGTGGCCTCGATCCGTCTCCTTGCCAGCTCGTGCTGTCCTGCGAGGCACTTTGCGTAGATCTGGAGCAGGACCGCGACGCTGTGCCCCGCCCACTCCGCGACCTGCGTAGCGGGCACGCCTGCGTTAAGCCACGTGGAGACTGCCGCGTGACGCAGGTCGTAAGGCCGTCGTGCGAGCGGTGAGGCGAACTCCTCGGCAGTGAGCGCGGCAAGTCGCGCTTTGCGCCAGACCCGATGGTAGGTGCTCTCCTCCAGCTCGCGCTTACTGCGGACTCCCCGGAATAGTCGACTCTCAGCATCGGTCCCGTGGGCAGCCAGGTGGTCGTGGAGCAACTGAGTGAGTTCGGGGGGACAAGGAGCCGAACGAGCATCACCTTTGGCGCGGTGTTTGAGCTGTCGCTGCTCGCGGCGGGCGCCGCTATCCGACCACGCTTTCCCGACTGAAGGGCACGACTGGTCAAACAGAAGTTCTCCCCAGCCCTCTCCGGGGATCATGAGATTAGCTTTCGTAAGGCTGAGCGTTTCTCCTGGTCGAAGTGCGGAGTAATACATGACTGCGAAGAACGCGACCAACCCGCTACCACTCGGTCCCTGGTGGCGGACGGCTTCGAGCAGTGCCCGCGCCTGCGTCGGATTCACGACCACCCTCTTGTCCACAGCCTTCACAGTCTTGGGCGCTGTCCACGATAGTGAGATGATAGGATTCGTGAGCAAGAGCTTTCGCTCGACGGCTTGCCATAGCGCGTTGACGATTACGCCTCGCCTACGCTGGACGGTACCCGCCGCTGCGGGCTCGTCCTTGTGGGTCCGCGTCAGAGCATCCAGCACTTGCCGAGTGACCTGTGCCTCCGCCAAGTCTCCCATAGGTCGAGTGTTACGTGACAACCAATCGAGGGTTCGGCTGATATCCGCGGGCACGGTCGGAGCGTTCCTAGCGCGTACGTTGAATGCCCACGAAACGAGAGCTCTTCTTAATAGATCAGTATCAGGCCGCCCGCGTTCTGTGGTGAGTAACGCGAGCGTTGCCGTGGTTAACGCCTGTGCCGTGTTCCTGCGAGAGTTGCCAGCTAGCGATGACCACTTGCTGTCAACGTACAGACAAGCGAAGTCGTACCAGCTCATCTCGCTTTCACGTCGAGCTGTCGATACCGGCAGCCCAGCTTCTACGGTGAACGCCTCACCCTTCCGCTGCGCCGAGATGAGTTCGGAGCGGAAGCTATCGGCGAGCGCCTTTGTCCGGAAGGTCGTCTTGTGTCTTTGTCCGGCAACTGACCACCGCACTTTATGTGTTGTCCCACGCGCGCCATTGTACTGCTCAGTTTTCCAGATTCGGACGTCGTATGTGGTGATCACTAGGCGGCCTCTTCTAGGGTGGTGAGCCAGCGGTCGTATTCGGTGCGGTTGATGCGAATGTCGCCGTTGGGGAGTTTGATGCAGCGGGGGCCACGTCCTTTGGCGCGCCATTCGTAGAAGGTGGACCGGGAGACGTCGAGGTCGGCGCAGACGTCGGCGATGGTGAGCCGGGTCCGGGTGGGTCGACTGGCACGGGGGGGGTGGGTCGGTGTGGGTGCTCACGGTCGCGGTCCTCCCGGGGTGGGGTCGGCGGGTGCGGTTACATCGGTTACAGGCGGCGATGGTGTAACCGATGCATCGGTTACACCGGATTCATCGGTTACGGTCTGACCTGCGGTGTTACCGTTGTAACCGATGTAACCGCTGTCTGGGGGTGGTGGGGGAAGGTAGCGACCCCAGGCGTCGGCCAGCCCGTGGTCGGCAGCGGTGTGGTAGCCCTTCATGGGCTCGCCGTTGGCCCGGAAGGGGCCGGGTTTGACGCTGTAGCGGGCGAGTTCTTTGGCGAGGCGTCGCGCGTCGAGGGGTTTTCCGTCGAGGTCCCCCCAGGGTGACTCGTCGAGGTTGCACAGGGCAGTGAGAATGTCTGTGGTGCGCATCCTCCCCGTACCAGCGCGGGTGAACAGGTCGCGCAGGTCGGCCAACAGTCGGATGCCGAGTGAGGTGTTGTGGGGGCCTGTTTCGAGGACGAAGTGTCGGCAGGCATTGCGGGCGGTATCAGGCCAGTGGTGTCCTGCGGTGTCGGCGATGGCCAGGAGCGGTTCCCAGATTTCGGCGGGTCGGTCTGTGACACCGTTGGGCATGGTGGGGTGCGCGTCACCGAGTGAGGTCGCTACAGAGTTGATCAATGTGGTGAGTTGTTCACGGAGGGGTTGGGCTTGGCGAGCAACTTGTCTTTCCCAGAATTGTTCGACTGGTTCATCAAGGCGGCGTCGGCGCATGTGGATGGTGATGGCGCGGGTGGTGATGGTGGTGGGCATGGCTCCGGCGATCCCGGCCAGCGCGGCGGGGGCGTAGACGGGGAAGCGTTCGACTTTCATGTTTTTGGTGTCGCCGACGCAGCGGGCGATGGTGGCGGAGCGTTTATAGCCCGCGTTGAGCAGTCCGCGGAGGTCTTCGTTGTTCCCTCCGTTTTTCGGATTGAAGATCGCATCGACCTCATCGAACAGGATGGTGATAGGCCCCATCGACACCAGTCGGAATAGCGCGGCGGGGGTCGCTGAGATCGTCATTTCGGGTGCGCGCACGAAGTATTGCGCGACTTCCAGGACACGGGTTTTCCCGGATCCCGGTTCGGCGGAATCGAGCACGAGCCAGGGGGTGACGTAAAACTGGTCGATGGCGTGGGTGTGGGCGTACCACAGCGCCAGCGTCGGGGCGCAGTGCTCGGACGGAAACACCGAGAACCGCGTGATAAACGCCGCAACGTCATCAAGGACCTCATGACCAGCTCGGGTGATGGTCCCGGGTGGTGGCGGGCCTAACCAGGTCAGTGGGCTGGGTGGTGTGGTGTCGGGCAGGGCGTCATTCGGGGTGGTCGTGTTTGCTGCGGGGAGTGTCTGGGTGTGGGTGGTGTGCCAGGCTTGTTGGCAGTCCTCGCCGCAGAAGTCTTCGGAGACCGACGCCCCCCGCGATCGCCCGCAGTGCCGGCAGAGGGGCCCGCTGATCGCGTTGTCGATCGCGGTCAGTGTGGTGGTGATGTCGGGTGTCATGCGGCCCTCCGGTGGCTGGTACGGGGGGTAGTGCGGCGGGGATTACGTGCCCCGGCCGCGAGTCCGGCGGTGATGACCCGGGCGACCTCACGGGGGGTGCAGTCGCAGTCAGCACCGATCAAGGCATCAGCGGCGGTGGTGAGTTCGGTCCGGGCGGTGGTCTCGGTGAGTAGTCCGGCGCCGAGGAGTTGCCCGAGGGCGTAGGCGGCGCGGCATAACACCGCGTTGTGCTGTCTGTCGCCCGCCACGATCATGGGACCACCCCGAGTGGGTTTCTGCCACGGGGATGGGACCACCTGGTTGCCAGTGATGGGACCACCCGGCGTGTCGCGCTGTGGTGGTTGATCATTTCCTGTATCCGGTCTGTCCATGTCATGCGATGTGGGGGTTCGGTAGGTGGGGTTCCGGGAGGTTTCGGTGGTTGAGGTGCGTGAGGTGCTGCGGGCGTGGTTGGCGGGTGCGGGGTTGCGCACGGTGGCGGAGCGGGCGGGAGTGGACTGCAAGACCACCCGCCGGTATGTGGCTGCGGCTGAGGTGGCCGGGGTGTGTCGCGAAGGTGGCCTGGGCCAGTTGACGGACGAGGTGATTGGTCAGGTGGTGGGGGCTGTGCGGCCGGTCCGTGCTGGTAGGTCGGACTCAGGCCGCGGCGGACGGGTCGGCATGGCGGGCTCATCCCGGCGTCACGCGGCGCGGCCCCGCGGCGTCCAGGTGCGCGGTCAACTCATCACACAGCCGCCGCTGCCCACCACCGGAGCCCTCACCGCCGCCCGCGCGCTCGCCGGGCTGATCCTGTGTCTGGGGTCCATCGTCGATCACGATTGACGATGGTGAACCCGATCAAGCCCTGAGGTGTCCGGCGCAACGGACTGCACCCCGACGGGCTACACCGGCAGACCCGCCCGGTAGGCCATCCCCCGTAACTCCCGGCCCACCGCGTCCCGGCGAGACCGCACAAGCAACTCGGCGAGCACGTCACGGACGAAGGGGTTGCGCTGCACCTGGATGGGGAACAACCGCTCGGCTTTGCGCAACGCCATCACCGCGTCGTCGCCCCGCCGGGGCACCCGGGCCAGCGCACGGCCGTAGTCCATCCAGTACGCGGACTGGCGGGTCTTGAACGGGTGCCGCTGAGGCTGGATGGTCTGGGCGATGCTCACCGCCTGGTCCGGCTCGCCTGCCTCCAGCGCGATGGCCATTCGATACAGCCCAACGTCTGTCGGGCCGAACGCGAACCCCAGCGAGTCGCCCTCACCGGTTTCGCCGAACCTGAGGGCGAGTTCCGCAGCCGTCTCCATGGCGGCCACCGCATCACCAGCCCGGTTGTCCGCCGTGGCGACCAACGCGTACCTGATCATGAGTCCGCCGACCAGACCGGCAGTCTCCGGCGTCGTGGCGGGCAGCGGAACGGCGTCAAGCTCGGCTTGAGCTAGGTCAGCCTGGCCCTGAGAAATCAGGTGGCGAATCGATAACGCGGCCACTCCGAGCGTGACATCCTCGCCGTGCTCCCAGGCCAGCCGCCGGGCCAGGGAGGCGACTTCGCGTCGCAGGTCAATGGGAGCACCGGCGTCCAGGAGCCACATGCTGGTCACCTGCACATGCAGATAAACAGCCAGCGGCAGCAGCTCCCCGACGCCACGGCCGGTCGCCAGGGTGGTGTGCAAGTCACGGATCAGACCCGGCAGCTCGGTGGCGGCGTCAGCGAACCGACAGCGCCGCCGCATCTCCTGTACCCGGCGCACCCTGTCCCGCAGCACCTCGACCGGGAGCACCCGCACGCCCGCAATCAACCGCCATCAGCACCAGACGCGCAGCCTCTACAGTGGCGTCTGTATTCCCGTTGCCAGGCGCCGGAACCGGCAACTTAACCAGCTCCGACGGGGCGATCTGGAGCGCGTTCGCCAAGGCCACGAGCTGCTTGAGACTGTCCAGGGCACGCTCACCACGCTCGATCTCCGACAACTGCGACTTACTGATCCCCGCCAGCCCAGCGACCACCCGCAACGACTTATCCCGAGCACAGCGGATCAGCCGCAACCGCTGACCGATCGTCCGCGCATCATCGTCAACGTCCACGAAACCCCCTCTCCTCGCCGGGTCCCCCCGGGGAGCGACCCCGGGGCGGACACCTCGGCGAAGAGGTGACGCAAGGCTACGCGCCGCCCTCCTGGCCGCTGAAGCGGATGGTGGCGACCAGCTCGGCGTACGCGGTGCTCGACTGTCGCCCAGCCGTGATCGTCTTTGTTGGGGTCCGAGTGGCGTCGATCCGGCTACGCGCCCCCGATCTCCCCGATGTGCCGGTCCACTCAGCTCAGCTCACCCTCATCGTGAAGCTCGCCTATCGGAATTGAGGGCTCCGGGTTGATGGCACCCGAACCCGACAAAGAAACGGGCGACACAACGGAGATAGGGACAAAGCCAATCACCCGCATCCTGGAATTCAGGACAGCCATCGGTCTGCCGCCGCTGGGTATTTTTCCCGTGCGCCGAGTTCGACCACCGCAGCCGCGAATCCAGCCAAGGCCCCGACTGCAATCCCAAGCCCACTCAACACAGCGACCTGCCCTAACCAATCTGGCTGATAAGACGGATAAGAATGCGGGAGTCCGAGCAACGCGAACCCGAGCAACGCAATGCCCACAATGTTAACCAAGGCGCCAATGACAACCCCGACATACTTGAAATTTCTTATGAGTGCGCACGCCAACGCGGTCGCCACGCCAAATGCCACGCCACTGGAAAGTGAAATTACATCACTCATAATCGGCACGTAAAATACATCACTCATAATCGGCACGTAAAATAAGAGTGTCAACGTGATGCCGCCGATAAGTCCATGATAAAATCTCGGCGGCCGAACCACAGACTCGATCGCCGCGGCGACCCCGACTCCCAGGCTGAACACCGAAATTCCAACCAAATCTTGCCCGACGCTGGCGGACGTGACACTATGGACTAACGTAAGCTCTAGCCAGGAAACCGTACCAGTGTAGACAACAACCAAACCCGCCTTAACCAGTGCGATACGGAACCTAGCCCCAAGACGACGCTGACCTGCTCGTGGTTCACGCCTAGAGTGACTGCGGCGATGAGCGAGACGATAGGCGAGGGTACGAAGGAGGAACCCACCCGCGGTGGGTAACTTGAACAGCGTAGGCAGATCCTCAAGAAGACTGGTCAACTCCTCTCCGCGGACCGTGGCGCGCTCAGGGGTGTCGGTGTAACGGAGACGGACAGAC
>JBOHFG010000487.1:0-1675 GCA_050699575.1 Pseudonocardiaceae bacterium
TGTGGTCGGTGGGTGGGGTGAAGGTCTCCTTGATGGTGCGGGGGCTGGTCCAGCGGAGCAGGTTGAGCGGTGAGCCGGACTTGTCGTTGGTGCCTGAGGCGCGGGAACCACCGAAGGGTTGGCGGCCCACGACCCCCCCGGTGGGCTTGTCGTTGATGTAGAAGTTGCCCGCGGCGAAACGCAGCGCCGCCTGGGCGGCCACCACCGCGGCGCGGTCGGTGGCGAACACCGCGCCGGTCAGCGCGTATGGGCTGGTGGCGTCGACCACGTTGAGGATGGTCGGGTAGTCGGCGTCGGGGTAGACGTGCACCGCGAGGATGGGCCCGAAGTACTCGGTCGCGAACACCTCGTGGTTGGGGTCGGCGCCGAGGAGCACCGTGGGCTGCACGAACCAGCCCACCGAGTCGTCGCAGCCGCCGCCGGCGAGGACCTTGATCGACGAGTCAGCGGCGACGCGGGCCAGCAGGTCACGGTGCCTGGCGAAGGCCCGTACGTCGATCACCGCGCCACCGAAGTTTGCCAGGTCGGTGACGTCACCGTAGCTGATCGTCCGGGTGGTGTCGGCAAGCTGTTCGGCCAGGCCACCGTCCCACAGCGACCGGGCAACGTAGGCGCGGGAGACCGCGGAGCACTTCTGGCCCTGGTACTCGAACGCCCCGCGCACCAGCGCGGTCGTCACCGCTGCCGGGTCGGCCGAGGGGTGCGCCACCACGAAGTCCTTGCCACCGGTCTCCCCCACGATGCGCGGGTAGCTGCGGTAGCGGTCCAGATGACCAGCGATGGTGCGCCACAGCGTCGTGAAGGTCGTGGTGGACCCGGTGAAGTGCAGGCCGGCGAAGGCCGGATCGGCCAGCGCCACCTCGCTGACCGCCGCCCCGTCGCCGGTCACCAGGTTGATCACCCCGGGTGGCAGCCCGGCGGCCTCCAGCAGCCGCATGGTGTGGTGCGCAGCGAGCTGCTGGGTGGGGGTGGGTTTCCACACCACCGTGTTGCCCATCAGCGCGGGCGCGGTGGGCAGGTTCCCGGCGATCGCGGTGAAGTTGAACGGGGTGATCGCGGTGACGAACCCGTCCAGCGGGCGGTACTCCAGGCGGTTCCACTCGCCGGGTGCTGAGTCCGGCTGCTGCGCCAGGATCTGGCGGGCGTAGTGCACGTTGAACCGCCAAAAGTCGATCAGCTCGCAGGCCGCGTCGATCTCGGCCTGCTGGATCGACTTGGACTGGCCGAGCATGGTGGCGGCGTTGAGCGTGTCCCGCCACGGGCCGCCGAGCAGCTCCGCCGCCCGCAGCAGGATCGCGGCGCGCTCGTCGAAGGGCAGCTCGCGCCAGGCCGGGGCGGCCCGCATCGCGGAACGCACGGCATCGGCGACGTCGTGGGCGTCGGCCTGCGCGCTGGTGCCCAACACGTGGGCGTGCCGGTGCGGGGCGAGCACGTCGAACGGCTCCCCGCCGGCCATCCGCGCCACGCCGCCGATGGTCATGGTCAGCTCGGCCCGCTGGGCGGCCATCGCGGCGAGCGCGCGGGTCAGCGAAGCGCGTTCCGGACTTCCCGGCGGGTAGCTGCGCACCGGTTCATTACGCGGGACCGGCGTGGAGGTGATCGCGTCCATCGGGTCCTCCGGACCCGTGAGTGGCGATGCGACCTCTGAGCCGCATCGCCACTCACGGGTCTCACA
>JBOHFG010000488.1:0-8201 GCA_050699575.1 Pseudonocardiaceae bacterium
CCAGGCCAACGACTCGGCGTTCGGGTAGTCGAAGACCACCGACACCGGCAACCGCAACCCGGTGACTACACCCAACCGGTTGCGCAGCTCCACCGCCGTCAACGAGTCGAGCCCCAACTCCCGGAAAGCCCGGCCCACCTCGACCGCGGCACCGGAGGCGAAACCCAACACTACGGCCACGCACTCACGCACCAGCCCGAGCACCACGCCAAAACGCTCCTCCGCACCCAACGAAAGCAAGCGCTGACGCAGTTCGGGCGTCCCAGCGGCATCCGGCGCAGACGCGGTAGCCTTCCTCCGCCGCACAGCCCCGACCAGGCCACGCAGGAGCGGCTGGACCTCGTCCTTGGTGCGCAAGGCAGGCAGGTCCAGCGGAATCGGCACCAGCACCGCCTCGGGCCTGCGCCGAACCACGTCGAACAGATCCAGCCCGTCCTCAGTGGACAGTGCAGCGACGCCGGAACGCGACATCCGCTGAATGTCCTCGTCGGCCAGGTGCTGCGTGGTTTCGCTGCGCTCGGCCCAGAAGCCCCAGGCCAAGGATTGGGCAGGAAGGCCGGAAGCACGCCGGTGCTGGGCCAGCGCGTCGAGGAACGAGTTGGCCGCAGCGTAGTTGCCCTGCCCAGCGACACCGAACGTACCGGCAGCCGAGGAGAACAGGATGAACTCCGTTAGGCCCATCCCGCGCGTCAGCTCGTGCAAGTGCGCCGCAGCGTCGACCTTGGGCCGCAGCACCGTGTCGATCCGCTCCGGGGTCAGCGAGGCGACGAGACCGTCGTCCAGCGTGGCCGCGCAGTGCAGCACCGAACGCAACGGGTGCGCTGCCGGAATCTCCGCCAGCACCGCGGCGAGTGCGGCGCGGTCGGTGACGTCGCAGGCGGCGATGGTCACGTGCGCGCCGAGCGCGGTGAGGTCGCGTTCGAGCTCCGCCGCACCGGCCGCGTCCCGGCCACGCCTGCTGAGCAGCAACAGGTGCCGGACGCCGTCGCGTTCCACCAGCCGCCGCGCGACGCGGGCGCCGAGCATGCCGGTGCCACCGGTAATCAGCACAGTGCCGTCGAGGTCGGGAGCGGCAGGCACGGTAAAGACGATCTTGCCAATGTGCCGCGCCTGGCTCATGAACTGGAACGCGTTGCGCGCGTCCCGCAGATCCCACGCCGTGATCGGCAGCGGGTTCAGCACACCCGCCTCGAACATCCCGAGCACCTCGGCGAGCATTTCGCCGATCCGGGCGGGGCCTGCGTCGCCGAGTTCGAACGCCCGGTAGCGCACCTCCGGGTAGTCGTCCGGGTTGCGCTTGTCGGTCTTGCCCATCTCGAGGAACCAGCCGCCGGGCGCGAGCATCCGCAGCGACGCATCGACGTACTCGCGGGCGAGCGAGTTGAGCACGACCGTGAAGCCCCCGCAGAACTTCTGCTCGAACGTCAGGTCTCGCGACGACGCGATGTGGTCGTCGTCCAGCCCGAGCGAGTGCAGGACGTCCCACTTCGCCGGGCTGGCGGTGGCGTACACCTCGGCACCCATGTGCTGGGCCAGCTGGATGGCGGCCATGCCGATGCCGCCCGCGCCCGCGTGCACCAGCACCCGGTCACCCGGCCCGATGTTCGTCAGGTCGCGGAAGCCGTAGTACGCGGTGAGGAACACGACCGGAACTGATGCCGCCTGCACGTCCGACCAGCCGTCGGGAATGCATGCGAGCATCACCCAGTCCGTGACACCGGTCGGCCCGAACACCCCAGCGTAGAAGCCCATGACGCGGTCGCCTGGTGCCAGGTCGGTGACATCCGGCCCCACCTCGGTCACCACACCGGCGGCTTCGCTGCCCAGCAGCCGCTGTCCGGGGATCATGTCCAACGCGACCGCGACATCGCGGAAGTTGAGCGCGGCGGCCCGCACCGACACGCGAACCTGCGCACCCTGCAACGGTTCCGCGAGCTGCGGACAGGAAACGAAGGCCAGCTCGTCGAAGCTGCCGCTGCCCGACGTCTCCAGCCGCCAGGTGTCCCCCTCCGGCAGCGCCAACGAATCGCCCGCAGCAGCGAGCCGAGGTGCCAGCACCCGGCCACCGCGCACCGCCACCTGCGGCTCACCCGAGCCGACGGCGGCGCCAACGTCCTGCGGTTCGGCATCGACCAGCACAAATCGGTCGGGGTTCTCCGACTGCGCGGACTTCACCAGGCCCCACACCGCTGCGGCGGCGAGGTCGCGGACGTCCTCACGCACCTCCGTGGCAACCGCCCCGGAGGTGACGAAGACCAGCCTTGAGGACGCGAACCGCTCGTCGGCAAGCCAGTCCTGCATCAGCGACAGCACGCGGTAGGTCGCCGTACGAACCTGGTCAGGGAGGTCCCCATCGGAAGCCGCCACGGGCACAACGACTGCGCGTGGCACGGGCGCCCCGGCATCGACCGCCGCACGAAGCTCAGCCAGCCCGGCGTCCCCGAGCGTGACCCGCTCTTCGGCATCGCCCGCTTCGACGCCAACCCAGTCGACAACCCACACGGGATCCGGCGCGCTAGTGGCCTTGAGCGCCTCCTCCGCCACCGGCCGCGACAGCAGGCCGCGGACGGAGAGCACCGGTGCGCCTTCGACATCCGCCGTGTCGACCGTGATCGTGTCCGGCCCGCTGCGGGAGAGCCGCACCCGCAACGCCTGCGCACCGGTCGCGTACAGCGACACCCCGCTCCAGGAGAATGGCAGCTTAGGCTGAACTTCGACACCGGCGGCCGCGTCGTCCAGCGCGGCCAGCAACATCCCGTGCAGCGACGCGTCCAGCAACGCCGGGTGCACGCCGTAGCCGTCCCCGTTGATCCCCTCGGGCAACCGGGTCTCGGCGAACACCTCGTCACCCCGCCGCCACGCGGCCACCAGCCCCTGGAACGCCGGGCCGTAGTCGTGCCCGCTCGCGGCCGCACGCTGGTAGAAGTCCTCGACGTCCATCGGCGTCGCGTCCGCAGGCGGCCAGACCCTCGCGTCGAACCGCTGCCCGGCACTCGGCTCACCCGCCAGAACACCGCTGACGTGCCGCGTCCACGGGTGGTCCGTTTCGGCACCGGGCCGGGAGTGGACGCTGAACGACCGCCGCCCCGACTCGTCCGGCGCGCCAACGACGATCTGCACCTGCACGGCGTCCCGCTCGGGAAACAGCAGCGGCGCGTGCGACGTCAGCTCCTCGACGTGCTCGCACCCGACCCGCTCACCGATGTGCAGCGCGAGCTCGACGAACGCCGTGCCCGGCAACAGCACCGCACCCATCGCCCGGTGGTCTGCGATCCAGGGCATCGCCGACAGCGACAGCTGACCGGTGAACAACATCCCGTCGCCCTCGGCCAGGGTGACGGCGGCACCGAGCAGCGGGTGACCCGTCGGCCACAGCCCGGCTGACCGGACGTCACAAGCAGTCGTTCCAGGCTCGGGCCAGAACCTCTGGCGCTGGAAGGCATACGGGGGCAGCGGAACAATACGTCCGGCAGGCAACACCTTCGTCCAGTCAACGTCAACGCCACCGATGAAGGCCTCAGCTGCGGATCGGATCAGCCGATCCAGGCTGCCCTCATCGCGCCGCAGCGAACTGACGACAACGGACTCGACTTCCTGGAGGATGTCGTGAAACGCCGGAACCAACACCGGGTGCGCACTCGCCTCGATGAAAGCGCGGTGCCCTTCCTGCGCCAAGATCTCGATGGTGTCAGAGAACAGGACCGTCTGCCGCAGGTTGCGGTACCAGTACGCCGCATCGAGCCCACTCGTGTCCAGCAGCTCGCCGGTAACCGTGGAGTAGAAGGGAATCTCACTGCTGCGCGGCTTGATCTCCACCAGTTCCGTCAGCAGTTCGGATTCAATGCGCTCAACGTGCTCGGAGTGAGAGGCGTAGTCAACGGGGATCCATCGAGCCCGCACTCCCTGACGCTCACACTCGTCAGCAATGCCCTGAAGACCCTCGACCGGGCCGGAAATCACCGTCGTCGCCGGGCCGTTGACTGCGGCAACACCAACGCCATCCCACTGCTGCGCCAGCTTCTCGACGTCCTCACGCGGCAGCGAGACCGACATCATCGAGCCCTTGCCGCAGAGCGCCCGCAACGCCCGCGACCGCAACGCAACAACGCGAGCAGCATCCTCAAGCGACAGCGCACCCGAAACGCATGCGGCAGCAATCTCGCCCTGGGAATGCCCGACCACACCGGAGATCTGGACGCCCCAGGACTGCCACACCCGACCAAGCGCAATCATCACGGCGAACAGAACCGGCTGGACGGCGTCCACCCGATCGACTACGCCGCCACCGGCGAGCTCGGTGCTGGGCATCTGGGCCTGCCCGCGCACCACATCGACAACCGAGAACCCGACCAGCGGGTCCAGCACTTCAGCGCACTCGCTCAGCACGTCGCGGAACACCAAGCTGGACTCCCACAACTCGCGCCCCATGCCACGCCACTGCGAACCCTGTCCCGGGAACACCAGCACCACGCCGGAGACACCCGGAACCACATGTCCCGCAGTCAACGAGTCCAAACCGGACAGCAGCGCATCTCGGTCCGCACCGGTCACCACCGCACGGTGCTCAAACCGCGAGCGCCGAGCCAACGACCCCGCAACGTCGGCCACGGAGTACTCAGGCCGTTCGCGGACGTGCTCAGCGAGCCGAGCCGCCTGTGCCCGCAACGCCTCAAGCGACTTCGCCGACAGCACCCACACGCCAGGCCCAGTGCCGGCCTCGACATCGGCCTCGGGCTCCGGCTCCTCCAAGATCACGTGCGCGTTGGTGCCGCTGATGCCGAACGAAGACACTCCGGCTCGACGCAGGCGACCGGTCTCCGGCCATTCCCTGTTCTCCGTCAGCAACTCCACCAAGCCCGACGACCAGTCAACGTCGGGAGTGGGCTCCTCGGCGTGCAGGGTCTGAGGCAGCACTCCGTTCCGCATCGCCATGACCATCTTGATCACGCCACCAACACCAGCCGCAGCCTGCGTGTGCCCGATGTTGGACTTCAACGACCCGAGCCACAGCCGACGCTCACGCTGCTGCCCATACGTGTCCAGCAGCGCCTGCGCCTCGATCGGGTCACCCAGCCGGGTTCCGGTGCCGTGCGCCTCCACCACGTCGACGTCACCGGGCTCCAACCGAGCCTGAGCCAACGCGGCCCGAATCACCCGCTGCTGCGACGGCCCGTTCGGCGCGGTCAAACCGTTGCTGGCGCCATCCTGATTGACCGCACTACCACGCACCACAGCCAGAATCCGCCGGCCCTCACGACGAGCGTCTGACAGGCGCTGCAGCACCAGCACTCCAACGCCCTCGCCCCAGCCGGTACCGTCAGCACGCGCACCAAACGCCTTGCACCGCCCATCCGGCGCCAACCCGCGCTGACGGCTGAACTCCACGAACACGCTGATGTCCGACATCACGGTCACGCCACCGGTAAGCGCCATGGTGCATTCACCGGCGCGCAACGACTGAGCCGCCAAGTGCAGTGCCACCAACGACGACGAACAGGCGGTATCGATCGTCACCGCCGGACCCTCAAGGCCCAAGCAGTACGAGACTCGGCCCGACACCACACTCGCGGCAATACCCGTTGCCAGGTAACCGTCACTCACCGCGTCATTGGCCGCGACCAACGATCCGTAAGACTGCCCGTTGGTGCCGGCGAAAACACCAACCCGCTCACCGCGAAGCGAAAGCGGATCAACACCAGCGTTCTCGATCGCCTCCCACGACACCTCCAACAGCAACCGCTGCTGCGGATCCATCGACAACGCCTCACGCGGCGACACCCCGAAGAACCCGGCGTCGAACCCAGCCGCATCCGCCAAGAACCCGCCGGTGCGCACGTAGGACTTCCCGACCGCGTCCGGGTCCGGGTCGTAAATGGCGTCGATGTCCCAACCCCGGTCACCGGGCAGGTCGGCGATCGCGTCCCGGCCACCGGCCACCAGCTCCCACAGGTCGTCCGCGCCAGCCACACCACCGGGAAAGCGGCAGCCCATGCCGACGATGACGATGGGCTCCTGCTCAGCGGATTCCACCTCCAGCAGCCGCTGACGGGTCTGCTGCAGATCGGCGGTCACGCGCTTGAGGTAGGAAAGAAGTTTCGCTTCTTCCACGGCTTTCCACTCCTAGCTTGTCAAAAAAGTCCGAGCTGCTTGTCGATGAAGTCGACCATCTCCTCGGACGTCGCGGACTCCAGATCGACAGCGCCGGACTCGGCGCTCGTCGCGCGGCTGGTGTGCACCTTCGCCAGCAACGCCTGCAGCCGGTTGGCGACGCGGGATCGCGCGTTGTCGTCCGGCAGCAACGCGAGGGTCGACTCGACCTTCTCGATCTCGGCGATGACGCTGTCGACGGGATCGATGTCCCGGAAGAGCAGCGCGGTGATGCGGTGGGCGAGCGCACGGGGCGTCGGGTAGTCGTAGGTGACCGCCGCGGACAACGTCAGCCCGGTGACGGTGTTCAGCCGGTTGCGCAGCTGAATCGCCGCCAGCGACGTGAACCCGACATCGGTGAACGTCTCGTCCGCCCCGAGCAACGTCGTGTGCCCCAACACCTCATTGCTGTGCTCCCGCACGAGGCCGAGCAACACGCGTTCGGCCTCGACGGGACCGAGCGCGGCCAACCGATCGGCGATTCGCTCGGTGGCAGGCGCGGCGCCACTCTGGCTGGTGGGCGCGGGAACGAGGTGTTCGAGCAGCGGGCTCGGCCGCGCCACGGTGAACGCCTCGGCAAACCGCGCCCAGTCGACGTCGGCGACCGCAACGCTGGTCTCGCCGAGCGCCAGGACCTGCTCCAACACGTCGATCGCCGCGCCGGGCTCCATCGCGGTGATCCCGCCCCGGCTCCAGCCGTCGACGCCTTCGGGAGCGACCTTGGCGGCCATGCCTTCGCCCGCCCACGGCCCCCACGCCACCGACATTCCAGCCAAGCCACGTGCCCGGCGACGTTCCATCATCGCGTCAACACACGCGTTCGCCGCGCTGTAGTTGCTCTGGCCCACGTTGCCAACCGTTGCGGCCAAAGACGAGAACACCACGAACACCGGCACATCCCGGCCTGCGGTTACTTCCTCCAGCACCCGCGTGCCCGCGACCTTCACTCCCAGCACCGACGACCACGCCGACAGCGGCAGCGACCCAACCACACCGTCACGCACCACACCGGCGGCGTGCACCACCGACAACGGCTCGTCATCCGCAATGCCGGCGACCACCTCAACCATCTGCGCGGCATCGGTGACATCGCACGCCGCGATCGTCACCCGAGCACCCAGTGCCTCCAGTTCCGTCCGCAGTTCCGGCGCGTCCGGCGCCTCCGGCCCTCGACGACTGACCAACACCACGTGCTCAGCACCACGTGCAGCCACCCAGCGCGCCACATGCGCACCCAGACCACCGGTACCGCCGGTGATCAACACGGTTCCTGAGGCCTGCCACTCAGCAGCGGCACCACCGGAGCGCGCACGCGTCAAGCGCCGCCCGTACACACCGTCCGGCCGCAGCGCGACCTGATCCTCGGTTCCGTCGAGGACAGCGGCGAGGTCGCGCTCGATCACGCCCGCCGTCGTCGCGGGGAGGTCGATCACGCCGCCCCACAGCTCGGGGTGTTCCAGCGCGATCACCGGACCCGCACCCCACACCTGGGCCTGAGCGGGATCGCGCACCGGGTCGGCGGGACCGGTGCCGACCGCGCCCTGCGTGAGCGCCCAGACCCGAATCCCAGGCCCAGAGTCCGGCACGGCCGGCACCAACGTCGCTGTGGCGACCACACCCGTGCCATCGCCAGCCTCATCGGGGGCAAGAGCCAGCAGGGAAACAATCCCCGCCACCTCTTCTTCCGCGCGCAGCAACCGCGCCCACGCAACCCGGTCGGGCTCGGTGACATCCAGCTCCAGCACGGACTTCGCCCCAACAGCGAGTGCGGCCTGATCGGCGATCTCCCGAACCGAAGGAGCACCGCTCGGCGTGATGACGAGCCACCGTCCGGACAACGTCGTGGGACGGCTCGCGGGTATTGCCTGCCAGGTGACGTGGTAGCGCCACCCATTGTCGTCCACTTCGGACTTCTCCACCGACGGACGCGTGATCCAGTACCGCTCCCGCTGGAACGCGTACGATGGCAGCGGAACCATCCGCCCGGCAGGCACAATCCGCGCCCAGTCGACCTGGGCACCGCGGGTGTAAGCCTGACCAACCGCGGTCAGCAG
>JBOHFG010000489.1:0-1630 GCA_050699575.1 Pseudonocardiaceae bacterium
GTTGTTGAGTTCACTACCGCATCCGGGTACCACAGACGCCACATCCGTGGCAACCGATGACATCACAACCGAGCCAACCCCGTCAGCCACTCAGCGCAGCACAATCACCCCGTATCGCTCAAACACAGCGCTGACCTAGGCAAACGACTTTGCGCGTCACCCTGGGGAAGTGCCGCCAGCGGGCCCGTCGTGGCGAGGTGTGGGGTTGATGCCGGCTCGCGTCAGGATCTACTACACCGTAGTTGCTGCAACGGGGTAGCCGAGCCCGGCGAGGTCGCCGTGGATCCGTCGGTAACCCCAGGAAGAGTTCTCTGCGGCCAGCCGCAGGGCCAACAGTCCGCACTCGTCCAAATCCTCCAACACTGCGAAGGTGTGAGGCCGTACCTGTGGCAGGAACGGGTCAGTAGCCCGGTTAAACACCTGCACAGGCCTCACATGCGACTGAAAATACCGGTGGTTCACGAATTAGTTCCGACATCAATGCTCGACGCAAGATCATCAATCGTGCGCGTGATGATCGTTCTCGTGGACCGACCGTAGCTAGCGACGGCGGCAAACTACTCGAAGATCTTGTTATATAGCGCTATCTCTGGGGGCTGGACGAGATTGAGTTCTGCCGAAAAGTTTCAACCAAAACGCGCTCGTTGTCGCATAGCGAAAAACCGTGCCAGGGGCCGACTGTGTACTGGTTTCAAATGAAACAACTTATCGGGTCGATGAAGCAACTCTTGGCGCTTGATTCGAGCCTGGATCGCTTCGTTAATGTCGTTGCTGAGTCTCTACCGAACCTGGGATGGTTCACAACCCTAGGATCCTAGGCTGAGGCGATCTCCAGTGAGCACGGGGTGAACGCGCCAGTGTGGCTCAGCGACTTGCCGGTGGTTTCCGGGGCGAGCAGCTGGGAAACCCCGGCGCCGATCACGCACATCGCTGCCCCGGTCACCATGCACCACGGCAGGCCGATGGTCTCGATCCCGACCGGGAGTAGGAACGTGCCCGCTGCAGCCCCGATCCGGCTGAACGCGCTGACGATGCCCACCCCGGTGGCCCGCACGTCGGTCGGGAACACCTCGATCGGGTAGACGGCGGTGAGGTTGCCGGCCATGGCGTTGAAGAACGCGAAGACCGCGAAGGCACCGACCAGCGCCATCGGCGGCGCACCGGCCCACAGCCCGATGACCAGCAACGCCACTGCCATGACCCAGAACGGGCCGATCAACTGCTGGCGGCGCCCGATCAGCTCGATCGTCAGCATGCCGACGATCGCCCCGATGAACGCGATGCCGTTGGCGAAGATCGTGCCGGCCATCTCGTTGAGCTTCAGCGATTCAAACACCTTCGGAGCGAACGTGAAGATCGCGAAGTAGGGCGTCACCACGCAGATGTAGAAGGTGCACACGAAGAAGGTGCGAGAGCGCATCCCCGGGGCGAACAGCTGCCGCCAGCCGGCCTCGTTCCTGGTGTCCGAGCCGTAGTCGGCCTCGGCCATGTGCTCCTCGCCGCCGAGGTAGCGGTCGATGATCACCCGGGCATCGTCGGTGCGCCCGTGGAGCATCAGCCAGCGCGGCGACTCGGGCAGCCCGATGCGCAGCCCCAGCACGACCAGCGCCGGGATCGCGCTGGTGGCCAG
>JBOHFG010000490.1:0-3533 GCA_050699575.1 Pseudonocardiaceae bacterium
AACTCTGGGCGAAGTACCGGGAGAAGGCCCAGGTCACAACCACGATTCATCAGCTCCGTCATGTACATGCCACCGAGCTCGTCAACGCCGGAGTGTCCCTGGAGACCATCCGGCGCCGCCTCGGACATTATGCGGGTGATCCTTGTCAATTTGATCATGTTGTGTGGCGGTATCGGCGGGCTGCGGTTGCCGGGGAGAGGTTGAGTAGTTGGCCGATCTCGGCCCAGGTGTGGCCTTGGTCGCGGGCCTGGTGAACGGCGTCGGGAATCATTGTGTGTGCCTGGGTGATGAGGCTGGCCAGGGCGTGCAGCCCGACCGCGCTGTCGCCGAGCCAGTAGGGGGTGCGCAGGGCGGCGAGGGTATTGACCGCTTCGGTGAGGACCGTGGCACTGTCGGCGTCGAGGAGGGGCGTGGGCAGTTCGCCGGGCTGCGTGAGCCGTGGCGGATGGCCGGTCATGAGGCGCTCTCCTCGAGCCGGGCGAGCAGGCCGTCGAAGACTTTCTGCCGGCCGAGCTGGCCTTTGCCGGCTGCGTCGTCGCGCTGGCGTTGCAGGGTGGGACGGAACGCGATGGTGGTCTGGAAGAATGTGCACGATTCGCAGATGGACTCGAAGTGACAGTCCAGCCCGACCGGGCGGGCGCAGTAACCATTGCCGAGCATCCGTTGGTGCATCTCCGCGCGGAGCTTGCGCATCTCGCTGCCCTCAGCGCCGGCGGGCAGGTTCTTCGGGGCGTCGTAGAGGGCTTCGACTTTCTCGGACACGGCGAAGTATTCTTCGGCCACGGTGCGATTCGCGATGCGGGCGTACACCATGGTCATCCGCATCGATCGATGACCGAGAAGAGCGGCTATCGCCTCCAGGCTCATGCCCCGGTTGATGGCCTGGGTGGCCAGCGTGTGTCGCAGGCGGTGCGGGCTGACGTGGCCGATTCCGGCGGCCTGCGCGGTTTTGGCGACGGCTCGGTCGACGCGGGTCTGGCCGATCCGCTGGCCGTGCTCGACGAACAGGTACGGGGTGCGCAGGGTAGCGGGCCGCTCGGCGAGCCAGGCGTCAAGGAGGTCTTTGAGCTGGGGGTGCAGCGGGATGTAGCGGTCGGTGCGCAGCTTGCCGAGCGGCACGTGGAGCCAGTAGGCGGCGCCGATCTGCACGACAGAGTCGACGGTGAGGTCGAGGAACTCGCCCTTGCGCAGGCCGGTGCGGGCCAGGAACTCCACGGCCAGGCGGACGAACGGGTCGGGGTCGGCGCGGGTGGCCTGCAGCAGCTTGGTGAACGCGCCGTCGTCGAGGAAGCGGGGCAGCGGTTCGTCGCGGAGCGGCAGGTCACCGGAGAACACCAGTACAGTGGCGGGGATGTCGTCGCCGGCCCACTCGGTGAGGCGCTCGAAGCAGGCGCGCAGGGCGCCGAAGTGCTCGGCGAGGCTGATCCTGGACAGTTTCCCCCCGCGGGCCGATGGCCGGCCGGCCAGGTGCAGCTTGTAGGCCTCGATGTGGCGGCGGCGAAGATCGGCGACGCAGGTGACCTCCTGAGCGTTGCCGGCCAGCCAGCAGGCGAACTCGCGCAGCACGCCCTCGACGCGGACCATGGTCGAGGCTCGGAGCGACAGGCGTACCTGGGCGATGTAGCCGGTCAGGGTGGACGTCAGCCCTTCGGCCGCCGACTCCCACTGCGCGGCCCGTTCAGCCGAGCGGTCGCGGCTGGTCTTGCGGGGAGCGGTGTCGAGCACGCCGAGGTGGAACAGGGTCGTCTGCAATCCGAACAGCGCCGCGCTCAGCGCGTTGGGGCCGTGGCTGGCGGGCCGGTGGCGGCCGATGGCGGTGGTCAGTTCCTGCCGGCCCTCGTCGATGACAGCCTGGGTCACCCGCTCGGGGCCCAGCCCAGCGAGCGCGGTCACCTTGGCCAGCGCCGACCATTGCAGGCGGGTCACGATCCGCTCGAAGCCGAGCTCGGCGGAGGTGGCGGCGAAGCGCTGGTAAAACGCCCGGTGATGGCGGGCGGCGACCTCCCCGAGATAGGGCCGGCAGGCCACCAGGTAATCAGCGCTGGGACGCAGCCGCCCCGTCACGATCAGCCATCCGACCACCCGCCGCTCCTTGAGCGGCAAGGCGCACTGGGCGGCCAGCGGCAGGCAGGCCCATCCCTGGACCCCGACCCGGGTGAAGAACATGCGGGCCACCGAGGTAACCGGGTGACCAGCGAACATCCCGGCGGTCACCAAGTCGGCGCGGTAGGCATCGACCAGATCCTCAATGCCAGGGCGACGGGCCGGTGATCCGCTCATCGGCCGGCCTCCTCGACAAGACGGGTGGCCTGAGCCTCGATCGCCTCCGCCGCTCGCAGGTACTCCTTCTCCAGCCAGTCGTTCGCCAGGTGCAGGTAGAGGCGGGTCGACTCGATCGAGGCGTGACCGGCCTGAGCCTGGATGGCCTCCAGCGCCATGCCCGCTTCCCGCAGCCGGGTAAAACACGTGTGGCGCAGCTGGTGGCAGGTTGCCCGGTCCAGCCCGGCACGACCCCGGGCCCCGTCGAGGATCTCATCCAACCCGGCCGCCGACAGCGGCTCGCCCCGACGGGCGCCCTTGAGCACCACGAACACCTTCCTGGTCACCGACGCCCTGGGCCGTTCGGACTCCAGGTAAGCGCCTACAGCCGCGAAGAACCGCGCCGAGACCGGCACCACCCGCTGACGACCGCCCTTGCCCTCAGCCACGAACAGCCGTCGCTCACCGGCGCTGAGGTCCTCCAGACGCAAGCCGAGCACTTCGCAGCGACGCAGTCCGCCCAGCACCATCGCGTCGACCATGGCCCGGTCGCGGTGGGTCCGCAACGCCGCCCGCAGCGCATCGACCTCAGCGGGCGCAAGCACTCGCGGCAGCGTGCGGGGCGTCCGGATCAGCGGCACCCCGCCCCTACCACGCCGAGCACCCGGCCGGCGGGCAGCCAGGCTGGCCGGCACCGGGTTGCGGCTCACACCGGTGTCCTCCCGGGCGCACAGGTAGGCATACAGACCCCGCACGCTCGACAGCCGTCGGGCGATCGTTCGTGCCGCCAGGCCCGCCTCGCCATCCTCCAACCGCACTACCCTCCCGCCACGCCGGGGAGCGCGCTGAGCCGCCAGAAACCCGAACACGTCGGCCGCCGTGACCTCCGCCGGGGGCTTGGCCACCACTCCGAAGAAGATCTTCAGGTCGGAGGCCACGGCAAGCCACGTGTTGGCCCGGGCCCGGACGGCCACGAACGCCAGATAGTCATCCAGCAACGGATGCCCAAGCCTGATCACCTGGATGCCGTCGTCCGCCGTCGAGCGGATCAGGCATGGCATGAATTCCAACGGGTGGTTCCCTTCCGGCCGGGTGACACGCCGCGCCACGCGATCATGTCACTGCTGGATCACCCGCATATCAAACACTGGACAGTGAGTTCGACGATGCGCTATGTCCGCCCCTCGGCGACGTTCATTGAGGACGCCTACCGCCGCGCGGTGACCGTCACGGTGACCGAGCTGACCGGGGAGGACTGAGGATGCGGATCCGAT
>JBOHFG010000491.1:0-2083 GCA_050699575.1 Pseudonocardiaceae bacterium
TGTGGCTGGTGTGGCTGCGCTGCACCGTCTGGCCCTTGAGCGCGGGGCTGCGCCAGGAAGCGCGCCACCGCGGTCTCGCCCCGGCGCGCGGGATCCGCCGGGCGCTGGGGGCGCGGGCGGTGCGCCGGGCCGGGCGGTTCACCCTGCCCGGTACGCCGTGGTGGGCCCGGTGGGGGTTGCCGACCCACGCGTTCGGCTATTTCCTCGGCCACCCGCTCACCCGCGGCACGGGTCTGGGGTTGTGGGCTGATTGGGAGCAACGGATCCGGGTGGTGGCCCGGACCGGCTGGGGCAAGACGTCCCGGCTGCTGGTGCCGATCATCCGGGCGCTTCCCGGGCCGGCGCTGGTGAGCTCCACAGAGCCGGGGATCTTCGAGCAGACGGTCCTCGCGCGCCAGTTCCGCCGGCCAGCATTGCGCTGGCGGTGGCTGTCGATGCTGCTGCGCCGCTGGCTGCCGGTGATCGAGTACCCCATCCGCGTCGTCGACTTCTCCGCGCCGGAGCAGCGCTACGCAGCCGGGTACCCGCGGGTGCGGTGGTCACCGATCCCCGGCTGTGAGGACTTCACCCTCGCCTACCGGCGGGCGGTCGCGCTCGTCGCCGGGGTCGACACCGATTCCGGCACCGCGCGGGGTGGTGACGCTGACCAGTTCTTCCGCCAGTCCGCTGCTGAGGTGCTCGCGGCCTGGCTGCACGCCGCCGCGCTGGGCGGCAAGGGCATCGAGGATCTGCTGGACTGGCTGGGCACGACAGACGACCCGGTACCCGGGCGCATTCTCCGCGACGAGGCCCACGCGGACCCCTCCGCCGCGGTGAACCTGCGCAAGCACCTGGACCCGGCGGCGGGCAAGACGACCAGCGGTGTCGAGCGCTACCTCACCCTGAGCATGAACAGCCTCGCCACCGCCGAGGGCCGCGAACTGTGTGGCGGCCACGCCCGTGAGCGGTTCGACATGGCCGCCTTCGTCGCGACGGGCGGCACGGTGTACCTGCTGGCCGACCCGAGCAGGATCGCCCGCGCGCGCCCCCTGCTAAGCCTGTTCGCCGCCGAGATGTTCCTCGCCGCGGAAACGGCGGCGTTGCGGACCCGGCGCAAGCGCCTGCCGCGGCCCTACATCGCGGTGCTCGATGAGCTGCGCTACGGCGTCACCGTGCCGAACCTGCCCTACGTCGCCTCCGCGCAACGCAAGTTCGGCATCGGCTACGTGTACGCGGTGCAGTCCGCGACGCAGGAGGACGCGGTGTACGGCGCGGACGCTCCCGCGCTGCGCTCCGCCGCCGGGGTGTCCATCTACGGGGGGATCGACATCGACAGCGCCCGCGAGCTCTCCGAGCGGGCCGGCGTGACCCCGGTCGTCACCGCGACCCAAGGACCAGGCACCCACACCGAGCACATCCAACTCCAGGACACCCTCACCATCGGGGACCAGCAACAACTCGCCGACGGCGAGGCCACGGTCGTCGTCCGGGGCCTGGCGCCGTTCCTGGCTTGGGTGCCATCGATCTACGAACAGCGCACGGTCAACCGCGAGATCAGCAAAGAAGCCGAGGAAGTGGCCCGGCAGGTCGCCGGGGCTCGGCAACGCGAGCTCGCCACGCTGCGCACCCGCTCGGCGGCGACCGCGGCCGGCGCCGACTTCGGACAGAACAGGGGCTAACCAGTGACCACCACCATCGGGTTCGACCTGGCGGACCTGGAGCTGCTGCTCACGCGCTACGACACCCCCGACAGCGCCGAGCAGCCGCGCCGGCCACCGTGGACATGGACCGCGCTGGACCGCGCCGAGCGGGCCGCGCTGGCGCGCATGGTCGAGGTGTTCGTGAGCCACTACAACCACGTGCACGCCATCACCGGCAAGGAACTCATCCCGCCGTGCTGGCGCCGCCACCCCGGCCTCGCCGCCGAGCTCGCGGTGCAGGTGTGGATGTGGTACTATGCGCACCTGGACCCGAAGGCCTCACCAGCGCTCGCCAGCGACTACTACGGCCGCCACCTCCCCGGCTTCCGGAGCCGGCTCGACCGGCTCCTCGGGGTCTCACCAGGAGAGTGCCGCCGCGGCGAGCACCCCGACACCTGGCGCAA
>JBOHFG010000492.1:0-10200 GCA_050699575.1 Pseudonocardiaceae bacterium
CCACTGCTTCGTGAGTGCGTAACAGTGTTATAACACTGTTACGCACTCACGAAGCAGCTACGCTGGCAGTGTGCGCATCCTCGTGATCGACAACTATGACAGCTTCGTCTACAACCTGGTGCAGTACCTGGCGCAGCTGGGAGCCGAGTGCGTGGTGCGGCGCAATGACGCGCTCGAGCGCGGTGACGTCGCCGCCTCGGACGGGGTATTGATCAGCCCCGGGCCGGGCACCCCGGAACGCGCCGGAGCAAGCATGGACGTTGTCCGGGACTGCGCCGAGCAAGGCCGCGCACTACTCGGTATCTGCCTCGGGCACCAGGCGATCGGGGCGGTCTGGGGTGCCACGGTGGCGCGAGCTCCAGAATTGCTGCATGGCAAGACATCTGAGATACACCATAACGGCGTCGCGGTGCTTGCCGGGTTGCCGCAGCCGTTCATCGCGACCCGGTATCACTCGCTGACCGTGCTACCCGAAACCATCCCGGACGAGCTCGAAGTCACCGCCCGCACCCAGTCAGGAATCGTGATGGCCCTGCGGCACCGGGAACTGCCGGTGCACGGAGTGCAGTTCCATCCCGAGTCGGTGCTCACCGATGGCGGACACCGGCTGCTGGCAAACTGGCTGCGTATCGCCGGTGCCGAGGTGAACGAGTCACGGGTGGTCGAACTCGAGACCGGGATGCGCAACCTCGCTACCGCCGCAGCGGTGCACTAACCCCGGTTGGTGGCTCTTCAAGTACCACCAACCGGTCAGCCGCCGGGGATCCCGGGGGTCTCGAAGATCGGGCCGGTGGTGGTCGTAGTGGTCGTATTGCTCTGCCCGACGGTGATCGTGATGGTCTGGTCACGGGTGAACCCGGTGCCTGCCGGCACATCCTGAGCGACGACGAAACCGACCTGATTGGCGTCGTTCACCGGGGTGAAGACCACTCTGAGGGTGCCGGCCCAACCCAGCTTTCGCAACGTGTTCTGTGCTTGGGTCTGAGTCTGGGTGTGCAGGTCGGGCATCTGGAGCAGGTTTCCTCGGGACACCGTGAGGGTCACTGTGGTGCCAGCCTTGACGCCGGAGGTGCCGCCGGCCGGGCTCTGCTTCAGGACCTGGCCCTTCGCCGCGGTGGAATCGACCTCCTGAATCTGCGAAATGAGGTGGGCCACGACGATGTTGCGCTGGGCCTGGTCGATGTTGGTGCCGACGACGTCGGGCACACCCACCGTCTCCGGGGGCACGCCGACCGTGATAGTCACTGATTTGCCCTTGGCCAGCCGGCGCCCGGCGGTCGGATCCTGGACGAGCACCCGGCCGATATCCTTGTCGTCCTGGACAACCTGCGTGCGCTGTTCGGGTGCGAGCAGCAGGCCCACCTGTTGCAGGGAGGACTGGGCCTGCACGCGGTCCAGCCCGAGCAGGTTGGGCACTTCCATCTCGGTCGGCCCGGCGCCGACATCCAACCGGATCGTCGTCCCCCGCACGGCCTGACCAGCGGGGTTCATAGCCACCACGCGGTCGAGGTTCTGCGCGTCAGACTCGACGGGATGACGCTCCGCCCCGAAGCCGGCGCTGTTGAGCGCCTGCTCGGCGTTCAACACCGGCTGGCCGACCACGTTGGGCAGCCCGACCGGTTTGGGTCCGCCACCGAAGAGATCAGTGAACAGCAGCAGGACCAACCCGATGATGGCGGCGACCACCACCGTGGTGAGGATCCCGAGACCCCGACCGGAGCGCCGCTCCGCGGGTGGCTCGGTGAGGGAAGGCTCCGGGTGCCGCCGGCTGGCCCGAGTGGGGCGAAGGGCGACGGTGGGGCCCGAATCGAGCATGAGGTTGCGGTCCGCGTCGGTCATCACCACGGGTGCCAGCTGCCGCTGACCGGACAGCACGCGAACCATGTCCGTGCGCATCTCGGCAGCGGACTGGTAACGGTTGGCCGGATTCTTGCTCATCGCCTTGAGCACCACCGCATCCAGCGCCGGTGACACCTCAGGGTTCTGGTGTGACGGTGGTGTGGGGTCTTCGCGGACGTGCTGGTACGCCACCGCAACCGGGGAGTCACCGGTGAACGGAGGATCCCCGGTGACCAGCTCGTAGAGCACGCAACCAGCGGAGTAGACGTCCGACCGGGCGTCCACCAGCTCGCCACGCGCCTGCTCGGGGGACAGGTACTGGGCAGTGCCGACCACCGCGGCGGTCTGGGTCACCCCCTGCCCATCGGCCAGCGCCCGGGAGATGCCGAAGTCCATCACCTTGACCGCGCCGACGTTGTTGATCATTATGTTGGCCGGCTTGACATCCCGGTGGATGATGCCATTGCGGTGGCTGAAGTCCAGGGCGGCGCAGACGTCCGCCATCGTCTCCATCGCGCGCTGCTCGTTCATCGGACCTTCAGTCTTGACGATGTCGCGCAGCGTCCGGCCGTCGACGAACTCCATCACGATGTAGGGCAACGGTCCGTACTCGGACACCGTCTCACCGGTGTCGTACACCGCGACGATCGCCGGATGGTTCAACGCCGCGGCGTTCTGGGCCTCCCGCCGGAAGCGGTGCTGGAACTGGGGGTCCCGGGCGAGATCGGCGCGCAGCACCTTGACCGCGACGTCACGGCCGAGCCGGACGTCACGGCCACGGTGCACCTCGGACATGCCCCCATAGCCGAGCGTCTCGCCCAGCTCGTAGCGCTCCGACAATAGTCGGCGAGTCGTCATGCTGCGCCGTCCCGCTCCTCGTTCGTGACCCGCGCCATATCGCGACTCGGTTCAGACCCCATCATGCCCGCCAACCGCCCGTCACCCGATGAGGGTCGACCACTCACTTTCCCCTCCGGCAGGTCAGCTCGAGAGTCGACCCGCGGGGGATCGGGCCGGCCAGCGGGTTCACCTCGATGATGCGGCACTGGGAGCGCCGGTCCGGATCGACCAGCTCACCGTCATCGTCGACCACTCGCGGTATCAGACCTTGGGACTTTGCCCTGACCACCGCATCGCTACCCCGGTGGCCCATGTAATCGGTCGGAGTGATGAGCACCTCCGGGGGAGCCTCATCCGGATCGATCAGCTCCGGGTCCGGTTGTTCCTTGGTCGGTTCAGGCCGCAACGGCCGTGGTGTCCCGGGTAGGGCAGGCACCGCCGAGGTGCCCGGACCGGAACTCACTCCAGCCAGCGGCCCTGAACCTGAAGACGGAACAGGTGAGCGCAGTGCCGCACGGACCAGATATCCACCGAAGATCAGCGTGCACACACCGAGCAGGACGGCCGCGATGCGTACCGCATCGCGTCGGTCGGGCCAACGTTGCGGCGGGGATGACGGCAGCACCGCAGTCAGTGACCCAGTAGATGATCCAGTAGGTGATCCAGAGACGGCCGCGGACCTGGGCAGCGGCAGCCGGTGCCCAGCGCGAACCGCGGCAACGGCGGCGGCGAACTCACCACCGGTGCGGTAACGCTGCCGGGGATCCTTGACCAGGGTGGCATCGATCAACGCCCGGACCGCCGAGGGCACATCCGCCGGCAGCGGGGGCGGCCGGTCCCGGATGTGCATCATTGCGACGCTGACGGCACTCTCGGCCACAAATGGGCGCTGCCCGGCCAGGCATTCATACCCCACCACGGCCAGCGAGTAGACGTCGGCGGCTGGACCGGCCTCGTTCCCAGCGGCCTGCTCCGGGGCGAGGTAATGCGCGGTGCCCAGCACCATCCCGTTACGGGTCACCGGGACTGCGTCGACGGCTCTGGCGATGCCGAAGTCGGTAATCTTCACCTGCCCGGCGGGAGTGATCAGGATGTTGCCGGGCTTGACGTCGCGATGCACCAGACCGCGTTCGTGCGCCGCCTGCAACGCATCGCCGGCCTGCCCGAGGATGTCCAGCGTACGGTCGACGGACAACCGCGGATGGTGCATCAGGATCGTGGCCAGCGGATCACCGGTGACCAGCTCCATCACCAGGTACGAACCCTCTGGATCGCTCGCCGCCTCGCCGTAGTCGTGCACCGCGGCGATGCCGGGATGGTTCAGCGACGCGGTCATCCTGGCCTCGGCGTGGAAACGGTACCGGAACTCCGCGTCGCCGGACAGCTCCGGTTTGAGCACCTTGACGGCAACCTGACGATCCAGCCGGACGTCGGTGGCTTGCCACACCTCGCCCATCCCGCCGATGGCGATGCGCCGGCCCAGCCGGTAACGCTGTACCAGCAGATGGCCACTGGTCAACCCCGGCATCAGCGGGCTCCTTGCAGGGCAGCACCGATGACGGCGCGGCCGATTGGTGCCGCCAGCGAGCCACCGGTTGCCTCAAGATTGCGGTCTCCGCCGTCCTCCACCACCACGGCGATCGCCACCTGTGGGTTGACGGCGGGCGCAAAAGCCACATACCAGCCATGAGGCGGGGTATTTTTGGGATCGGAGCCGTGCTCGGCGGTGCCGGTCTTCGCGGCGATACTGACCCCGTTGATCTTACCTTCGTTGCGGTAACTGTTCTCCGCGGCAACCATCATGTCGCGAATCTGGGCTGCCGTGGCACCGGACATCGCCGTGCCCACTCGCTCCGACGCGGACCTGTCCAGCACGGATAGGTCCGGGCCCAGGATGGTGCGCACCAACTGCGGTCTCATCACCACCCCGCCATTGGCGATCGTCGCGGCGATCATCGCATTCTGCAACGGGGTCAGCGCCACATCGCGCTGCCCGATGCCGGACTGCTGCAACGCGGCGACGTCGGGAATGGCGCCCACGGTCGACGGCGACACCGGGACGGGGATGGTGAGATCCTGCTGCCCGATGCCGAGCAGTTGGGCCTGCTTGCGCAGGTCGTTCTCGCCAACCATGGCGGCCAGCTCGGCAAAGGCAGTATTGCAGGAGCGCACCAGCGCCATCGTGAGCGTCGTGGTGCCCCCGCCGCCGCACGGCTGATCGGCGAAGTTGTGCAGCAGGGTCGTGGTGCCCTGCAGCTGCACCGCGGCCGCCGCCGTCAGCGCAGTGTCCGGGGTGACTTTTCCCGATTGCAGCGCAGCGGCGGTCACGACCAGCTTGAAGGTCGACCCCGGCGGGTAGGTGGACCCGATCGCCCGGTTGGTCAGCGGGGAGCCACGCTTGCGTGAAGTGTCCTCGTTCCACGCGGTCTGCTGCTCCGTGCCGTCGTGCGCGGACAACCGGTTCGGGTCATAAGACGGGGTGGAGACCATCGCCAGGATCTCCCCGGTGCTGGGCTTGATCGCCACCACCGCGCCGGTGTAGCCCCGGCGGGTCAGCTGGTCATAGGCGACACGCTGGACGGCCGGGTTGATGGTGAGCTCGACGCTGCCCCCGCTGTGCTCCCGCCCGGTGATCAGATCCGACAACCGCCGCACGAACAGCCGGCCGTCGGAACCGTTGAGCACCGAGTCCATCGAGTTCTCGATGCCACCTGAGCCGTAGCTCAGCGAGTAGTAACCGGTGACCGGGGCGTAGAGCGGGCCATTGAGGTACTTGCGCAGGAAACGTAGTTGCCCGCCGGTCTCCACCGAGTTGGCCACCGGGAGTCCCCCGGCGATGATCTGGCCACGCGCGCGGCTGTACTCGTCGAGCAGCACCCGCCGGTTGCGCGGATCGGTGCGGTAGGTATCGGCGTTGACGACCTGGATATAGGTTGCGTTGAGCAGCAGCAACACAATCATGCCCATGACGGCCAGCGCGACCCGGCGAAGCGGTGTGTTCATGGGCGCTGCACCATCTCGGTGTGCGCCTCGGCCAGGGGGGCCACCGGCTTGCGCGGTGTCGACGCCGCCGGCGAGCGCGCCGCATGGGAGATCCGTAGCAGCAGGGCCACCAGGATGTAATTGGCCAGCAGTGAGGAGCCACCGTAAGCCAGAAACGGCGCGGTGAGCCCGGTCAGCGGGATCAGCTTAGTCACCCCGCCGACCACAATGAACACCTCCAGACCGATCGCAAACGACAGCCCCGCGGCGAGCAACTTGCCAAAGGTGTCCCGGACGGTGAGCGCGGTGCGCATCCCCCGCATCACCACCAGCAGGTAAGTAAACAACACCGCGGCCAACCCGACGAAGCCCAGCTCCTCGCCGATCGCGGCGGTGATGAAATCGGTGTGCGCCTCGGGCACCAGGTCGGGACGCCCAGCACCCAGCCCGGTACCGAAGACCCCACCGGTGCCCAGCCCGAACAGTGACTGCGCCATCTGGTAGCCGGCGTGGTCGTAGTCGGAAAACGGGTTGATCCAAGCAGTCACCCGGCGTTGCACATGCGGGAACAGCAGATCGGAGACGAACGCCCCACCGAGGAAGAAGAGGAGCCCGATCACCAACCACGCGACCCGTTCGGTGGCGACGTAGATGAGCACCAGCACGATGCCGAAGAACAGCAACGAGGTGCCCAGGTCCCGTTCGAGCACCAGCACACCCAGCGACAGCCCCCAGGCCATCAGCAACGGAGCGAGGTCTCGGGCCCGGGGTAGCTCCATGCCCAGCACGTTTCGCCCCGCCGAGGTGAACAGGTCCCGTTTCGCTACCAGAAACGCGGCGACGAAAATCAGCAAAAGGATCTTGGCGAACTCTCCCGGCTGAATGGTGAGCCCGCCGAACCGCAACCAGATCTTTGCGCCGTTGACCTCGGAGAGGGCGTCCGGCAGCAGGCCAGGTAGCGCCAGCGCCGCGAGCCCGACCAGCCCGCAGGTATAGCCGTAGCGAGCCAGCATGCGGTGGTCCCGAACCAGCACCAGCACCGCCACGAACAGCCCGAGCCCTAGCGTTGTCCAGGCGATCTGGTGGGGGAGGTTGCCAGCTGGGACCGGGCCGCCGGCCGACGCGGCAGAAGCCTCACCGGCCAGGTCGAGCCGGTGAATGACCACGAGTCCCAACCCGTTGAGCAGGGCGACGCAGGGCAGGATCAGCGGGTCAGCGTACGGGGCCAACCACCGCACCGCGAGATGGGCGACCCCGAACAGGGCCAGGTAGGCGGCCCCGTAGTAGAGCAGCGACTGAGTGACCCCCGACGGCTGGTTGAGCTCCACCAGCACCAGCGCACTGGTCACCACCACGGTGGCGAAGGCCAGCATGACCAGCTCCAGGCCACGCTTGGTCGGCGGTGCGGACCCGGGCTGCGAGCCCGCATCCTGAGCGACCACTGGGGCGACCATCAGCTCACCGTCCGGCAGTCCAACCCGGGTTCCGAAGGCTTCTCCGGTAGCGGCGTGCCGCTGGTCGTGGGTACGGCAGAAGGGTCGGTGGCGAGAGCACCCCCGGCGGATGGTTCCGGGATCGGAGAAGGCGCGGTCAGCACCTCGGCGGGGTGAGCTCTGGTGCCGGCTTGCGGGCACAGCGGTAGGAGATCCTTGGTGCGCAACCGGCCAATGATCTCGCGAGCACCGTCCAACCCGCTATTGCTGATCATCCCCCGGCGCACGTCGGTCCGCGCGTAGGGTTGCAGGTCGCGCAGGAGCATCGTCTCGCAGCCCCGCGTATCGTCCCGGCAGCTGCCCTCGGCCCAGGTGTGCAGCGGCAGGCCGAGGAACTCACCCCGGACGCCCTGGAAGATGACCACCTCGCCGTCACGGTCGGCCGAGACGTAGTACTGACCGAGCACCAGGACCGAACCGATCGCGACAACGCCGGCGACCAGCACGGCGAGCACAGCCAGGCCAATCAACGTACGACGCTGCGTGCGACGCCGCAGCTGCGGGTCGGGAACAGCAGGAGCAATCCGCTTGGGTTCTGGACGCGGCAGGGTGGTCGTCGCCGCCCGGGAGGCCGCCGAGTCGGGCTGCGGTTCCTCGACGCCGTCACCTGCGGCCCCGCCGATGATAGGTGCGTCCTCACCGTACTCGACGTCCACCACGTCGGCCACGATGCAGGTGATGTTATCCGGTCCGCCACCCTTGAGGGCCAGTTCGATGAGACGGTCGGCACAGGCCTGCGGGTCGGGAATGGTCAACCCCTCGGCCAGGGTCTCGGCGCTGACCACACCGGAGAGCCCGTCGGAGCACAGCAGGTAACGGTCTCCGGTGAAGGCCTCCCGGACCATGAGCGAGGGCTCCACATCGTGCCCGGTGAGCGCCTTGAGCAGCAGCGAGCGCTGGGGATGGTGGCTGGCCTCGTGCTCGGAGATCCGGCCTTCGTCGATCAACGACTGGACGAAGGTGTCGTCGTGGGTGATCTGGCTGAACGCACCGTCGCGCAGGAGGTAGGCGCGGGAGTCCCCGACATGCACCAAACCAATCTTGTTTCCGCCGAAGAGCACCGCAGTCAGGGTGGTGCCCATGCCCTCGCGTTCGGGGTCCTCCCGGACCAGCTCACTGATCGCCGCATTACCCGCCAGGGTGGCCTCGTGCAGCTGGTCCAGCAGATCGTTACCGGGTTCGTCGTCATCCAACGGAGCGAATGCCGCGATGACCGCCTTCGACGCTATCTCACCCGCCGCGTGACCGCCCATCCCGTCGGCCAGCGCCAGCAGACGCGGACCCGCGTACACCGCGTCCTGGTTGTTCTGCCGGACCAGGCCGCGGTCACTTCGGGCTGCGTAGCGGAGGACCAGAGTCATGAGCGTAGCTCGATCACCGTCTTGCCGATGCGGATCGGGACCCCAGGAGGAACCCGCGTGGGTCCGGTGACCTTAGCTCGGTCCAGGTAGGTGCCGTTGGTGGAGCCCAAATCCTCCAAGAACCAGTCCCCGCCCTGGAAGCCTAGGCGGGCGTGCCGGGTGGACGCATAGTCATCATCGAGCACCAGCGTGGAGTCGTCGGCCCGGCCGATGAGGATCGGCCTGCCGTCCAGCGAGATCCGGGTACCCGCCAGCCCGCCCGCGGTGACCACCAGCTGGCGGGCCGCCCGGTTGTGCTCCGCGCGGGCGCTGCGGCGCGACATCGGGAGGCTGGCGCGCAAACCGGACGCCACGAACAGGTCGGAGCGCACGATGCGCAACGCTGCCAGCACGAACAGCCAGAGCAGGAGCAGGAAACCCGCTCTGGTCAGCTGCAATACCAGCTCCGGCACGCTCAGTTCGCCTCTGCCCGGTCCCGTGCCTCAACCCTGGGCACGGAAGACGAGACGCGACTGCCCAACCCGGACCACGTCGCCGTCAACGAGCTGCCAGGTCTGCACCGGGGTGCCGTTGACCGTCGTGCCATTGGTGGACCCGAGGTCGGCAAGCATCGCTGTCCAGCCGTCCCAGGTGATCTCCAGATGTCGCCGGGATACGCCGGTGTCCGGCAGCCGAAACTGGGCCTCCTGGCCGCGGCCCACCACCGTGGCGCCCTCAGCCAGCTGGTAGTAGCGGTCAGACCCGTCGTCCAGGAGGAGCGATGCCGAAAGCTGGCGGTAATCATACTGGTCATGCTGGGCGTCCTCGGCGTACGCGCCCTGTTGTTCGCTCATGGCTCGGTCTCCTGCCGCCTGATTGTCGGCTCGGCCGACGCTAGCCTGCCTGTCGGCTCGGCCGACGGTAGTACGGGGTTGCGGTGTATCGGGATCGACGGACGAGCTGATGCGGAACTGTCCCGTATGCAGGCTCGCAGACCGCTTCAGGGCTACCGCAACGTCCCCGTAGACGTCCCAGGCCTGCTCCACGAGATAACTCTGAATGCAGCCGTTGAGCATCCGGACCACCCGCTGCTCGTCGTCAGCCAGCCGGTCGTAGTCGGTCACTCCGAGTCGCACGGTGTAACGGTTCGGCGCGAGCATCCGCCCCCCTGCAAGTGGACGCGCGTTGTCGTCAGCCTCGCGCTGAAGCTCCTGCGCCACCTCCTGCGGCACCACGTTACCGCCGAAGACCCTGGCGAAGGCATCGCCGACCATACCCTGCAGCCGGCGCTCGAACCGCTGCGCCTTGCCCACGACGACCTCCTCTCCCAAGCTCTCCCTAGGGTCCTTGCCTGGGTCCTGTTGCCCGGCTGCCCCGATCGTATCCGGGGAGCCAGCAACCGGGTGCGCTTCATCCGGGTAGCCGGGAAGCATGCTAGAATTCCGCGATCACTCGGGCGAGTGGCGGAATGGCAGACGCGCACGGTTCAGGTCCGTGTGTCCGTAAGGACGTGGGGGTTCAAGTCCCCCTTCGCCCACTCTCATCTTCTGTGCAGGCAGGTACACCACCCAGCCGCGGAGCGGGGCGGGGTCGCATGGTGGCGAGAGACTTCACACGATCGGTCAGGCCCTAGGCGTACGGACAACGGGAAGAGGGATGGCCGCGTACGCGGCCATCCCGCGGTTACCGCCGGTCGTGGGGGGGGG
>JBOHFG010000493.1:0-2555 GCA_050699575.1 Pseudonocardiaceae bacterium
GGCGACCCACTCCCACCCCTGACCACGGGCGATGTCGCTATTACACGTATCTGGTCGCTACCCGACCTGGAGCCGTTACGCCCCCGGCGATTACACAAGAGCAGGCGACAGTTGAGTACGCGAACTCAGTGCGCCACGAGGCGCCTTGTCATATCCCCAGCCCAGCTGGGAGGAACTCGGAAGGAGGTTCTTGGGTCTAATGGCTAACCTAAAATCGAAAGATTGAGGGAAAAACAGCATGCCAGAGAAGCAGCGGTCGTGTTCAGTCGTATGAAACGAGGCGCTGCGGGACCCGCGTGATATGGCGAAAGCTGGATTGCCTGAATCCCAATCTCCAGATGATGCAAGCGTACATCCGCCGGAAAGACGTCTGAAACCGGTGCCACGCTCTGCGCCGGTCTGGTGAGCTGGCCGATGCAACTTCCGGAGCGTGGAGCGATGCCCAGTGAGGGCATTTAAGGAGATGAGTGGGACGCCTAAGTCACGCTATAACGTATGACGAGGACGAACGTGGGATCGCCTAAGGGGCGGCAGCCCTAAGGCGACGGAGGCCCCGTAGTAGTCGTGGGAGTAACGCCCTACCAAGGAGTCCGGGAAACCCGGAAGCAGGGCGAAGGGGGCCAGGTGATCGGACACTCAAGAGCGAGGAGGTATGCGTAATGCAGAACGCCGAAACGGTGCTGAGTGTCCTGCGTGAACGCGGAAGGCGTGGCCTGCCGTGCGACGAACTGTACCGACAACTGTTCAACCCGCAGTTGTATCTGCTGGCCTACGGGCGTCTGTACTCCAACCACGGAGCCATGACCCCCGGGGCCGATGGGGAGACCGTGGACGGCATGTCGCTGGACAAGATCGGGCGCATCATCGATGCGCTGCGTCACGAGCGCTACCGATTCCAGCCGGTCAAGCGCATCTTCATCCCGAAGAAGAACGGGAAGATGAGACCGCTCGGCCTGCCTCCTTGGTCGGATAAACTTGTCGGTGAAGTGATGCGCCTGCTCCTGGAGGCGTATTACGAGCCGCGATTTTCCGACCGGTCACACGGATTCCGCCCCGGCCGAGGATGCCACACCGCGCTGCGGGAGGTAGCCCACACCTGGCTGGGAACGACCTGGTTTATCGAAGGAGACATCTCCGATTGTTTCGGATCGCTCGATCACGGGATTATTCTCGGGATCCTGGGCGAGAAGATTCACGATAGCCGCTTCCTCAGGCTCGTGCGTAACATGCTCCAAGCCGGATATCTGGAGGATTGGGTCTGGAACGCTACCCTCAGCGGTGCTCCGCAGGGTGGTGTGGCATCTCCCATCCTCTCCAATATTTATCTGGACCGGCTGGACGGATTCGTCGAGACAGTTCTCATACCGGAATACACCCGAGGCGCGCTCAGGACACCCAATCCTGACTACGAGAATGTGTCGGATGCGATCAAGCGAGCCCGCAGACGCGGAGACCAAGCCGCGCTGCGTCAGCTGCGCAGGCAGCGGCACAGTCTGCCGAGCAAGGATCCTCGAGATCCCAGCTACCGGCGACTGCGCTACTGCCGCTACGCAGACGATCACCTACTCGGGTTCACCGGGCCAAAGGCCGAAGCCGAGGAGATCAAACAGCGTCTCGCCCAGTTCCTCCGTGACGATCTCAAGCTGGAACTGTCCGAGGATAAGACGCTGATCACCCACGCCCGAACAGGTGCGGCGAGATTCCTCAGTTACGAGATCAACGTCCTGCACAACGACCGTAAGACCACACGAGGGAAACGGTCGATCAACGGTGTCATCGCACTGCGTGTGCCCCGGGACGTGATCAAGGCCAAGTGCGCCCCGTTCCTCGTCCGCGGATCACCTGATCTGCGGTCCCTCTTGGTGAACGATGACGTCCACACGATCATCAGAACCTACGGGGACGAGTACCGGGGACTCGTGGAATACTACCTGCTGGCCGGCGACGTCTACCGATTGAGCCGGGTGCGCTGGGTCATGGAGACCTCACTGCTCAAGACACTGGCCTGCAAGCACGGTTCGACGGTGTCGAAGATGGCGGCCCGATTCAAGACCACCATCCAGACACCCTACGGGCCACGCACCTGCTTCCAGGCCAGCGTTGAACGCGACGGCAGGAAACCACTGGTGGCTCAATTCGGTGGCATTCCACTGCGGCGCAAAAAGAACGCGGTCCTTACTGACCGCTATCCTCTCCCGGTCACCGTCCGCCGCAAAGAGCTGATCACTCGGCTTCTGGCGGGCGAGTGCGAGATGTGTGGGCAGACCGGCACGGTGGAGGTTCACCATGTCCGCAGGCTAGCTGAGCTCGACAGACCGGGACGGCCACAGCCCGTGTGGGCGCAACTCATGGCGAAACGGCGACGTAAGACTCTCGTGGTCTGCTCGCACTGCCACGACACCGCCCACGCGCGGTAACCAACCACGACACCCACGCAAAAGTCACCGGAAAGCCGGATGATCGGGAAACCATCAAGTCCGGTTTGGGAGGGGGTCGTCGGGAAAAGGACCAGCTTCTGCTGGCACCTCGCCCGACGGCCTACCTCGCCCAGTCTG
>JBOHFG010000494.1:0-2621 GCA_050699575.1 Pseudonocardiaceae bacterium
TCGTCAGCTCCTTGATACCGCGGTGGACCGGGTTCACCACGAAGCTCACCTCCTGACTGGTGGCCAGGCGTAGGCCGGGTAGACGTTCGATCAGCAACTCTAGGGCGACCCGTCCTTCCAGTCGCGCAAGTGGCGCGCCGAGACAGTAGTGGATCCCGTGCCCGAACGCGAGGTGCGGCTTGGCGTCCGAACGATGCAGGTCGAACCGGGCGGCGTCGGGGAAATACGCCTCGTCGTGGTTTGCCGACGCGAATAACAAAGCCAGTCGAGCACCCTTGGGCAGCTGGACCCCGTTGAGCTCGACCGGCTCGGTTGTGGTGCGCATCAGTGCATGCACTGATGTGTCCTGGCGCAGGGTCTCCTCGATGGCGCGCGGGATGTTCCTGCGGTCTTCGCAGACCAGACGCCAGTGGCTGGGCAGGCCGAGCAACCGGTAAAGGCAGTTGCCGAGCAGGTTGGTCGTCGTCTCGTGGCCGGCGAGGGTGAGCGTCGAACAGACGTTAACCATTTCCCAGAGCCCCATCGGCTCCGCAGTAGCTTGTGAGGCCTGGATGAGGTCACTGAGCAGGTCCTCGCTCGGCTGGTCTCGCCGCTGCGTGATGAGATCGGTCCAGTAATCCTGGGAGTGGAGTAGTCGCGCGATCGTCTCCGCCTGTCGTTGTGGCGTGAGCTGGACCGAGAGCAGCGCAACCCAGTCATCCGCCCACTGCTTGAGCATGAGCAGGTCGTTCTCGGGCGCGCCGAGCATGCTGAGGATGACCCGCATCGGGAACGGGAAACTGAACTGATGGACGAACTCACCGTGACCGACGCCGACGAAATCGTCGATCAGGCTGTTGGCGATGGTGCGGACCCGGGTTTCCAGATCGGCGACCCGTCGAGCCGTGAACGCCTTGTTGACCAGTCCCCTGATCTTCGTGTGCGACGGCGGGTCGTTGTTGGTGAGCGAGCCGTGGGACAGGAAGCTCGTCGCGATCGCATGCCTGGTTGCGGGAGTATAGTCGACCGGCACGTTGACGGCCTCGACCGAGGAGAAACGATCCGGGTCTTTGACTACGGCCACGATGTCGTCATAGCGCGTGACGTACCACATTTTCAGGAGCTCACTATAGAAGACCGGCTCGTCCCGGCGAGCGCGAGCGAACACCGGATAGGGATCGTCGCGCTGCGCACCGTGAAACGGATTGAACTCTGCACCGATCCCGGGGTGGACGGCGAAACTGCCGCGATGGACCTGCTCTCCACCGCCGGTGAACTTCATGGAACTGTCCTCTCCGCTCGGGTCGGTCATCCCCTCGATTGTCTGCGTCCGGCACGACCCGCGCCAGGAACCACGGCCGATGGGTGCCCCGCCCCGAGCACAACCGCAACGGAACCCTACGCTCGTGGTCGTGACCGGGCCGCTCCATCACCACGCCACGGTGACACCACCTCGCCGAGCTGACCCTCCGCTGAGGACACACCTATCGAGTGATCCGCGCCCGCGCGAGTTGAGCCTGAGGCGAGGTCGTTGATCGACTCGATTCGAGAGGGCCGTGTCGTCGAACACCGCCACCGGATCCGTCCACGACAACGGCGAGCGCGCAGCTGGACCAGTACCGCGGCGTAGGTGCGACGGGTTCCGGCCTGTTCGGGCCGACTGAAGGTGTCCAGGAACGCCGCGACCGCCGCCTCGAGTGTCACTGTCTCGGTACGGGTAGGCAGCCGGTGCACCGTCGCCATGACCCCAGCTCTGTCAATGACCGAGCCGGCGGACGTCAGCTCCGCACATGCTCAGCAATCTCCGCCGGGATCTGCTCCGGCCGAAGAAAATAGCCCAGCCGCTGAGAGCACGTCAACAACACCAGCAACGTCACACAGTGCTGGTCAGTCGTGGTCTTCGCCCGCGCCCACGACACCTCCCCCCGCCCGTCGGCGTGACCACCTCGGCCCACTCTCGCGCCGCCACCGACCGCGACAACCGCGGGTACACCGTGCGATCAACAAGGGCCACCAGCCACCTCGACCGGCCCAGACAATATGACCCCGAACACCCTAAACGGCGATCACCTCACCCTCCCACCGGGCCTGACAGCTCCCTGACCAGCACTTACCCCCAGCGACAGTCCCGATTACCCGTATCTCGACGCTACCCGAGGACCACTGCGTGCGGGCCGCGGCCGACACCGTCCTTGCAAGAGACATGCTCACGATATATCGTGAGCATGTCTCCCAGGAAAGGGGACACACTCACAAAGGAGAACCCATGTACACCGATCACCACGACCCCCATCGTCACGGCGACCGCCGCGTCACCAGCCATCACCACGGCCAGCGACGTCACCACCCCGACTTTCCCGCACAGCCTGACGCGGTACGCAATGGAAGGACACACCGCAGCCGTCCCCACGGTGCAGGACGCGGGCGAGCGCACCGCGGCGACGTGCGCACCGCCCTGCTGCTCCTGCTGGCCGAGCAACCCAGGCACGGCTACCAACTCATGCAGGCCATCACGGAACGCACCTCCGGTGCCTGGCGACCCAGCCCCGGCGCCATCTACCCCACCCTCAGCCAACTCGAAGACGAAGGCCTGATCACCACCCTCGCCCAAGGCGGCCGCAAACTGGCCACCCTCACCGACA
>JBOHFG010000495.1:0-26371 GCA_050699575.1 Pseudonocardiaceae bacterium
CTGCGGCGGAGCGCCCCCGGCAGGACTCGAACCTGCGGCCTAGCGATTAGAAGTCGCTTGCTCTATCCAACTGAGCTACGGGGGCCCGAACACCCCAACCACCCTAGCGGTCGAGCATCTGCACCAAGCCGCTAGCCGCATTCAGCGGGCTCAGCGGGGGTAAGGGCCGCCCGATAACCCCGCTGAGCCCGCTGAATGCGTGAAGGGTGCTTAGGTGGGGGGGTGCGTAGCGAGTCCGGGGCACGTGTGCTGGTGGTGGTCGGGGTGGCGCTGGGGATGGTGGTCGGCGCCGGACTGGTCGTTTTCTTGGGTGGTGGCGGGCTGGGGTTGCCTGATCCTGGACTGTTCACCCGGGCTGCGCTGCCCGCTGTGCGGGTGCTGTCCGAGTGCGCCGCGGTGGTCACGGTGGGGTCGTTGGTGCTGGCGGCGTTTTTGGTGCCGCCGCAACCTTCCGGCTACCTCGACACCGGTGGCTACGCTGTCCTGCGCTGGGCGCGGATCGCCGCCCTGGTCTGGGCGCTGACCGCGGCACTGATGGTTCCGCTGCTCGGCGCCGATGCGTTGGGTCGCCCGGTGACTGAACTGCTGGACCTGCGACTGCTGGCGTCGCTGGCGTCTGCGCTGTCCCAGGTAGGGGCCTGGGCGCTCACCGCGGGGATAGCGCTGGTGCTGACCGGGTGCTGCTGGTCGGCGCTGACCTGGCGCGCGGCGGTGTGGCTCTGCGCGCTCTCCGTCGTCGGGCTGACACCGGTGGCGCTGACCGGGCACTCCTCGGCGGGCGGCGCCCATGACATCGCCACCGACAGCCTCCTATATCACCTCGTTGCCGCCGCGCTGTGGGTTGGTGGTCTGGTCGCCCTGCTGGCGCAGCTGGCTCGCCGGGGTGACCATGCCGGGCTGGCCTGCGCCCGGTTCTCCCGGCTGGCACTGGTCTGCTGGATCGTGATGGCCGCCTCCGGGGTGATCAACGCGCTGGTCCGGGTCACCCCTGACCAGTTACGCACGACTTACGGGCTGCTGGTGCTGGGCAAGATGATCGCGCTACTGGTGCTGGGCGTGCTGGGCTGGGTGCACCGTCGCGGCGCGGTGGCGGCGGTGGTCGAACGCGGCGATCGCGAGGCCCTCCTGCGGTGGGGTGGCGTCGAGGTACTGGTCATGTGTGCGACGATCGGCCTGGCGGCGGCACTGAGCGGGACCGCGCCGCCCGGGCGGCGTGCCGGACAGCTCAGCCGCACCGAGGTACTGCTGGGCTACGACCTGGCTGGCCCGCCCACCCTGCAACGGTTGCTCCTGGATTGGCGACCCGATCTGGTGTTCGGCGTTGCGGCGCTGGTGCTGGCCGGCGTCTACCTGGCCGGGGTGCGACGGCTGGCCCGGCGTGGCGAGGTGTGGGCGGTGGGTCGCACGGCGGCCTGGCTGGGCGGCTGCGTGGTCATCCTGGTCGCCACCTCGTCGGGGATCGGCCGGTACTCGATGGTGATGTTCAGCGTGCACCTGGGTGCGCATCTGCTGCTGTCGATGCTGGCCCCACTCCTGCTCGTCCTCGGTGGCCCGGTGACGTTGGCGCTGCGGGCCTTGCCTCCTGCGGGGGTGAGCGACGCACCGGGGGCCCGGGAGTGGTTGCAGGCGTTCACCCATTCCTGGGTGGTGCGGCTGGGCACGCATCCGTTAGTGGCCTTGGGTATGTACGTCGGGTCGTTGCCCGTCATGTACTTCACCGGTCTGTATGCCGCCGCCGCGCCGTCACACTGGGCGCATCTGGTGATGAACGCGCAGTTTTTGCTGACGGGGTACGCATATTATTGGCTTATCATCGGCACTGACTCGGCCCCCCACCGGCTGCCCTATCTGGGAAAGCTCAGTCTGTTGTTGGCGGCCATGCCCTTCCACGTGTTGTTCGGGATCTTGTTGCGGGGCTCGACGACGGTGATTGGCGGCAACTTCTACCGATCGCTGGCCCTGCCGTTCGTGCCCGATCTGCTGGCCGATCAGCGGGTGGGCGCAGTGCTGGCCTGGGCGCTGGGTGAGGTTCTGATGGTTGTGGCGCTGGTGGTGTTGGTGGTGCAGTGGTCTCGAACCGACGCCCGCGAGGGCCACCGGTTCGACCCCAAGACCGAATCGGACCGCGACGCCGAGTTGGACCGGGCGGCCAAGTTGGACCGGGCGGCCGAGTTGGCCGCGCACGACACGCTGCTGGCCCGGCTGACCGAGCGCAGCCCGGCCCCCGACCAAAGCCCGCCCGTAGGCGCTGGTAACGGCGGTGCGCAAGCCCATCCCAGGTAAAAGGGAAGCGGCGGGACGGTTCAGCTAAGTCAGTGCAATCGGGTGTGTGGGCCGACCGGGGATGTGGTCACAGTATGAAACCCGATGGTGCGGGCCATGACCCCTATCGCGGGATAACTGGTTACTGTTGGTGATGACCGGACCCACGTCCGGGCGTTCCGGCCATCGTCATCCAGGAGATAAGATCGACGACAGGCACGATAGCGAACTAAATTCCAACGAGTTCGGGAGCTGTGTTGTGGTGACTGATGGATGCGAGACGGTCCACCCTATTGATCAAGCGGTCTACGATAGCCGGTCGCCACGGGTGGCGGTTCAGGGAACCCGCTACGGGCACGGTTGGTGCACCGTGCTGTGGATCAAGACTCCGGACGGCGGTTGGGTACTGCTCCCACACGGTATGCCGAACCTGGCGATTCACCTGTCAGCAAAGGAGCTTACCACCATGCTGAACGGCTTGCGGGACAAGCTGTGACGTACGGCTGTAGTTGTGCACATCGAACCTAGCTGTCCACATATCGATCATGATTGGCTACCTGAACTGCTCCTGACCGCGCAGCCTGGGTGGTACCGGCCGAGGGGGTCGGTTCCCAGCCACACACGGCGGGAAGGCTGCAGGAGGGTATGTGAGATGCGAGAGACACCAATAACTGTCGTAGGAACGCTGGTCAGTGACATGCGACCGCGGCGAGTCGGACCGGACCAGGCGCTTGTGCTCAACTTTCGGGTCGCCTGCAATGAGCGTCGGTTTGATAAGGGGTCCGAGTCGTGGACGGACGGCGAAAGCTTGTACCTATCGGTGAGCTGCTGGCGCAGGCTCGCCGAGAACGCCGCTTCCTTGGTCAAGGGTGACCCGGTGATCGTCAGGGGGAAACTACGCACCCGGGAGTGGACCACCGAGCAGGGTGAGCGTCGCTCGGTCGTCGAGCTGGAGGCTAACGCGATCGGTCCTGACCTTGCCCGGTGCATCGTCACCGTGCGTAAGCAACGTCGTGAGCAGTCTGTCCGTGCTGGGGATGCGGACATCCCGCCAACACTCGGGGAGGACCCAGCAGAGCTGCTCGGCGGGGTGGATTCGCCGTACGAGGTGAGCCTGTCCGAGCTGGCTGAAGCGGCTCGCCCGCTGGTGCCCGTGGCCGGGTGAGTGGTGCACCGGGGCCGGGCAGCGGTCGGCCGCGCTGCCCGGCCTCTGCGGCCACCTCTACGATCGCGGCCGTGGCGGAGTTCATCTACACCATGAAGCAGGTGCGCAAGGCGCACGGCGACAAGGTCATCCTCGACGGTGTCACCCTGGCGTTCTATCCGGGCGCGAAGATTGGCGTGGTCGGGCCCAACGGCGCTGGCAAGTCCAGCGTGTTGAAGATCATGGCTGGGCTTGACCAACCGAACAATGGGGAGGCATTCCTTGCCCCGGGCGCGACGGTGGGCATCCTGCAGCAAGAGCCGACCCTGGATGAGGACAAGTCCGTCCTGGGCAATGTCCAGCAGGGATTGGGGGAGATCAAGACCAAGCTCGACCGGTTCAACGAGATCGCCGAGAAGATGGCGACCGACTACTCCGATGAGCTCATGGAGGAGATGGGGCGGCTACAGGAAGATCTCGACCATGCCGACGCTTGGGATCTCGACTCGCAGCTCGAGCAGGCCATGGACGCCTTGCGTTGCCCGCCGCCCGACGAGCCGGTGGCCCACTTGTCCGGCGGGGAGCGGCGCCGGGTCGCGTTGTGCCGGCTGCTGTTGTCCAAGCCGGACTTGCTCCTGCTCGACGAGCCCACCAACCACCTGGACGCGGAGAGCGTGCTGTGGTTGGAGCAGTTCCTGGCGAGCTACCCGGGTGCGGTGTTGGCGGTCACCCACGACCGGTACTTCCTGGACAACGTTGCTCAGTGGATCCTTGAGCTCGACCGCGGTCGCGCCTACCCCTACGAGGGCAACTACTCCACCTACCTTGAGAAGAAGGCCGACCGCCTCGCGGTTCAGGGGAGGAAGGACCAGAAGCTCCAGAAGCGTCTGCGCGACGAGCTGGCCTGGGTGCGATCGGGCGCAAAAGCTCGGCAAGCCAAATCTCGAGCCCGGTTGCAGCGTTATGAGGAGATGGCAGTCGAAGCCGAGCGCAGCCGCAAGCTGGACTTCGAGGAGATCCAGATTCCGGTGGGGCCCAGGTTGGGCAGTGTGGTGGTGGAGGTGTCGCACCTGGACAAGGGCTTCGACCACCGTATTTTGATCAAGGATCTGTCCTTCACGCTGCCCCGCAACGGCATCGTGGGGGTGATCGGTCCCAACGGAGTTGGCAAGACCACCCTCTTCAAGACCATCGTCGGCCTGGAGCAGCCCGACTCCGGCACGGTCAGGGTGGGCGAGACGGTGCAGCTCTCCTACGTCGACCAGGAGCGTGCAGGTATCGACCCGGACAAGACGGTCTTCGAGGCGGTCTCCGACGGTCTGGATTACATCCGGGTCGGCAACACCGAGATGCCGTCTCGGGCATACGTCAGCGCCTTTGGGTTCAAGGGTCCTGACCAGCAGAAACCGGCTCGGGTGCTGTCCGGCGGGGAACGCAACCGGCTCAACCTGGCGCTGACTCTCAAGCAGGGCGGCAACCTTATCCTGCTTGATGAGCCCACCAACGATCTGGACGTGGAGACGCTGGGCTCGCTGGAGAATGCGCTAGAACAGTTCCCCGGCTGTGCGGTAGTGATCTCTCACGACCGGTGGTTTCTGGACCGGGTGGTGACCCACATTCTCAGCTGGGAGGGTACGGAGGAGAATCCCGCTTCTTGGTTCTGGTTCGAGGGCAACTTCGAGGCCTACGAACAACACAAGATCGAACGACTCGGAGCGGAAGCGGCGCGACCACATCGCGTGACGCATCGCAGATTGACCCGGGGTTGATCGGGCATGGGGCGACCGATGATCGGAAACAGCGATGGGGGTGGGAGGTGAGCAGCACGGCGCGGGAAGGGGTCCGGACCGGCGTGCCGGCCAACGGGGGTGAGGCCGCATCGCTGGTGGAATCGGCGATGCTCTTGCGTTGGCGAGCGCCCGAGTTGGCGCTCCTGCTGGCCGATCGGGCGGTGACCGCTGCGCAGGGTGACAAGATGGCCGTCCTGCGGGCAGATCACCTCGCGGTTTTTGCGCTCAACCGTCTCGGGCGGTACGGGGAAGCAGTTCACCGCCTCGTCCCGGCGGTCCACGATGCTGACCTTCCACCGGGGCTGCGGCACGAGCTGCACGTGGAGTTGGCGCACTGTGCGGTCGCGCTGGGTGAGCCGGCTATCGCGCTCGGCGCGGTGCGTGCGGTGCTGGCGGCAGGAGACGACGTCGCTCCGGTAGCGCGGGGCGGTGCGCTCGTCGCCGTTGTTCAGGCGTTGGCCGAGCGCGGCCGCGACGAGCTCGTCACCGCCGCGCTCGAGGAGGCCGATGAGCTCTATCGTGAGGACCCGAGCCTCGACCATGACACCGCTCTGTTGCTGCGGGCTGCTGCCCGGGCGGCAGACGCAGCCCGCCAACGTCGCTGCGGTGCGGGCGCGGAGGCTGAGGTGAAGGCTAAAGAGGGCCGTGAACTGCTGGCTGGGCTTGTCGATCCGGACCACGACAGTGGTGAGGTCAGCGCGCGACTGATGCTCGAGATCGTGCTCGCGCTGCTCGACCGTGATGCGGAGGACAGCGCGACCCAGGAAGTGCGCGCACTGCTGCGGCGACCGGTGCGCGCTGCTGCCGCCGGTGCGGTCGGTAGGCTGCGACTGGCGCTGGCTACCCGGGTACATCTCGCCCAGGGGCGCCACGAGCCGGCGCTGACCCTGCTCGCCGATGCGGTGGAGGGCGCGCAGCGCCATGGGGTGGACGCGGTCCTCGCGGAATGCCTCGAGGGTCTGTCACACGTGCACGAGGCGCGTGGCGAGTTCGCCGACGCCTTGCACTGCATGCGTGACGCCCGCGCGGCGGAGGGCCGTCACCGTCGCACCGTGGACGTTGCGCGGTCCGCACTGCTTGAGCACTGCGGGATCGCCCGGCACGAGGAAACTCGCCTGGTCGCTCAGGTTGCCGCGCTGCTGGGCAACGCAGGGCTGGGGTGCGCTGGGTCCGACCCCGGTCCGTTGAGTGCCGAGGGGAGCGAGGTTGCGGCACCCGCGGCTGAGCCACCGGAGGACTCGCTTCCCGGGCCCCGAGACCCCGAGGTTGTGCAGCCCGCTGAGTCCTCGAGTGAGTTCGAGTCCTGGCAGTCCGGGGCACGGCACCGCCGCGGTACCGGCACCTTGGTGTCTGTGAGTGATTTGCTGCCCACGTCGGCGTTGTCGGCGGGACGTCCTGGCCGTCGCCGAGCAGAGGATCGTGCTGATGAGACCTCCGTCGCTGAGGTGGACGCGCCCGGGGCCAAGGATGCTGACGCAGACCTGTCGTCAGCTCCCGCGGTCGTGACGGACTCGTCGACCGCTCAGGAAGCCGAAGCCACCGGTGGTGCCCCGGCAGAAGACATCGAGGCAGCGGACACCGAGGATGGTCCGCTGACCCGGCTGGAGTTGCCGGTGTCTGGACCGCCACCAGCCCCGACGCCACGGGAGCTGGAATGGGAAGCGGTGGAGGACGGCCCGGCAGGTGAGGGGGAGGATGCCCAACAGATGGGCCTCGGTGATCTGCTGGCTGAGGCGCTCGCTGCTTACCAGGAGAGCTGTGATGTCCACGCTGACACTCGTTCTGCTGGGACGCGCGGCAATGCTGACTCCCCCGCGGCGGAGGCTGACCCCAGCTGTGACGTGCCTCGTTACCGTGGCCCAGGAACTCGCTGGTCAACTGCTCTGGCGCTGGCCCCGAAGCAGGTCGACCGGCCCGATGACGATCCCGCGGAGGCGGTCACCAACCCGCTGCTGCGGCTCCCGGAACTCACCGCTGAGCCACGGTGGGCGCCACCCGAGACGGGTCGCCGCTCCGCCGCTGGCGACTAGCGGCCAGCCCTGCGGTGCGCGGCGATCTCGCCGGGCTCATCGCGCTGTACTACCGGCTCGTCCCGGTTGACGAGCTGGCGGCCACCGAGCCTGCTGAGCTGGCAGCAGCGGTTCGGTCGCACCGTGGGCTTGCCGCGGACCGGGTGCCCGGCCGCGCACTGGTCCGGCTGCTCAATCCCACCCTCGCCGAGGACGGCTGGAGCTCCCAGGACACCGTCGTGCAGATTGTTACCGACGACATGCCCTACCTGGTGGACTCGGTGGTCGCCGAGCTGGCCCGCAGCAAGGTCTTGGTGCGGCGGCTCGTCCATCCGATAGTCTTGGTCCGCCGTGATGTCACCGGAACCCTGCTGGAGGTACTCACCGCCGCCAACCCCCAGGACGCGCCCGCCGATGCCCTGGTCGAGTCCTGGATGCAGGTCGAGGTCGACCGCATCACCGATCCAGACCGGTTTCGTGAGGTGGAGCGGCGGCTGCGCACGGTGCTCACCGACGTGCGCGAAGTAGTTGAGGACACCCAGCGGATGACGGGCGTGGCGAACGCCCTGGCCGGTGAGCTGGATACCGCACCACCTCCGCTGCCCGCCGAGGAGCTGGCTGACGGTGCCGCGCTGCTGCGTTGGCTCGCCGACGGGCACTTCATCTTCCTCGGCTACCGGCGCTATGAGCTGGTGTGGCAGTCCACTGCGGGCCCGGCGATACCCGCGCTGCGGGCAGTACTCGCCTCCGGGCTCGGTGTGCTGCGGAGGGACAGCGTGGCTGCCCGAGGCCTCAGCGCAGGACCAGACGTCGACCCGCTGGCCCAGAACCTGCTCGTGCTCACTCAGGCCGGCGCGCCCGCCACCGTTCATCGCCCGGTCTATCCCCATTACATCGGGGTCAAGACCTTCGACGGGCGTGGTGCGGTCTCCGGCGAGCACCGCTTTCTGGGGGTGCTCGCCACCGCCGCGCTGTACGAGGATGTGCTGGACATCCCGGTGATCGGTCGCCGGGTCCGGCAGGTGCTGCACCGGGCCGGTGTTCCGCTCGATTCCTCCTCGGGCCGCCGGATGCTGGACGTGCTCCAGAGCTACCCGCGGGCCGAGCTGTTCTCCGCCGAGACGGACCTGCTATACCAGGTGGTGATGGGGGTGCTGTCGCTGACCCGGCGTCGCGCGTTGCGGTTGTTCTGCCGGCGCGATCCCTACCGTCGGTACTTTTCCTGCCTGGTGTATCTGCGGCGCGATCGGTACACCACCGCTGCGCGATTGGCTATGCGGGACGTGCTGATGCGCGATCTGCACGGTGCCGGTGTAGAGTACAGCGTTCAGATCGGCGAGTCCATACATGCTCGAGTGCACTTCATCGTGTATACGGACCCCCGTGACTCCGGCGTGCCCACCAGACCGGACGTCGGGGTGCTCACGGAACGGCTCGAGGACGCCGTCCGCACCTGGGACGATCGTCTCCTCGAGGCTGCGCTGACCGGTGGGACAGCTGCCGTTGACCTTGCGCAGCGGTATCTGGTGGCATTCCCGCAGGCCTACAAAGAGGATTTCGACGCCGCTACCGCGCTGGCCGATATCTGCCGGCTGGAGGCACTTGCCGCGCAGGATGGTCTGGACCTGTGCCTGACCGTCCCCCTCGGGGCACAGCTGGGGGAGGGGCGGTTGAAGCTTTACCTGGCGGGGCTGCGGATCACCTTGTCCGAGGTGTTACCGGTGTTGCAGCAGATGGACGTCGAGGTCGTCGACGAGCGGCCCTACGAGGTGATCCGCGGTGACGGTGTGCGCTGCTGGATCTATGACTTCGGGCTGCGGCTGGATGCCACCATGCTGGCTGACCAGGACGTCGAGGACGCACAGCGGCGGTTCTGCGACGCGTTCGTGGCGGCCTGGCGGGGTGCGTGTGAGGTGGACCGCTTCAATGCCCTGGTGCTGCGCGCCGGGCTGGACTGGCGGCAGGCGGCAGTGCTGCGTGGTTATGTCCGCTACCTGCGGCAGGCTGGCAGCCCCTACAGCCAGCGTTACGTCGAGGAGGTGCTGCTTGCGCACAGCGGCATCGCCGCGGCCCTGGTCGCGGTCTTCGAAGCCCGCTTCAATCCTGCGCCGGCTGCGGAGACCCGAGCCATCCGACACGACGAGCTGATCGGCCAGGTCACCACCATGATCGACGGGGTGGCCGGGCTGGACGCCGACCGCATCCTGCGCAGCCTGCTCACCTTGGTGCGTGCCACGCTGCGTACCAACCACTACGTCCGGGACGTCGAGGGTGGCCCTCGCCCCTACCTCGCGCTCAAGCTCGATCCCCAGGCAGTGCCGGAGCTGCCCGAGCCGCGACCGGCGTTCGAGATCTTCGTCTGCTCCCCGCGGGTGGAGGGCGTGCACCTGCGCTTCGGGCCGGTCGCCCGGGGTGGACTGCGCTGGTCGGACCGCCGGGAGGATTTCCGAACCGAGGTGCTCGGGCTGGCCAAGGCGCAGGCGGTGAAGAACGCCGTGATCGTGCCGGTCGGGGCCAAAGGTGGGTTCGTGGTCAAGCGCCCGCCCACCCCGACCGGGGACCCCGGGCTGGATCGGGAGGCTTCCCAGGCTGAGGCCATCACCTGTTACCGGATGTTTGTCTCCGGGTTGCTCGACCTCACCGACAACCTCGTCCAGGGCACGATGCGGCATCCCGACCAGCTGGTGTGCCACGACGGCGAGGACGGTTACCTGGTGGTCGCGGCCGACAAGGGCACCGCGACATTCTCCGATATCGCCAACGAGGTTGCCGCATCCTCCCGGTTCTGGCTCGGTGACGCGTTCGCCTCCGGCGGCTCGGCGGGCTATGACCACAAGGTGATGGGAATCACCGCCCGGGGTGTCTGGGAGAGCGTCAAGCGGCACTTCCGCGAGCTCGGCATCGACCCCCGGACCGAGGACTTCACCGTGGTCGGGATCGGGGACATGTCCGGTGACGTGTTCGGCAACGGGATGCTGTGCTCCGAGCACATCAGGCTGCTCGCGGCATTTGATCACCGACATGTCTTCGTCGACCCCGATCCGGACCCGGCCGGCTCGTACGCCGAGCGGCGGCGGCTGTTCGCGCTGCCGCGCTCGTCCTGGGACGACTACGACCGGTCGCTGATTAGCACCGGTGGCGGGGTGTGGCCCCGCAGCGCCAAGCGAATCCCGGTCAGCGTGCAGCTGTGCCGAGGGCTGGGCATTGACGAGAGCATCACCGAGCTGTCCCCGCCGGAACTCATCCGGGCGATCCTGGTGTGCCCGGCGCAGCTGTTGTTCACCGGTGGGATCGGTACCTACGTCAAGTCCTCCACCGAGACCCACGCCGACGTCGCCGACAAGGCCAACGACGCGGTCCGGGTGGATGGCGGGCAACTGCGGGTGCGGGTGGTCGCCGAGGGCGGCAACCTGGGGTTGACCCAGCGTGGCCGGATCGAGTTCGCCCGGGCCGGCGGTAAGATCAACACTGACGCCATCGACAACGCCGCCGGGGTGGACTGCTCCGACCATGAGGTCAACATCAAGATCCTGCTGGATCGACTGGTTACTGACGGTGTGCTGAGCGCGGGGGAGCGCCGCGCGCTGCTGCTGGAGATGACCGATGAGGTTGCCGCGTTGGTGCTCGCCCACAACGCCGGCCAGAACACCCAGCTCGGCGTCAGCCGGGCGCACACCGCGTCGATGATGTCGGTACATGCGCGGCTGGTAACTCACCTGGAGACCCGCCACGGTCTGGACCGCAGCCTGGCGATCCTGCCGACTCAGGCACAGTGGGAGGCACGGCAGTCCGCGGGGGAGGGGCTGACGTCACCGGAGCTGTCGGTGCTGATGGCGCACGTCAAGCTCGGGCTGACCGACGAGGTCCTGGCCAGCGACCTCCCCGACGCCGCGGTGTTCCGGGCGTGCCTACCGGAGTACTTTCCCACCCCGCTGCGCACCCGGTTCGCTGGAGCTCTTCGCGAGCATCCGCTGCGTCGGGAGATCACGACCACGTTGCTGGTCAACGAAGTCGTCGACCGAGGTGGAATCACCTACGCCTACCGGTTGGCCGAAGAGCTGGCGGTCTCGGCTCCGGACGCGGTGCGGGCGTACTCGGTGGTGGTTGCGGTATTCGACTTGCGGGCGACCTGGCAGGAGATCGCTGATCTGGGCGGCGCCGTGCCGGTCTCGGTAGCCGACGCCATGAGGCTCACTGTGCGGAGGTTGCTGGACTGGGCCAGCCGGTGGCTGCTGCTCAACCGGCCGCAACCCCTTGCGGTCGGTGCCGAGATCGACCGGTTCCGCCCGATCGCGCAGGCAATGGCGCCGCTGGTGCCGGTCTGGCTGGTTGGCCGCGAGGAGGACGACGTCACGGCTGCCGCCCGCCGGCTCACCCAGCAGGGCGTGCCGGATGAGCTGGCGCGACGGGTGAGTGCGGGCTTGACCAGCTTCGGGCTGCTCGACGTCGTCGAAGTGGCCGAGCTGGCCGAGCAGGATGCGCAGCAGGTTGCGCAGCTGTACTACGCGCTGTCGGCCCACCTGCACATCGATCGGATGCTGGGCTTGGTGAGTGCGCTGGAGCGTGGCGACCGCTGGCACGCGCTCGCCCGCCTGGCACTGCGGGATGATCTCTACGCGGCGGTGCGGGAGATCACCCTGGACGCACTGCGCACCGGTGACGTCGGGCTCGGCCCCGAGCCGACCATCGCCGCGTGGGAGCAGAAGAACTCCGCGCGACTGTCCCGGGCCAGAGCAACCCTAGAGGAGATTTCCGATGCGGGCAGCCTGGACCTGGCGACCCTGTCCGTTGCCGTGCGGGCGCTGGCGCGCTTGTGACGGTGATGCGGTGACCACCCGCACCCGGCTCGCTGCCTACGATATCGGTGACGTGGGCTGCTGCCGGATGTTCCGGTCCGCGGGGTCGAGAGGGGGATGACGATGGCTGAGCTGTGCATCTCCGACCCCATTGAGCGGGACGACCTCGGTGCCTTCGTGGCCCGTGCAGTCCGGATGGACGGCGAGGTGATCGTGCGGCTGCGGGACGGCAACGGCAGGGTACACGCCTGGCTGGATACCCCGTTTGACGCCTTAGTGACTCGCTCGGTGCGGGGTGCGGTGCGGCCCGGTGATCTCACCGTCGGGGGGACAGACCTGCTGGCCGCGGTCGCGGTGGTCGGTACGGTCGTGGTCGACCCCGGTCGGGCGCAGGATGCGCTGTGGCGCTGCGCGCTGCCGCCGGAGCGGGGCTGGCGGGAGGTGGATCAGGTGCCCGCCGGGGTGCTCGCCGACCTCGTCGAGCAGGGCACTGCCCTGGCCAGGGACCACCCCGGCCCGCACGGCTCGCCGCCCGCCGCGCTGCTGGATCAGAAAGTGATCACTGTCAGTGGGGCCGGCCTCGACGTGGGCATACCGCTGCGCTGCCTGTTCGCCTTGTCGGGGATGGGTTTCATGGGTGACCACGCTGTGGCTGAGACCGTCCGGGTGTCGGCCACCGACTCCTGGCTGCGGCTGGACGCCTGCTATGGCGCCGTGTTGCGCCGGCGGCACGCCCTGTTCCCACTGCTGGTGTGAGCGATCACTGCTCACGCAGCCAGATGGCGGTGTCGGGCGGTAGGGCGTCGCCGCTGAGTGGGAGTGGGCCACTGGCGAGCAGCACCTGTCCCTGCGGTAGCGGCACCTGAGTGTCGGAGGTGTTCAGGCCGCAGATCAGCCCGCTGCCCTCGCGGCGGAACGCGAAACATCCGGGTGGTGCGCCGTACCATTGCAACTCGGTGCCGCCGGTGAACGCCCGGCGCAGTTCCAGCGCCCGCCGGTACAGCGACAGCGTCGAGCCGTGGTCCTCCAGTTGCGCTTCCACGGTGTGGTCAGCCCAGTTGCTGGGCATCGGCAGCCACGTGCCGGGGGTTGCGCTGAACCCGTATGGCGAGGTGTGGCCCTCCCAGGGCAGCGGGACCCGGCAGCCGTCGCGCCCGCGCTCGGTGCGTCCGGAGCGTAGCCACGTCGGATCCTGCAGCGCCCAGTCGGGCAGCTCGACGTTGGGCAGACCCAGCTCGTCGCCGTTGTACAGGAACCCCGGGCCGGGCAGGGCGAGCTGCACCAGTGCCATCGCCCGGGCCCGCGCCAAGCCCACCTGGCCGCCGCCGTAGCGGGTCACCGGGCGAACCGTGTCGTGGTTGGAGATCGTCCAGGTAGCCGGTGCCGGGCTGCCCTGGACAGCTACCATCGAGTGCTCGATGGCCTCGCGCACGCTGCTGGCCTCGAAATCCGCCTCCAGCAGCCGGAAGTTGAAGCCCAGGTGCAGCTCGTCGGCGCGGACATAGCGAGCGAACGCCACGTCATCGGTCACCCAGATCTCGCCGATCGCCACCCGTGCCGGGTAGGTGTCGAGCACCTTGCGGATCATTCGGTGGATGTCGTGCACACCGTCTGCGTCGAAGCGAGGATCGGCGACGACGGTATCGAGCAGGCTTGGGGCCATGCCCAGGGGTTGGGGCATGTCCGGTAATCCGGCAGGTTTGGCCATCCCGTGCGCGACGTCGATGCGGAACCCGTCGACTCCCCGGTCCAGCCAGAACCGCAGGGTTCGCTCGAGATCGGCGGCCACCTCCGGATTCTCCCAGTTCAGGTCGGGCTGCTCGGGTGCGAACAGGTGCAGGTACCACTGCCCGGCATCGGGCAGTCGGGTCCACGCCGGCCCGCCGAAGACGCTGGTCCAGTTGTTCGGTGGCTGTAACCCGCCGAAGCCGGAACCGTCCCGGAACAGGTAACGGGCCCGCTGCGGGCTGCCCCGTCTGGCCGTCACAGCCGCTTTGAACCACTCGTGCTGGTCGGAGGTGTGGTTGGGAACCAGATCGATGGTTACCCGCAACCCGTGCTGGTGGGCGTCGGCGACCAGCCGGTCGAAGGCGTCCAAGTCACCGAACAGCGGGTCGACGGCACGTGGATCGCTGACGTCATAGCCGTGGTCGACCATCGGTGAGCGGAAGAAGGGAGTGAGCCACAGCGCGTCCACACCGAGCAGCTCCAAATAGCCCAGCCGGCTACGAACGCCCTCCAGATCGCCGACGCCGTCACCGTTGGCGTCGGCGAAGGAACGGACATAGACCTGGTAGAACACGGCATTGCGCCACCAGGTCTCATCATGGGGGACTAAGCGGCGGTCATCGGTGCGTCGCACAAAGATCAATCTTTCCAGGGGAATCCGCAGCGATCACGGGCGATCAGGTCAGCGAGTTCTGCAGGCTGTTGGCTGCCATCTGCAGATAGTCCCAGAGCACGTTCCGACGCGCCTCCTCAAGCTCGGCCTCGTCCACCGCGATGCGCATGCAGCGCAGCCAAGCGTCCCGTTCGGTCGGCCCGATCCGGAAGTGAACGTGCCGCATCCGCAACCGCGGGTGCCCCCGCTGCGTGGAGTAGGTGTGGGGCCCACCCCAATACTGCATGAGGAACAACCGCAGCCGTTCCTCGGCGGGACCGAGGTCGTCCTCCGGGTAGATCGGCCGCAGCACCTCATCTTTTGCCACCAGCGCATAGAAGCGACCGATGATCTGGCGAAACGTCTGCTCGCCGCCGACGGCCTCGTAAAAGTTCTCCGGTGCAGCCACCTGTTCATCCTGCCCTGCCGGCGGCCGGGTGGGGGAGAAGGCCTCAGGATGGTGGGCCGGCTGGCGAGGGCGGTGGGATTCCGGCCTCGCCGAAGGCCGCCTTGATGCCGGTCAGCAGTGCCCGCTGCACCGCCCACTGCCGCCCGGCCCGGACTTTGGCAGTGATCCGCAACGTCACACCCTCTGAGCTGATCGACTCGACACCAAGCACCTCAGGGGGCTCCAGGACGTCGGCGGCCAGTGTGCTGCCGTCGGCGGTGAGCTCGATGGCGGTGCGGCCGGCCAGCTCGGTGGATGCCGGGATGTCCGCATCATGCCCGACCGGGAGATCGACGACGGCCACGGAGTACCCCTGGCTGGAGTTGCCGACCCGCGGCACCTCACCGTTGCGGACGTACCACACGGTGCCTTTGACGTCCCGCAGGGTGGTGACCCGAAGCCCCACTCCCTCCACCGTGCCAGTGGCTTCCCCGAGGTCAATCACATCGCCGACGCCATACTGGCTCTCGACCATCATGAACATCCCGGACAGGAAATCTTTGACCAAGTTCTGCGCGCCGAAGCCGAGCGCGATGCCGAGGATGCCGGCCGAGGCGATGATCGGCCCGAGGTTGATCCCGAGCTCGCCCAGCACCAGGGTGCACGCCACCCCGTAGACCACGAACGTCGTGCCCGAGCGCAGCACCGAGCCGATCGTGCGGACCCGTTGCGACCGCCGCATGCCCGTGCCCTGCCAGGACTCCGGGGCCCGCTCCCGCAGCGGCCGGAGCAGTCCGGGCGGTGGTCCCTCCGCCGTCATCCGGGTCAGCCGGTTGATCGTCCGGTGCACCATCAGCCGGATCAGGACCGCGAGTACGAGGATCAGCAGGATTCGCAGCCCCGTTCCCACCACGGCATCGGCGTACCGGGACAGCAGGTCGTCGTGGGTGAGCCGGTAGATACGTGAGCACCACGAGCCCGCGTCCCGGGAGCAGTCGGGCTGAACCAGCAGCTGGTCACTAGGCACGAGCGTGGCGTCAGTTCCGGTCATCCGCTGGACTGTACCGGCGACAGCGACGGCCCACCGGTGCCAGACCACCGCGTGCAGCCTGACCTGAGTCGTCCACAAGATACGTGCGCAATCACCGCTTTGTGTGGTGGACTGGTGCCGCGCATTGGCGGAGGTGGTCGCATGCACGAACGACAACCCAGCCCGGAGGGTCACCCAGCGGGGGCGGGCCAGCGGACCGCCTCGCGCTCAGGAACCTCAACCGGGCTTCTCGAAACCCCTCTCGTCGTCGCGGACCAGGCTGTGGCGGACCACACTCGGGCCACCGGTGCGTGGGGACGCCGACGAGTGTTGTTGCTCAACGCCAGCTTCGAGCCACTGACCGCGCTGCCGTTGCGCCGGGCGATCGTGTTGGTGGTGTGTGGCAAGGCTGATGTGGTGCACGGTGACGCCGCGGGTCTGGTGCTGCACTCCGCCACCGCCACCGTCGTGGCCCCCTCGGTGATCAAACTGTGCACCTTCGTGCGGGTGCCCTACCGGTCGCGGGTCCCGATGACCAGAGCGGCGTTGATGCACCGGGACCGGTACCGCTGCGGCTACTGCGGAGCCCGCGCGGAGACCATCGACCACGTGGTGCCGCGCAGCCGCGGTGGTGAACACTGCTGGGAGAATTGCGTGGCCTGCTGCGCGCTGTGCAACCACCGCAAGGCCGATCGACTGCTCAGTGAGCTGGGCTGGAAGCTCCGGGTGGTGCCCCGCGCCCCGCGGGGTCAGCACTGGCGGCTACTGGCCACCGTGCCCGACGCGGACCCACAGTGGTTGCCCTACCTCAGCGAGGTCGCCTGAGCCGGTGGCTCTTCAAGAGCCACCAACCCCTGCCGGAGCTGTCCGCAACCACTACCAACGTCATCCTCCTACCTGGTGAGGTGACATTAGACTTCGGTCAGCTACCGTGATGCCGTGACGTCGCTGGAGAGCATCCTTGTCCTGGCGGGCACGCCATTAGCTATCATGATCTTGCTGGGGTTGCTGACGCTACGGCCGAGGATCGCTCGGGGCCGTCGTTATCGCCCCGGCGAGGTCTGGAACCACCCACCGGTGTTGTGGACCGCGAACCCGGAGGCCTTGCGAGACGGTGTGGTTCCCCCACACGGCGGGGCCGGATCCGGTGAAGCCCGCGGAGGTGCTCGTGGCAACTGGTAATGAGCGGGAGCTCGTGCCCACTCAGACCCCAGATCAGGCCAACGGTGAGGCTGTTGTCGGCACTGGGCGGATCTCTGCTGCGCGCCGGATCACCCCGGTGCTCCCAACGCTGCCGTTCAGCTCCTCGCAGCTCGCGACCCTCGATGACGTGCTGGTCCGCGCCAGCCGCAGCGCGCGCATGCATTTCGGTGTGTACCTCGGCGACTTGGGCGCGGATACCCGGGCTCGGGCCGCCGAGCTGCACGACTCGATGGGCGTGTGGGCCGACGATGCGGTGCTGGTAGCCGTCTCACCTGGCCAGCGGGTGGTCGAGGTGGTCACCGGTGGCAAGGCTACCCACCGGCTTCCCGACCGTGAGTGCAAGCTCGCGGTGGAGAGCATGGTCTCCTCGTTCAAGGAGGGCGACCTTGCCGGCGGCCTGACCTCGGGGCTGCGGATACTGGCCGGCCGCGCCGGCTCGTGAGTGGCAAACAGTGTTATAACACTGTTTGCCACTCACGAGCTGCCCGCCCCGAAGGCGCGGGCAGCCAACGCCCGGACCACGCCGGCTTGGCCCTCCGACACCAGCCGACGCAGCGCGGGCGGGCGCTCACCGGCCTCCAGCCACGCGCTCGCAGCGTCCACACAGCGTTGCTCGATGACCCACGTGGGAAACAGCCCGACCACGCAGGACTGGGCGCGCTCGGAGGTCCGGCGATCCCACACGTCGGCAATCTCGGCGAAGTACCGCTCCAGGTAGGGAGCCAGGAGCTGTTTCTGCGCGGGGTGGGTGAAGCCTCCGATGATCGCCTCGCTGATGGCGTTGGGCAGCTCGTCGTCCCGCATTGCCCGCTGCCAGGCGCGTTCCTTGGCGGCCGGTATGGGCAGCAGGGCCCGGGTCCGCTCGGCTTGCCGCTGTCCGGTCGCGGTGGCGTCGCGGTTCTGCTCGGCGGTGATCTCGTCCTCGCCGATCACGCCGTGCGCGCTGAGCGCCTGCAGCAACCGCCAGCGCAGGTCGGTGTCCACCGCCAACGCCTCGGGCACGCTGTCCCCGGCCAGCCAGCCGGCCAGCGCATCCAGTTCCGGCTTGCCCAGCAGGGACGCGGTCAATGCGTTGACCAGGGTGAGCTGGTGATCAGAGCCGGGGTCGGCGGTGCTGAGGAGAGTCATCAGGGTGCTGGTATAACTCGGCCAGCCCTCCTCGGTGGCCCAGGTTGGATCAACGTAGGAGGACAGCGCGAGCTGGGCTTGGGCCAGCAGCCGCTGCACGACGCCCACCTCGGTCTCGGCCGGCAGCCCGCTCAGCACCACCGCAACGAAGTCCTTGGCCTTGAACTCGGCCTCGCGAGTCATCTCCCAGGCCGCTGACCAGCACAGTGAGCGTGGCAGCGACTTGGTGATGTCGCCGATCCGGTCGACCAACGTTGCCAGTGACTGCTCATCGAGCCGCATCGTGCAGTACGTGAGGTCGTCATCGTTGACCAGAATGAGTTTACCGGCAGGCACGCCCACCAGCTCGGGGACCTCGGTGCGCTCCGCGCTGACGTCGAGCTCCACCCGGTGCGTACGCACCAGCGCGCCAGCCGAGCCGGTGGAGTCGTAGACGCCGACGGCGAGGCGGTGCGTGCGCCGCTCCCCAGCGCCGGGGCGAGCGCCGCCCTGGAGCACCGCGAAGGACGCGAACGCGCCGGCACCGTCGACAGTGAACTCCGGTCGCAACGTGTTGAGTCCGGTGGTCTCCAGCCACTGCGCGCTCCAGCCGGACAGGTCCCGCTCGGAGGCTTGCTCCAGTGCGGCCAACAGGTCGGCGAGCGTGGCGTTTCCCCAGGCGTGCCGAGTGAAGTAGATCTTCAGGCCGGCGAGGAACTCGTCTAGGCCGACGTAGGCGACCAGCTGGCGCAGCACGCTGGCACCCTTGGCGTAGGTGATGCCGTCAAAGTTGACCTCGACGGCTTGCACGTCGGGGATGTCACAGGCAATCGGGTGCGTGGAGGGCAACTGGTCTTGCCGGTAGGCCCAGGCTTTCTCCACAGTTGCGAAGGTGGTCCACGCTCCCGTGTACTCGGTGGCCCCTGCCTGGCACAGCACCGAGGCCCAAGTGGCGAAGGACTCGTTGAGCCACAGATCGTCCCACCACTGCATGGTCACCAGGTCGCCGAACCACATGTGTGCCATCTCGTGCAGCACCGTCTCGCAGCGCCGCTCGTAGAGGTAGCGGGTGACCCGGCTGCGGAAGACGTAGTCCTCCAGGAAGGTCACACAGCCGGCGTTCTCCATCGCTCCGGCGTTGAACTCGGGCACGAAGCACTGGTCGTATTTGTCGAAGGGGTAGCGCACCCCGAAGGCGCGGTGGTAGAATCTGAAGCCCTGCTTGGTCTCGGTGAACAGGCGTCCGGTATCCATGTGCTCGGCCAGCGAGGCGCGGCAGTAGATGCCCAGCGGGATCGTGCCCTCTTCGTCGGTGTACTCGTCGGTCCACTGTGCGTAAGGACCGGCGACCAGAGCCACGATGTAGGGGCTGATCCGGGCGCTGTCGGCGAAGATGTGGAGAGTCGCGCCGCTCTCGCGTTGCTCGGTGCGCTGGCACGGCGAGTTGGAGATCACCACCCAGCCGGCGGGTGCCACGACCCGGATACGGTGCACGGCCTTGAGGTCAGGCTGGTCGAAGCAGGCGTACATCCGCTTCGCGTCGGCGGTCTCAAACTGGCTGTAGAGATACACCCCGCCGTCGATGGGATCCACGAAGCGGTGCAGCCCCTCACCGGTGTTCATGTAGCGGCCCTGCGCCTCGATGATGACCTCGTTGTCGGCGGCCAACGTGGGCAGCGCGATCCCGTTCGCCTCGTCATAGCCGGCGCACTCCAGCGCGGCTCCGTTCAGAGTCGCGGCGCCCACCTGGGCAGCCACCACGTCGATCCAGCTGGACGCGCCTGGGGTGCGGCAGGAGAAGCGGACGGTGGTGGTGCTGCGGAACGTGCCTTCGCTCGGTTTGCCGGCACCGTCGGTGAGATCAAGATCGACGGTGTAGGAGTCGACGGCGAGCAGGGCGGCGCGCTCGGCGGCCTGCTGCTGGGTGAGGTTGGGGACGGCCACGGATCACCTCGGGTGTCGGATCGGGATTCCTTGGGGATCCAATCACGGGTGAGGTCCGGCCCGCAGGCGGGTAAGGCCTGGGGATGACGTGACCACCCGGACGGGTTGTACAACGTAACGAGGAACGGAGAGCGTGATGACGGTAACCACCGACCACAGTACCGAAGCCCGCACCGAGCTCCACCCGGCGCGGGTTGATGTCTACTTTGACCCGCTGTGCCCGTATGCGTGGATCACCTCGCGGTGGATCCTCGAGGTCGCGACAGTACGGGACATTGACGTGCACTGGCGGGTGATGAGCCTGTCGGTGCTCAACGAGGGCCGCGAGCTCCCAGAGCAGTACCGGGACCTGGTGGAGCAGGGTTGGGGGCCGGTGCGGGTGTGCATCGCCGCGGCCCGTGACCACGGGGAGAAGGTGCTCGGTCCGCTCTACACCGCGTTGGGTAGCCGAATCCACAACGAGGGCAACAAGGACCTCGATGAGGTGATCGCGGCCGCGCTGGCCGAGGTGGGGCTGCCCGCCGAGCTGGCGGCGGCAGCTCAGAGCACCGAGTACGACGAGGAGCTACGGGCCAGCCACGAGGCCGGCATGGACCCAGTCGGGCTGGACGTCGGGACCCCGACCATCCACGTGGACGGGGTGGGCTTCTTCGGGCCAGTGCTGTCCCGGATCCCGCGTGGTGAGCAGGCTGGGAAGATCTTCGATGGTAGCCTGCTGCTGGCCAGCTACCCGCACTTCTTCGAGCTCAAGCGAACCCGCAACGAGAAGCCCGACTTCTCCTGACCGGCCGCCAATAACCCCGACATGGAGGTATATCGGGGTTATCAGATCTTCACAAGGCCCGATATGTCTCCGTGTCAGGTGGGTTGAGCCTGGCGATGGCGACGAGGGTGGTAGGGGGATCGAACGGCGAGGCTGCTGCTGCGTCGTCGGGGTCTAGTTCACCGGCCAGCACGGCTCGGCACAGATCGGCCAGGGTGGCTAGGTCGTCGCGTTGGGCGGCAGCGAACGTCTCATCTACTGGGTCGCCGTGCCCGGGGACTACTACGCGTGGGCTGAGCCGGAGTAGCTCGGTGACCGTGGTGGGCCAGTCCAGCGGGTAGGCGTCGGTGAAGTCAGGATCGGCGCCCTGCTCGAGGAGATCTCCGGCGAAGAGCACGCCGGTGTCGGGTGACCATACCGCGATGTCGTGGTTGGTGTGCCCCAGCCCGGGGTGGGTCAGCAGCACCCGTCGACCGCCCAAGTCAACCTCGACAGGCTCGGTGACCAGGTGATCGGGCACCACTGGACGCACCAGCTCGGGCCCGCGCGGCACCCGCTGTGCGCGGGCGAAGGCCAGCGCCTCCGCGTGCTGCGCCGCGCCGCCCCTGGCCAGGTCATCTCGGCACCGGGGATGCGCCCACACCGGGGCCGGCAGGAAGGCCGCAGTGCCTAGGCAGTGATCGAAGTGCGCGTGGGTGAGCACCACAGTGCACGGTTGCCGGGTGACCTCGCGGACCGCGGTGCGCAGCTGCGCACCCTGAGCGGGATCACTGCGGGTGTCCACGACCAGGCAGCCCCGTTCCCCGATCACCAACCCCACCGAGAGATCCAACTCGGCATACCGGCGCACCAGCACCCCCTGCGCCAACTCAACCCACCGCTCCGTCATGTGGCAATGTTGCACGCTGTGCGCGTCTACCTCGGTTCCGATCACGCGGGTTTTGAGCTCAAGGTTTTTCTGGTGAAGCACCTGACCAGTCTTGGGCACGACGTGGTGGACGTCGGCCCCGACGTCTTCGATCCGGACGACGACTACCCGCTGTTGTGCATCGAGACTGCCCGCCGCGTGGTCGCCGACTCGGGCAGCCTCGGCGTGGTGATCGGCGGGTCGGGCAACGGCGAGCAGATCTCCGCGAACAAGGTTCCGGGCTGCCGGGCCGCCCTGGCGTGGAGCACCGAGACCGCCCAGCTCGCCCGGGAACACAACGACGCCCAGGTGGTGGGGATCGGCGCTCGGATGCACGCCCCCGCCGAGGCGGCGCAGATCGTCGAGACGTTTCTCACGACGCCGTTCTCCGATGGCGAGCGGCACTGCCGGCGGATCAGGCAGATCTCGGAGTTCGAGTCCACCGGGGAGGTACCCCCGATTTCGGCAGGCTGAGGCTCCCATGCCGGAGGGCCACACGACACACCGGCTAGCGGGGGAGCACCAGCGGTGTTACGGCGGGTCGCCAGTGGCGGTGTCCAGCCCGCAGGGCCGCTTCGCGGCAGCCGCCACCGTCCTGGACGGGCGGGTACTACAGCGTGCGCAAGCGCATGGCAAGCACCTGTTCCACGTCAACGTTTACCGCGCCGAGCTGTTGTTCCGCCACCAGCTGGATCCGTTGCGGCCAGGCGCTGAGCTGCGCACCGATCAGTGGGTGGCGTTGTGGTCGGATCTTGTCGAGCTGATGGGTGACGGGGTGCGTCGCGGCCGGATCGACACCGTGGCACCCGAGCACGACCCGATCCACACCGGACGCGCTCCCCGGCAGGACCGGCACGGGGGTGAGGTCTACGTCTACCGCCGGACTGGGGCACCGTGCTTGGTGTGTGGCACGACGGTTGTCACGGCGCGGCACGTGGGGCGCAACCTTTACTGGTGCCCGCATTGCCAGCAACGGCCAGCGTTCTAGAAGTCGCCGCCACCGAAGTCGCCGCCACCCCAGTCGCCTCCTCCGTAGTCACCGCCGCCGAAGTCGCCTCCGTAGTCCCCGCCGCTGTAATCTCCGGCGGCGTAGTCGCCGCCACCCCAGTCGCCGCCGGCCAAGGCGTTGTCCTGCCCGGCCTCATAGCCCCGCTCCCAGGTGTCCGCTGACGCGATCCCGCCCATTCCCGAGAACAACGAGCTGAACAGCAGTGCCGAGCCCAGACCCCAGGCGCCACCGATCAGCGCCGGTTTCCACCAGGGCTCGCTATACCAGCCCTGGGGCACTGGCCGGCCAGCTATCCGACCGCCCGGATAGTAGTGCGGCGTGCGGTCGCTGGGATTCGGTGACGCTGCGTATTCGTGACCGTCGACGTGCACGTCTCGGTCTTCGGTGACGGAACCGGCGCCGCCCTGGCCTGGCACCGGCGGCAAGTCCGGACCTGGGTCCATACCCATCGCGACGCGGGCCGCCCGCACGTAGAACAGCCCTTCCAGGGCGGTTTGGGTCACCAGGCGGCTTTGCGCTGCGGTGCGGGCAGAGTCCAGCTGGGAGCTGGCGGCGGTGTAGCGCTCCGCGGCGTCGGCCAACGCCTGCTTGGACGGCTCGTCGGTGCCGATCAGGTTGAGGACTTGCCCACCGAGGCGCTCCACCCAGCGGCGCGCCTCGGCCTTCGAGTCGTCAAGATCACGTTGCTGGGCGGCTTGCCGGTACCGGGAGTAGTACGCCGCGCCACCACCGACCAGCAGTATGAGGATCACCACTGAGATCAGCGTGCCCACGACGACCTCCTCTTTGGAGACTGCATCGGACAGTGCCGACATTACTCCCGGTGTGAATGGGTGCCGATCGCGCGGGAGCATCGCGTGTGGTGACCGTTCATCGACGCAGAGGTACCGTTCACCGTTTCATCCGTCACTGTTGGATGATCAAGTGTTGACAGCGAGCCGGACTGTCACGACCCTCGCCCAGGACAAGGGAGGACCGCGATGATCTCAGCCACACCAATCTTCGAACAGTTGTGCCGGGATTTCTTCGACGCCGGTCAGACTCGGCCGGTTGATGGTCCGCAGCCGCAGGCCCTTAGCCGGCCGAAAGCTCCGGCGCACTCACGTGAGGACACCGGAAGCGCTCTGGTGTACGAGCGAGGTAGCCACCTGCCACGCGCGCTCGCAGAGTGGGCGTGCCCGACCGGGTAGGTGGTCGTGGTGAGCGAGCGAGCCATCGCGGCGCACTACTCGCAGGGGGTTTGGAGCGCGAGATCCTCAACGCGCTCACGACGCGGGGCGCGGACCTGGAGCATGTGGATCCCGACCAGCTAACGTTGTCAGCGAGATCCGGCGGGTACTGGTGGTCGGCGGCACATTCGGTGTCTATGAGGTGATGCGCATGGGGCCAGGCGAGGTCGGCTACCCGGTGCCGTGGGCGGCTACCTCGGCGACCAGCTTCCTCGACGCACCGCAGCGCTACCGGGAGCTGCTCGCGCAGGTCAGGTTACCGGTGCAGGCCGAACGTGATCGGCGGAACTTCGGGCTCGACTTTTTCCGCGAAATGCAAGCCCGGGTCGCCCAGGACGGTCTGCCCGCGCTCGGCCTCCAGCTTGTCATGGGCCCGGACGCGGTGTTGAAGGTCGCAAACGTGGCCGACAGTCTGGAACGTGCCGTGCTGGCTCCGACCGAGATGATCTGCCTCGCTCAGTAGGCAGCCGCAGCGGGCGACGGGCCCTGAGGGCCTCCCGTCCGCCGAGGAACTCACCCGGTGATGACCTCGTCGAGCTTGCCGAGCATGCCGTCATAGATCCGGCGTAGGCCCATCGGGGCGAACGCGCGCTCGAAGAACCCGCCGATACCGCTCGCACCGTTCCAGGTGGTGTGCACTGTGACGGTGCTGCGCCCGGCGTCGGCCGGTCGCACCGTCCAGGTGGTGACCATGCTGGAGTGGGTATCAGTCTCGACCAGCGAGCCGTCGTGCGGTTCGCTGACCTCGATCAGCTGGTCGCGCACCCGCTTCTCGGTGGCCGCGAGCTTCCAGTGCACCTGGCTTCCGGCGCCCTGGCCGCCAGCCTGCACCTGGTAGTCGCTGAAATGTTCGGTCAAGATCTTCGGCCGGGTGGCGCTGTAGTCGGCCAGCGCGGTGCGCACCCGCTCGACCGACCCGTTGACCACGTGCCGCGCAGTGACGGTTACCTGAGCCATGGGCTCATCCTGCCGTGCGGCTAGATCGGGTGACGGGCCAGCCCCACATCGGCGCGTATGTCTCCCTTGGCTGCCCGCCCAGTGCAGGGCCCTGTCCAGGTCACGGAGCTGTCGCCTCGCGAGTGTGGCAACCTCATTCCTCGCGCCTGGTAAAGGTAGGCGCGAGGATTGTGCAGCGTGGCCCAGCGGGCGAACACCTGCATGAACACCATCTGTGCCGCATCCTCGGCATCGGACGAGTTCGCTCCCCGACCGAGGAGAAAATTCACCAGCGGCCGGTGTTGCTGCGCGAAGAACTGCTCGAGCCACCGCCGCGATGCTCTCTGCGCCACGATCTCATGGATGAGCGCGCCTCTGAGCATGGCCAAAGCAAGCCCGCCGTACACGATGATGACACTGGACACGATGTTTCCTCTGGGAACCACGGCAGGATCGCTGCGGCTGTTGAGGATGCTGAGGTGACCTCGGATGAGGAGTTGGAGTGGAGCCGGCATCGGGAGCCGGCGACAAGTCCTACGGCGGTCTATAGCGTTCGTATTCCGGTTGATCGGATCGAGGAACTGCGGCAGCTGGCGGCTGGGCGTGGTGCCCAGCCCACCGCGTTGATCCGTGCGTGGGTGCTCGCGCAGCTCGATGCGGCGCGTGGCCCCGACGATTACGCGCAGCGTTGGGAACGTGAGGTGCGGGCCACAGCCGGACCAGCTCCGTAGGTTGCTCGATGAGCGTCCTGGCGTGTCGTGGGCGGACGTGTCTTGACATCGCTGGCCCTGCTCAAGCTCACGGTCAGCGTCCGTGGATGGGGTGGAGCGGGCGACCGGGATCGAACCGGCATGGCCAGCTTGGAAGGCTGCGCCCAACGCGCGGTCAGGGGCCTCGATCGGTGGTCAGGCTGGGTCAGGGGGTACCGCTGTTGACCGTGGTTGACCGGTGTTAATGGCACGCTAATGGCACACGCGGGGTGTTGGCTTGCCGCAGGATGGGGGCGGGGAGCGGGTATCCCGTCGCGTCGGCGAGCTTGTCTCGGAGCGGGCCGGGGGGTAGGGGCAAGATCGTTCAGCGCATGCGGTGCTCCATCTTGCCCCCTACCCCCGGCCCGCTACGCCTCCGGCGCCGACGCGACGGGATACCCGCTCCCCTGGTGACCCACCACGATCCGGGGCCGGTCCTGGAGCCATCCCGGAGCGAGGTCCGCCGGAGGCACCTGTATTTGGTTGGGAGCTTGGGAATCTGTCTACCCTGCCAGGTGATGGTCGCTGACATGTGGATGGCCTGCTCCGCGAGGCGCCGTAGGTGACCGCTACTGACCCCTCCTTACAGCACGCGGACAGCACGACCGGTGCGCCATGACCCGGCTCGCATCGCGTTTGGTGGTGCTGGGTGGTCCGTCACCACTGGCGTCCGCTCGCCGCTAGGGTCTGGCCGGTTCACCGTCATTTCCCTATCCCGATCAGAC
>JBOHFG010000496.1:0-17120 GCA_050699575.1 Pseudonocardiaceae bacterium
AATCGGTACAGCGCCCAGGGGTCGGACAGCAGGACTGAGGTGTCCAGCACATACGTACGCAAACCCGGGACGGTGGAGTGTGGCGAGCGAGAAGCGATCACGGCAGCTCCCTGGCGTGCGCGGCACCCGCGCTCGCTACTCGGTGGGCCGGCCGGCCCCTGGTGGTCGCTTCCACTGCACCCGGTTGGGCTCAGCTGGACCGACCACGAGAGCCGGGTGCCGGCCCTCCCGTGCTCGCCGTGGGCGGTTTACCCGCCCGATCGACAACAGACACGATCAGGGCCTCCCGTGGCGAGACGCGTCCAGCACGTCCCGCTGCCACCGCACGGTACCGGGGTGTGGCCGTTCGTGGCAGGTATCCACCCAGGTGAATCAGCTCGTGAGTGCGTAACAGTGTTAGAACACTGTTACGCACTCACGAGCTCGCCAGCTCGGCGCGCACCACCGACGGGATCAGCGGCTCGTCGAGTAACCGCAGGTAGCGCTGGCCCAGTGACTGCACCGACGGGCGAGCGTCCAGCCAGCTACGCAGCAGCCGGTAGCCCTCCACGTAGGTGGTGGTGTAGGCGCGCCACAGCGGGTCGGCAAGAAACCGCACCATCTGCCTGGCCCGCGGTTCGCCGACCAGCAGCCATCGCTGCAGATAGGCCAGCACGTCCGCCGGGTCAGCGTGCTGATCGTGCAGCATGAGGGCAGCGTCCTGGCGGACCCCGAGCAAACCTGCCGCGGCCGCCTCGAGACGCTCGGCGAGCTCACCGTCCATCCGCAGTCCCACATCACCGAGGATCTCCGCGGCCCACAGCCCCCAGCCGGGGCCGACCGCGGCCAGCAGTCCCAGGTCGGCCAGGCCCTCGGCCATGAGGCACTGTGGGGTGTTCACCAGGAAGATCGTCTGCTCGGTGTGGTGCTGGGTCCGCACCAGGCCGGCCTCCTTGCGGCAGTGCTCGGTGTGGTGCCCGGGATAGGACTCGTGCGCGACGAGGTGCGGCAGGTTGGCCATCCGGTGGCCGAGGTCCGCGTTGATCGCCACCCGGGAACGGAAGTCACCAAGGTAGTAGTTGAACCCGCTCCACGGCTTGTCGGTGACCACCTCGTACTGCACGGTCTCCTGCGGGGGCAGCCCGAAGCCGGTGCGGACCCGGTCCCGCAGCGCGCTGGAGAGTGCCTGCACGGCAGTGTCCAGCCGCTCCGGCGCAATCTCGTCGCGGGTCCGGTAGGCGGCCAGCCGAGCGGCCAGTGGATCGCTGCCCGGCAGCAGCTGGGCGATCTCGGCATGCGCCTGGTGGTAGACCTCGGGATCCCCCGGTTCGATAGCGACGTCGAAGTATGCCGCCACCTCCGCCACGAACCCGACCGGCTGGCCAGCCAGGACGCGCCCGCTACACTCCAGCGCGGTCAGGTGGGCATCCAGGAAACGAGCCCGCGGCTGCGCCAGTCCAGCGGCCGGTAACTCAGCTCGCAACTGGGCAGCCCGGCGGGCCAGCACCGCCGGATCCGGCCGGGGCTCGTTGTCCACCTGACGGCGCAGCGCCGGATCGCCGGTGTAGGCGTCCACGAAGCCCTCGATGAGCCGGTCGAACCGCAGGCCCAGCAGCACGAACTCACCGACCAGATCCATCATGGTGCTGACGATAGAGCTCGTGAGTGGTATTGAGTGCTATAACACTGTTTCCCGCTCACGAGCCGAACCGGCGGTGCCGGGCTGCGTAGTCGCGCAGCGCCCGGAGGAAGTCCACCTTCCGGAAGGCCGGCCAGTAGGCGTCGCAGAACCAGAACTCGGAGTGCGCCGACTGCCAGAGCAGGAAACCCGACAGCCGCTGCTCCCCCGAGGTGCGGATGACCAGGTCGGGATCGGGCTGGCCCGAGGTGTAGAGGTGTTCGGCGATCTGCTCGACGTCGAGCACCTCGGCGAGCTCCTCCATGGTGGTCCCGGCCTCGGCGTGCTTGAGCAACAGCTTGCGCAACGCGTCGGCGATCTCCTGGCGACCGCCGTAGCCCACCGCGACATTCACCGCCAACCCGGACCGGTCCCGAGTCCGGGCCGCAGCAGTGGTCAACCGCTGCGCCATCTCCGGTGGCAGCAGGTCGAGCGCACCGACGACCCGCACCCGCCAGGAGGTGTCCGGTGCGCACAACCCGTCGACGACATCGGCGATGATCTCCAGCAACGGCTCCAGCTCGTCGGGTGGACGGTTGCGCAGATTGTCCGGGGAGAGCAGCCAGAACGTGGCGATCTCGACACCGGTCTCCCGGCACCAGCCGAGCAGCTCGACCAGCTTGGCAGCCCCGACTCGATGGCCGTCGCTGACGTCGGCACACCCGAGCTCCTTGGCCCAGCGCCGGTTGCCATCCATGATCACCGCGACATGACGGGGGCGGTTGGCGGTGCCAAGCCGGCGGGCCAGCCGGCGCTCGTAGACGGCATAGACAAGGTCCCGCAGTCTCACAAGCCGGGAAGGTTACGCCCGCCACCGCAGGCGTCGACTCATGGTGTCGCGGACTTTGCCTCCCCGACGATCGCGATGGCGAAACCGTCGTAGCCCTTAACGCCCACGGTCTGGATGACCGTCGCGCTCACCAGGGGGTCCGCGGCCATCACATCGTTGAGCCGTCGCGCGCCCTGCACGTCGGGGTCCGCACTGTGCGCGTCGGCCACAGCCCCGTCACGCACCACGTTGTCCACGATGATCACTCCACCGGGCCGGGTGAGCCTGACCGACCAGGTGAAGTAGTCGGGGAGATTCCGCTTGTCCGCGTCGAGGAACACCAGGTCGAACGGGTCGGCGCGGCCGTCGGCAAGCTCCTCGGCCAGCTCGGGCAAGGTGTCCAGCGCCGCGCCGACCCGCACCTCCACCAGATCGGCAAGGCCTGCCGTGGCGATGTTGGCGCGCGCGACGTCGACATGTTTGCGCCGGTACTCCAGGGTGATCAGGCGGCCGTCCGGCGGCAGCGCCCGGGCCAGCCAGATCGTGCTGTACCCGCCGAGCGTCCCGAGCTCCAGGATCCGGCGGGCGTTCGCCAGCCTGGCAAGCAGATGGAGCAGCTTGCCTTGCGCGGACGAGACGGCGATGGCCGGCAGGCCGGCCGCGTCGCTGGCCGCCAGCGCGGCGTCCAGCGCTGCGTCGGATTCGACGAGTGCGCCGGTGACGTAGTCGTCGACCGCTGTCCACTGCTGCTGGCTCATCGCGTCCTCGCTATCGTCGGGCTATAGACAATCACTCACCGTCTGCCTAGAGCTCGGGTCCACGGGCGCGCAGGTCGTCGACCGTGGCCATGGCCTGCTGGAGCTCACCGAGCCACTGCTGGGCGTGCTCGCCGACCAGGCGCACCGCCCAGGCCAGGGCTTCCGACCGGGAACGGGCCACCCCGGAGTCGACCAGGGTATCCAGCACCAGACGCTCGGGCTGCCGCAACCGGGTCATCACCGGCACCGACAGCGTCGTGAACATTTCCTCTGTGCCACCCAGCCGGGCACCCCAGGCCACTTTGCGCCGGTAGCGGTGCTCGGCCTGCCGGGCGATCTCGATCCGCTCGTCGCGGGAGTCCTCCCGGAACCGGCTGATCCGGCCCGCCTCCGCTGCCGCGCGCTCGGCATCGTCGGTGAGCTGCTTGTCCAGCGCAGGCAGCCCACCGACGACAAGAATCTCCTCGCGGTCCACGGTGACTTCGACCTCTCCGGTGAACCAGCCGTCCGGTAACCGTCCCGCGAACCATGCCTTGGCGTCGTCGGCCGGCGGCAGATCAGCCTGTTGCCAGCCACCGCGCCCGGGCCACCGGCCACTGGAGCGCATCCCGTGCGGCCGTCCTCGTCCCACCATGTTCGTCGTCCTCTCACTCACCTTTCTTTAATTACAGCATTACACACGTTGCAAAGTCGAGCAGCTAGCCAGCCCGGAGTTGAGTGTGCAGGTCCTCGGGGGAGGTCACCGGGCGGTCGCAGACGAAGCCGTGGCAGACGTAGGCCGCGGGGACACCCGCCACCAGGTCCCGCCCAGCCAGCATCGGGTCCAGCGCACCCGGTTCCCCAGCCAGCACCACCGCCCCGCCAGGTGCGGCCCATCGGGCCCGGGCCGCCAGCGCCGCGCGGACCGGATCCCCGGCAGAGCCGATCACGGCGATCTGTACCGGCCCGTGCGCCAGCGCCTCCGCAGTAGTCAGCCAGTGCCCGGCAGCCTGCGGCGCCTTGGCCGGCACCACTCCGGCCCGCGCCACCGCAGCCTCGGCGGCCGCCCGGTAGGACGCCGACCCGGTCAGCGCCGAGGCGGTGACCAGGGCGGCGGCCAACGCAGACGCACCCGCTGGAGTGGCATTATCGGTCAGGTTGGAGGGCCGGCGGAACAACGCCTCGGCATCAGCAGCGGTATCGAACCAGGCACCGGTGTGGTCCGGGTCGGCGAAGTGTTTCTGAGCCAGCTCCAGCACGGGCAGCGCCGCCTGCAGCCAGCGACCCTCGCCGGTGACCTGGTGCAACGCGAGCAGGCCTTCGACCAGCCAGGCGTGGTCGGCCAGCACCCCGGCGGCCTGGCCCACCACGCCATCGCGGGAGCTACGCCGTAGCCGACCATCGACCAGGTGCGTGCCCAACATCAGCTCCGCCGCCGCGGCCGCGGCCGCGGTCCACGCCGGACGGTCCAGCACACCGCCCGCCTCAGCCAAAGTGGTGATCGCCATCCCGTTCCACTCGGTGACCACCTTGTCGTCCCGGGCGGGCTGCGGGCGGGCGGCCCGGACAGCGAGCAGCGCGGCGCGCACCCGCTCCCAGCGGCTGGGGTCATCGGGCTCGGCGGGCAGCTGCAGCACCGAGGTGCCGTGCTCAAACGTCCCGACCTGGGTCACCGTCAGCAGCTCCGCCGCCCACTGACCGTCGGCCGACCCCAGCACCTCCACGAGCTGCTCTGGCGTCCACACGTAGGTGGTGCCCTCCTCGCCTGCGGTGTCGGCATCCAGCGACGCCGCGAAACCACCCTGCGCGGTCCCCAGCCCGTCGAGCAGGAACGTCGCGGTCTGCTCGGCCACCCGCCGGGCGGTTGCCGATCCGGTCAGCCGGGCCAGGTGGGTGTAGAAGCGCAGCAGCAGCGCGTTGTCGTAGAGCATCTTCTCGAAATGCGGCACCACCCACGCCGCGTCGACGCAGTATCGCGCGAACCCACCAGCCAGCTGGTCATACATCCCGCCGCGGGCCATCGCCTCACCGGTGCGGCTGGCCATAGACAGGGCGGGCTGCGAGCCGGTCCGCTCGTGGTGGCGGAGCAAGAACTCCAGCAGCATCGACGGCGGGAACTTCGGCGCGTCGCCGAACCCGGCGTGCTTGTCGTCGAACTCCGCACTCAGCCGGTCGACTGCAGCGGCCAGTACCCGATCGTCCACAGCGGACTCGGCCAGCGGCGCGGCCCGTTCGGTGAGTTGCTTGGCGATGCGCCTGGCGGCATCTCGCACCTGCGCACCGCGCTCGCCCCAGGACCGGCGCACGGCGACGAGCAGCTCTGGGAAGCTGGGCATGCCGGGCCGCGGGGCGGGCGGGTAGTAGGTGCCACAGTGGAACGGCTCGCCGGTGGGCGTGAGAAAGCAGGTCATCGGCCACCCCCCTTGGCCGGTCATGGCCTGGGTGGCCTCCATGTAGAGGGCGTCGACGTCGGGGCGCTCCTCCCGGTCCACCTTGACGTTGACGAAGTTGGCGTTCATCACCGCGGCGATGTCCGCGTTCTCGAAGGACTCATGTGCCATCACGTGGCACCAGTGGCAGGCGGCGTAGCCGATGGACAGCAGCACCGGAACGTTTCGCTGCGCCGCCTCCCCGAACGCCTCGTCGCACCACGGCCACCAGTCGACCGGGTTGGTGGCATGTTGCAGCAGATATGGGCTGGTAGCGCTCGCAAGCCGGTTCGCCATCCAGTTATCTTCCCTGGCCCGGGCGGCAGAGGGAAATCCACTCGTGAGTGGCATTCAGTGCCGGAACACTGTTACTCACTCACGAGGCACACCGCCGTCGTCGTCAAACGACTTCGGGACCCGGCGCAGGTGTTTGTTCATCGAGCGCACCAGCAGCGCCACCGCCAAGAAGAACAGCAGCAGCACCACCAGGCCGACCGGCGCGGCCTTGCCGAAGTCCTCGCCCTGCCCGCCAGGATCCGGCGCCGGGGACTCAACCAGTCCGAACCCGGTCACCGCCGAGCAGCCAGTGGGCAGCAACAGGATCATGCGTGCACTCGCTCCCGGACGCCAGAGAACAGATCGTCTTCGGGCAGCGTGGTGTCGACCAGCGAACGGGCCAGCTCATACTCCTCGGTGGGCCACAGCTGAGCCTGCAGCAGGTGCGGTATCGCAAACCACCGGCTCGCCGGGTCAATCTGGGTCGCGTGCGCCCGCAGCGCATCAGCTTGCACTCCGAAGTAGTCACTGCACTCCACCCGGGTGGTCACCCGCTCCATGACGTCGGGCAGCGACGGATCCCATTTCGCCAGCCACTCGACAAACGGCGACTCCTCCCCCGCGGCCACCAACGCGTCATGCAGCAGCTGCATCCGCTTGCGGGAGAAACCATGCGTGTAGTACAGCTTCAGCGGCTGCCACGGTTCCCCGGCGTCGGGGAAGCGATCCGGGTCACCAGCCGCGTCGAACGCAGCGACCGACACCTCGTGGCACCGGATGTGATCGGGATGGGGGTACCCACCATTCTCGTCGTAGGTCACCACAACGTGCGGCCGGTACTCGCGGAACACCGCGACCAGATCCCGGGTGGGACCCTCCAGCGGCACCGCCGCAAAGCACCCGTCCGGCAGCGGTGGCGTGGGGTCACCGTCGGGCAGCCCGGAGTCGAGGTAACCCAGCCAGCGGTGTCGTACACCCAGGATCTGGGCGGCGCGGGCCATCTCCTGCCGGCGGACCGCGGCTATCTCTTCGGGGCGCTCGGCCAGGTCAGCGGGCTCGAACGACGAGTTGAGGATGCTGCCGCGTTCTCCGCCGGTGCAGGTAAGGACCATCACGTCGTGGCCGTCGGCGACGTATCGAGCCATCGTCGCGGCGCCCTTGCTGGACTCGTCATCGGGATGCGCGTGCACTGCCATCATTCGTAGCTGCTCAGCCATGGATGCCTGCTCATCCCTTCACCGGAGACACTGCTGTGGACCCCACTACCATGGGCCCCGCTCTGTGGACCCCTACTCTATGGAACATTGTCCATGCCGGACCGACAGATCCGTCTGGTGGTTGCCCACCGAGTAAGGTGTCATTGAGGAGATGTAACAACGTGACCGCCGGCCACCTTCCCGAGGGCCGCTACGGACGGCGGGCGACCGGTAGCGGTCACCGGTGGACCGTATCGGTAGGGCTGCTGCTCGCGGTGGCGGCCGGTGTGGCAGTGGCGGTGATCGGCTACCGCAACCTCGCCACCACACCGATCCAGGGCAAGGCCGTGGGCTTCACCCTGCTGGCGGGTAACGCAGTGCAACTGCGAGTGAGCGTGCTCCGGGACGACCCCACGCATCCTGCGGTGTGCATCGTCCGGGCCCGCTCGCTGGATGGGGAGGAGACCGGGCGCAGGGAAGTCTACGTACCTCCCACACTAGGCCCAATCGTGCTGTCCACTGTGATACACACATCCCGGCCACCGGTCACCGCTGACGTCTACGGGTGTTCGATGCAGGTGCCTGCCTACCTGGTTGATACCCGAACTACTGACTTCAAGAGCCCCGTTGAGCAGGCACGATCCGGAATTCGTCACCCATAAGGCTGAGGTTGAACAGGACACCTCGTGTTACCGTGGAGGACGCGCACGGCCCCGGGGCAGGGCCGTGTTTTTCCGTTCCGGCCGTTGGCTACCAGGCCAGTGGTTGGGTCCGCCCCGCGGTGGCGGACGTCGGATCAAAGGAGGAGTGATGACTGTGAGCGAAACCCAGGTAGCCTGGTTGACCCAGGAATCCTATGATCGGCTCAAGCAGGAACTCGATGAGCTGGTCGGGAACCGCTCAGTCATTGCCGCGAAGATCAACGACGCCCGCGAGGAGGGCGATCTCAAGGAGAACGGTGGGTACCACGCCGCGCGCGAGGAACAGGCCCAGCTCGAGGCGCGGATCCGCCAGCTGCAGGAGCTGCTGCGAGTCGCCAAGGTCGGTGAGGCGTTCGCCGAGTCCGGGATCGCTGGGCCCGGAATGGTCGTCACAGTGCGCTATGAGAATGACGACGAAACCGAGACCTTCTTGCTCGGCTCACTGGAGGAAGGTGCACACGGCGACCTGGAGGTCTACTCGCCCAACTCCCCGTTGGGCAAGGCGATCATCGGTGCCCGGGAGGGCGAGGACCGCTGCTATGACCTACCCAGCGGAAGGACGACAACCGTCGCAGTGGTCAAGGCCGAACCCTTCCGGGCTGGGCCACCAACTCAGCGCACTCGGTAGCCGGCCGCGCGCAGGTCGGTAACGAGCTCCGCGCAGTGTTCGGGACCTCGGGTCTCCAAGCTCAGCGCCACCACGACATCGCCGACAATGAGCCTGCCGGCGGTCCGGGAATGCGCTACGTCGACCACGTTGGCACCCGACGTACCTACCCGGGCCAACAACGTGGCGAGCTCTCCCGGGCGATCCGGCACGGTCACGCGCAGGGCCAGGAACCGGCCACCTGCGCTCAGACCGTGCCGGATGAGGTGCATCAGCAACAGCGGGTCGACGTTGCCGCCGGAGAGCACCGCACACACTGGCCCCGGGAAACGCCTACCGGGTTCCAGCAGTGCGGCAACGGCGGCGGCACCAGCCGGCTCGACGAGCATCTTGGCCCGCTCCAGGCACAACAACAGCGCCTGGGACAACGCCTCCTCGCTCACCGTCAGCACGTCGTCGACTAGGGCGGACACATGTGCGAAGGTCACCAGACCCACCTCGGAGACCGCGATGCCGTCGGCCATGGTGTGCCGCTGCCGCCGCCGGACCGGCACCCCGGCGGCCAACGAGGCGGGCCAGGCCGCGGCGGCATCGGCCTGCACACCGATCACGCTGACATCGGGTTTGCTGCCCTTGATCGCGGCGGCAATGCCACCGAGCAGCCCACCGCCACCGGTGGGCACCAGGATGGTCGCGACCTCGGGCAGCTGCTCGAGCACTTCTAGACCCACCGTGCCCTGCCCAGCAAGCACGTCGGGGTGGTCGAACGGGTGGATGAGCACCGCCCCGGTGTCGTGCGCGAAGGCGCGCGCCGCAACCAACGAGTCCTCGACGGCGTCACCGACGAGGTATACCTGCGCACCATAGCTGCGAGTTGCGGCGAGCTTGGGCAGCGCCGCGCTCACCGGCATGAATACCGTCGCCGTGGTGCCCAGCATCGCGGCCGCCAGCGCCACGCCCTGCCCGTGGTTGCCAGCACTGGCCGCCACCACGCCGCGGGCCCGCTGGGCCAGGGACAGACCGTGAATCCGGACGTAGGCACCTCGAATCTTGAACGAACCGGTACGCTGTAGGTTCTCGCACTTGAGATGGACCGGCTGCTCGAGCGCCCTGAAATAGCTCAGCGGTGTGCGCCGCACGACGCCGTGCAACGTCTCCCGGGCAGCTCGGATCTGCTCGACACCCACTAGCTCCATAGTCGGTGATCCTGCCAGGGCGGGTAAGGTCGGGGTAAGTTCTGAGGAGGTGGGATGACCCGCCGCTGGATGCCGGTCGTGGTCACGGCTGGAGTGGCAGTGCTGCTCGCCGGTGCTGCCATCTTCACGGCCGATCGAGCAGGCTGCGCCGAGCCCGGGAGCTATGTGCCGGTGCCTGGTGGCGTGCAGCTCGTCGGCGGATGCCTCAACAGCGCCGACCTCCCGATAGCACCACCGCCCGTCAACCAGTCCCCAGCACCGTCGGTGAAAACACGGGGTGACTGACGACGCCGGTAGGGCTACCCAACGAGTGCGGCGAGCAGGTCGTCGAGGAGATCCTCGGCGTCCTCGATGCCCACCGAGAGCCGGATCAGCTCGGCGGGCACTTCCAGCTGAGTTCCCGCAGTGGAGGCGTGGGTCATGCGTCCGGGGTGCTCGATGAGGGACTCCACCCCACCCAGCGACTCGGCCAGGGTGAACACCCGGGTCCGGGCGCAGACCGCCAATGCTGCCGCGGCACCTCCCGCAACGGTGAAAGAGACCATCCCCCCGAATCGGCGCATCTGCTTGACGGCTACCTCATGGCCAGGATGGGTGGCCACACCCGGATAGCGGACACCGGTCACCGCGGAGTGTGCTTGGAGTGCCGCAACAACCCGCTCGGCGTTGTCGCAGTGCCGCTCCATGCGCACCGCCAGGGTCTTGATCCCGCGCAGAGTCAGCCAGGCGTCGAAGGGCCCGGGCACCGCGCCGGCGCCGTTCTGCAGGAAGGCCACCTGCTCGTCCAGCTCGGCATCATCGGTGACCAGCGCGCCCCCAATGACGTCGGAGTGCCCGCCGAGGTACTTGGTGGTGGAGTGGAGCACCACGTCCGCGCCGAGCCGCAAGGGGGTTTGCAGGTAAGGCGTGGCGAACGTGTTATCCACCACCAGCCGGGCACCGGCCTCGTGCGCGACACCGGCCAGTGCGGCGATGTCAGCGAGGGACAGCAGCGGGTTGGTCGGCGTCTCGCACCAGATCAATCGGGTGGTCGGGCGCATCGCGGCCCGTACGGCGTCAAGATCCGACTGCGCGACGGCGGTGTACTCGATCCCCCAGTGCCGGAACACCTTGTCGATCAGCCGGAATGTGCCACCGTAGGCGTCATCGGGGATGATGATGTGGTCGCCAGGCCGGCAGGTCGCGCGCAGCAGCACGTCACAGGCCGCCATCCCGGACGCGAAGGCCCGCCCGTGGCGGCCGCCCTCCAGCGCGCCCAAGCAGGTCTCCAGCGCGGTGCGGGTGGGGTTGCCGGTGCGGGCGTACTCGTAACCGTCACGCAGCCCGCCCACGCCATCCTGGGCGAAGGTGGAGGTGGCGTGAATCGGCACGACCACCGAGCCGGTATGCGGATCCGGAGCCTGTCCGGCATGGATCGCACGGGTGGCGAAACCTGTCACGTCATCATCCCCTACTGTGGTTCGCGGTGGGTTCGATCGTCGGTTGTGCCACCGATCGGATCACGACTGTTCCGACGATCTTGTCTGCGAAAGTCTGCCGGTGGTCATCCCACAGTGGCCACAGACAGCCGACGCCGAACTCCAGCCCGTGGCAGAACTGGCGGGTCACGGCCCGGCCGAATCCCACCGGCCGGCCGGTCCCGATTCGGACCAGCGCGGTCCTCGCCACCCGGCGGCCGAGGCTCTGCCCGGTGGTGCCCTGCAGATAGCCGGAATTCCAGATCCCAAAACTGAGCAGTCCGAGACAGCCCACGACCGTGAGCACGCGGGGCGACACCAAGCTGTCCGTGGCGGCACCGATGGCGAGCAGGAGATTCAGCACGATTACCGGTGCCACGTAGTCGATGAGAAAGCTGATCGTCCTGGTCCCAAAATCCGCCAACAGCTCCGGCACGATCCCCGGTTTACTACCATACGGCTGAGATAGGGGGGCCTCCTCAGAACTCTGCCACCGGATAGAATGAGGCAATCGTCCGAATTGCGGTGGTGGCACGAGCGAGCGGGGATCCTGATGCCGCGGCTGAGAAGTCGTCATCGGGTTCGAACCCCCTCGCTAGGGCGCGTTGATGCGCGGTCACGTTAGCGGATCCGTGGCGCCTGCTCAGCGGCCGGCCAAGAACCCCAGCACGTCTTGGCGGGTGACCACCCCCGTCGGCTTGCCGTCGATCAGCACCACGGCCCCATCGGCGTCGGCCAATGCCTGCATCAACGACCCGATCGACTCGCCACCGCCGATCGTCGGCAGCGGGGCGGTCATGTGCGACCCGATCCGGTCGGCGAGCTGCGCCCCACCCGCGAACAGAGCCTGCAGCAGGGTGCGTTCGTTGACCGCACCGATCACCTCGGCCGCCATCACCGGTGGCTCGGCGGCGACCACGGGTAGCTGCGAGACCCCGAACTCACGCAGAATTATCACGACCTCGGCGATCGTCTCGTTCGGATGGGTGTGCACCAGCTTGGGCAAGGCGCCACTCTTGCCGATCAGCACATCGGCGACCGTCGCTCCGGAGGAGTCCGGGGACAGGAAACCGTAGGTCGCCATCCAGGCATCGTTGAAGACCTTGCCCAGATAGCCACGCCCGCCGTCAGGCAGCAACACCACGATCACTGAGTCGGGGGCGGCCTGCCGCGCTACTCCCAGCGCGCCCACCACCGCCATCCCACAGGATCCCCCCAGCAGCAACCCCTCTTCCCTGGCCAACCGCCGGGTCATCGCGAAGGAGTCGGTGTCCGAGACCGGGATGACCTCGTCGCAGATGGTCCGGTCATAGGTGCGGGGCCAGAAGTCCTCCCCCACGCCCTCCACCAGGTAGGGCCGGCCATTGCCGCCCGAGTACACCGAGCCCTCCGGATCGACACCGGCCACCCGCACCCGGCCGTCGCTGACCTCTTTGAGGTAGCGCCCAGTCCCGGAGATCGTCCCACCGGTGCCGATGCCGGCCACGAAGTGGGTGATCCGCCCCTGGGTCTGCCCCCAGATTTCGGGCCCGGTGCTGTGATAGTGGCTGGCTGGGTTCTCCGGGTTCGAGTACTGATCGGGCTTCCACGCCCCGTCGATCTCCTTGGCCAGCCGATCGGACACCGAGTAGTACGAGTCGGGATGGTCGACGTTGACCGCGGTGGGGCACACAACAACCTCGGCACCGTATGCCTTGAGCACGTCGCGCTTGTCCTTCCCGACCTTGTCGGGACAGACGAACAGGCACCGGTAACCCTTACGTTGAGCGACCATCGCCAGCCCAACGCCGGTATTTCCCGACGTCGGCTCCACAATCGTGCCCCCCGGCCGGAGCTGACCGGATCGCTCAGCTGCCTCAACCATCCGCAACGCAATCCGGTCCTTCACGCTGCCCCCAGGGTTGAGGTACTCCACCTTCGCCAGCACCAGCGGCGCGACATCCTGGGCGACAGCGTTTAACCGCACCAGCGGGGTATCGCCGACCAGGTCGATGATGTGCTCGGCGTAGTGCACCGGGAACTCCTGACGGGGATGAGGTCGGATCGTGCTCACGGCCAGCACGCTGCCGAGCGTCGCAACCCGCACACTCAACCGGGCCCGATCCGTGGTGGACCGAGCCCGGGGTGAGTACGGAAGCGGCAGCTACTCGCTCTGGAGGTAAGACAACAACTGCAGGATCTCCAGGTACAACCAGACCAAGGTCACCGTGAGGCCGAAGGCGATGTACCAGGCGGTCTTCTCTGGTGCACCGGCTCGAATCGCCTCATCAGCAGCGTCGAAGTCGAGCAGGAGGCTGAACGCCGCGATCCCGATGACGACTAGGCTGAACACGATCGCCAGCGGACCACCGTCACGCAAGTGCAGGCCGCCGGGGACGAAGAAACCGGCAATGAGATTCACCAGCATCAGGCCGACGACGCCGATCAGGGCACCGGTCATCCACTTGGTGAACCGCGGGGTGACCTTCACCGCCCCGGTCTTGTAGACCACCAGCATCCCGACGAACACCAGCACCGTGCCGGTGATCGCTTCCAGCACCAGGGAGCTACTACCCGTCAGGCGTTCGACCGTCCGGCCGATCACACCGCTGATGCCACCGAGAAAGACGCCCTCGACGGCGGCATAGGCCAGGATCAGCGGGGGACTGACCACTTTTTTGAAGATGACCACGAGCGCGATCACGAAGCCGATCAGCGCGGCCGGCAGAGCGAGCCCCCACCACCCGCTGAAGTAGGTGGCTGCGCCAGCGGTGATCAGGACGGCCAGGGTAACGCCGGTCTTGGTGACCACGTCATCGACCGTCATCGGCCGGCTGATGGTGGGCAGGGCGCTGTCATAACGCGGCTCCGCACCTGGGAAGCGCGCAGGAGCGGAGTTGAAGCCCGCGTAACCGCCGCCTCCCCCGGGAAGATTGCGGAATGCGGGGTTGCTGGTGGAGCGCACCGTGTTCCTCCTGATGGGGCATTGCAGGCTGTCACCGGGTTCAACGCGCCTGCGGCGGGTCCGGTTCCCGGTGCGGTAAAAAGGACTTTACCCCCACCCGGTGACGCCGCAGCGAGCAAGCACGAAGCCTTCGCGTTACTGTGCGCACAAGCAGCACCTGGGCCCGGAGCAGTAGGGAGGCGGGGATGGACTGGTGGGGCTGGGTGGTTGTCGCGCTCATCATCATTGCGGCGTTAGTGGTACTCGCTGTCGTCGTCCAGCGCCGGAGGCGGCGCGGCGGGGTGATAGGGCTCGGCAACCACGGCCGGAGTGACCCACGGTGACCACACCCACTCCCGCGTTATTGCTGCGGGCCAGTGAGTTGACTGGCCGGCCGGTGGTCACCCTGAGCGGCGAGCTGGTCGCCGAGATCAAGGACGTCGTCTTCGAGCGCAGCGGCGGTCGCATCGCCGGTTTCACCCTGCGCAATCCGGGACTGTTCAGCCGGGCCCGCAAGGACTCGCTGCCCTGGGGCAAGGTGCACGGAGTGGGCCGGGACGCGGTGATGGTGCCCGACGCGACCGTGCTGATCGCAGCCAAGGAGCTCGTGCCGCGCAAGCAGGCCCGCAAGGCAGACGTGCTGGAGGATCGGGTACTCACCGACAACGGGCGGGATCTCGGCCGGGTGGTGGATGTGGTGCTGCACAGCGGTGCACACCTGGGCGTGGTGGGCTACGAGGTGGAAGCCAGCGAGGCGCTCGGCACCGCGGGGCGACGGGTGCTCATTCCCTTGCCCGACACCATGGCAGTTTCCGGCGAGAACCTCATCGTGCCCGCCGCGGCCACCGAGTTCGTCGCCGAGGATCTCGCCGGATTCGGCGCCGCGGTGGACGCATTCCGGGCCCGGTTACGGGAGAGGGCGAGCTGATGCTGTTCAGCCAGGCACGCAAGCACGATGTGGTGAGTACCGCCACCGCAACCCGAGTGGCCAGGGTAGACGGCTTCGTCGTGCTACCCGGGCCGGCCAGGGTGGCGTTGCTTCGATTGGGCAAGGCCAGCGGTGCCGGCACCCTGCTCGCCTGGGAGGACGTCCAGGGTTTCGGGCCTGACGCGGTGACGGTCGCCACCGACGCCGTGATCCGGCCGGCCCGTGACGACGTGGAGCAGCGGGCCGAGGACAGCGATTTGGAGATCCTGGGCAAGCGAGTCCTCACCGAATGGGGTATGGAACTCGGCACAGTCACCGACGTGGACTTCGACCCGGAGACCGGGGCCGTCACCACGCTGATCACCAAGACCGAGGCCATCGCCGGGCAGCGACTGATCGGTCTGGGCGGCTACGCGGTCGTCGTGTCTACCTAGCTGGGTCGTGTCCACTACCTAGCTGAACCCTGTCCAGTTACCTAGCTGGACCCTGTCTACTGAACCCTGTCCAGTCGATGTGCGGGCGGCCGCCCACCCCCCACGCGGCCGCCCGCACCTCTATCTTCTCGCCCGTTTGGGCTAAGTAAGCATTGCAGTAGTGAGCCGTTCGCACAAGCGTTACGCACGTGCAAATGCTGTCCGGTCGCGTCGAGTTACGGGGTGGCCCAGCTCGCCTGACCGTCTGCAGGCTGTGCTACCGCTCCTCGCCCCCGGCTCCCCGATCTTTTCAGGGCGCCGGGGGCGAGATGTAGGTGGGCAGGTTCGCGGTGACCAGGTGCTGGTGGAAGGTGAAGACGTTCGGGTCCGTAGCGTCGATGGCGGCACTCACCCAGTGGTTCTGGACCTCGCCGAAGGTCGTCACCCGGGTGAAGTTCTCGATGACGTTCGGGCCCGGGAGCCCCGCTGCGTTGGTCGTGGCAGCGTCGGTGAGCGGCTTGTCCATCTCGAAGCTGTGACTGTCACCGTTGACGAGCACAACCTTGCCGTCGAATGCGATGGACTGGCGGGCCAGCTCGGCCTTGGTGTCGGCGAAGTGGGTCACGGTCGCCGTGGGATCCCACATGTCCGCCTGGATCACGATCATGACGCCCTTGGCGTGTGCCGCCTTGGCCGCAGCGAACCCAGCGCGTAGCCACGCCAGGTTGGCGGCGTTGCGGGCGGCGTACTCGGCCTGCCCCTGCGCAGCCGGGCCGTTCTTGCCGCCGTCGGCGAAGTTGTTGTCACTGCCCGGGATGTTGAGGCCGATAAAGGTCACCGGGCCCTGGCTCCAGCGGACGTTCTCCGGGTAGGCGGCACTCTGCCGGACCTGCTGGATCGTGCGCCGGCCCAGGCTGCGGCTGGTCGGGTAGAAAAGGGTCCGCTCGTAGGCCAGCCGGTCGTTGGAGTCCGAGATCGCGCCGTCCTTGGTGGCCGGGCGGTCGCAGTCGGTCCATTCGTTGTCGCCGGGCACGAAAACGACGGGATCGCGGAACCGCCCGAACAGGCCGAGGGCGTACTTGTAAACATCCGGGTGGGTCGCGTCGGCCACTGCCTTGTCGGGAGTGACGCTGCCCGGGGCCGGGATGTGGGGATCGGCATAGCAGGGCTCGCTGCCGTTCTTGATGTCGCCGTCGAACACCGAGAAGGCGAGATTCGTGCGGTTCATGTCGTCGATCAGGTTCGGGTACTTCGCCCGGCCATAGTCGCCGTAGGGCATGTCACCGAACAGGCCAACCTCGTAGGTTCCGCCGGAGACCGGGGGAATGATGGGGATCGGGGGAATCTGGAACGGGCCGGCCAGCGCCGGGTTGGCCGAGGCCACGGCCAGGCTGCTGGCCAGGGTGACGAGCGCCAGGGCGCTGAGAACGGTCCGTGTGCGACGCACCATCCGTTGCCTCCTTCAGGCGAATGCACCGCACAGCTCGACGGTGTTTATGCAACCTCACGCGATAACATCTACCGGAATCCACCCACACCGGGAACGAAGGACATCGCGCGGACGAAATCCGGGCACTGCGCGTCGCGGGAGCCGATTCGCTCACGAGACAGTCACCGTCAGTTAGGTCACAGAGCCGTCGCGGGTAACGCACTGAGCTGCGACAAGAGCAATCGGCAACGTCTTTGAGCGCTCACGTCACAGGTCACGGTCGTTTCACGATCGCGTGCCGCGAGCAGACCGGAAAAGCTTGAGCACGCATTAGGTTCCACTCAGCGGTCAGCAGAGCCATCAGAGGTTGCATGAGGTTCCACTTGGCGCAATGGAGCCGGT
>JBOHFG010000497.1:0-3933 GCA_050699575.1 Pseudonocardiaceae bacterium
CCAGGACAAATACCCGCCTCACCAGGCCCGGCCGGAGCAATCACAGTGGAAAAGCTGGGCAGACCAGCGGTATCCGTATGCCCGCAACTACACAACATGATCCACAACACCGAACACGGCATAAAATGATCACTCAAAATTAGCCGGTGGATCCAGGCTTAGCTGAAGTGGCGGGTCGCCGCCCGGCGCCCGAGCAGGAACGTGATCGCCAGCACGGCGGGTTAACGTGTCGGCGACATTGTGCAGCGTGTCACCTAGCAACGCCACTAATCTGCTGAACAACACCACGACCAGCTGGCACACCGCGGTGACCAGCAGACCCGTAAACGAGATCCACAACGTCCGTATGCCCCACACTGGCTTCCAGCGTGGGGTCCATGAGTGCGGAGTCACCGCATGTTTGGTCTGCCCCCACAGGCGCAACAGCAGACCACCGACCTTGCCATTGTGGCAGCACCCTGGGTTGGTAGCAGTTGAGAGCAGTCCTAGCCGGGGTTGGCGGTACTTGAAGAGCCGTCGATTAGTCGAGGGTGAACGGGTCGTAGGTAATCCGGTCGAGGGGGGTGCCAGCGACCAGCATCCGGGACACGGTGGCGCGGATCATTGCGGGAGAGCCGCAGACCAGCACGTCGTGGTCTGGCCAGGAGCCGAAGCGAGTGACCACGTCGGCGAGTGTCCCGTATTCGACTCCGGCCATTCTCGGGTACGACTCGACCACTGGAATCACGGTGAGCCAGGGGTTCGTGGCGGTCATCGCGGTGAGTGTGTCGAGGTCGTGGAGGTCATCGCGGGTCCGGCCGCCCGCGAACATCGTCACCTCCGGGTTCTCGCCCCATTGGCTGAGCTCTTCGAGGAGGGCGCGCAGGGGGGCTGTTCCGGTGCCGCCGGCGACCATCACGACGTCCCGGCCGGATTCCCGATCCACCGTCATGACACCCATCGGTGAGCCGATCCGCCAGGTGTCGCCGACCTGGGTGTGGCCGACGATCGACCGGCTGACCGAGCCGCCTGGTACCGCGCGAATGTGAAACTCGATTGACCCGTCCGGGCGGGGTGTGTTCGCCGGAGACAGGTACCGCCACAGCCGTGGCCGCTGTGGTACCTCCACGCTGACGTACTGCCCGGCGCGGTAGGGCACCGGCTGGTCCGGGGTGACGCGAACCACGGCAAGGTCCCAGGTCAGCCGCCGGTGATCGGCGACCCGCGCGGTCCACCAGGCGGGGCCGGGGTCCTCGGCGGCTGCCTCCTGCATCGTCTTGGCGACCAGGCTGTAGGCGTCCCGCCACGCCTTCTCCACCGGCGGCGTCCAGCTGGGACCCGAGTACTGCTTCAGCGCGGTCACCAGTGCTGTGCCCATCGCGTCGTAGTGCTGCGCCAGCACCCCGAACTTGCGGTGGTCGTGACCCAGCTGGCGCAGGAACGGCACCAGCTCGTCGGGACGGTCGATGTTCTGGATGACGTGCACGAGGGCCCGCAAGAACCGGCTGCGCTGCACCTCCATGTTCGCCGCGAACAGCTCACGGGTGGCCGGGGCGATCGCGAAGAGCATTGCGTAGAAGAACTGGGTGACGTCCTGCGCGCGCGGTTGAATCTGCGCGTAGCTCTCGCGGATCAGCCGGACCATGGCCGTGGCCGTACCCGTGCGCCTGGGCGGGCGGTCGGGTAAGGGGACTGGGTCCCGCGCGGCGTCGGCTGTCATGGTCCGGGAGCGTCTTCTCCAGGGTGGGGGTCAGGCAGGCGGAGCCCGTCGCGGGCTGCGGACTCCCTGAGGGCTCCGGAATGGTATGGCACGGCCTGAGTGGTCGCTACAGTGCGCCGCGGATGCCCCGCCGAGCACCCGGGCGCGAGACAGGCCATCTGAGGTTGAGCGGAACATGCTCAACTTTCCTGACGTTGGAGACTGTAGACGCTACAGACGCACCAGTGTGGAGGGAACGCTTCGAGGATGGATTCTTTCAATCCCACCACCAAGACGCAGGCCGCGCTCTCCTCGGCCACGCAGGCCGCGTCGATGGCTGGTAACCCGGATGTGACGGCAGCGCACTTGCTGGGGGCGCTGCTCGCGCAAGCCGACGGCATCGCCGCACCGCTGCTCGCGGCGGTGGGCGCGGACGCCGATGCGGTGCGGGCGGAGCTCGATGGCATCACCCAGCGGCTGCCCTCGGCCACCGGCTCGACCGTGGCCGCGCCGCAGTTCGACCGCCCAGCGTTCAAGGCACTCGGTCACGCCCAGAACCTGGCGACCGAGATGGGTGACTCCTACGTGTCCACCGAGCACCTGCTGGTCGGGCTGGCGGCCGAGGGTGGCCCGGTCGCCCAGCTGCTGCGCAGGCACGGCGCCACGCCGGAGGCTCTGCGGGAGGCGTTCCAGGCTGTGCGGGGTGCTGCTCGGGTGTCCAGTCCGGACCCGGAGGGCACGTATCAGGCCCTGGTCAAGTACGGCCAGGACCTCACTGAGCGGGCCCGCGCCGGCGAGCTGGACCCGGTGATCGGACGCGACGCCGAGATCCGCCGGGTGGTGCAGGTGTTGTCCCGGCGCACCAAGAACAACCCCGTGCTGATCGGCGAGCCCGGCGTGGGCAAGACCGCCATCGTGGAGGGCCTCGCCCAGCGCATCGTCGCTGGTGACGTGCCGGAGTCGCTGCGCGGCAAGCGGGTCGTGGCGCTGGACCTCGGCTCCATGGTGGCCGGCGCGAAGTACCGCGGCGAGTTTGAAGAGCGGCTCAAGGCGGTCCTCAAGGACATCGCCGACTCGGCCGGTCAGGTCATCACGTTCATCGACGAGCTGCATACCGTGGTGGGTGCCGGCGGTGCAGAAGGTGCGATGGATGCCAGCAACATGATCAAACCGATGCTGGCCCGCGGTGAGCTGCGGATGGTCGGCGCCACCACATTGGACGAGTACCGCAAGCACATTGAAAAGGACGCCGCGCTGGAGCGGCGTTTCCAGCAGGTCCTCGTCGGTGAGCCTTCGGTGGAGGACACCATCGGCATCCTGCGGGGTTTGAAGGAACGCTATGAGGTGCACCACGGCGTGCGGATCACCGACGCCGCACTGGTCGCCGCCGCGACCCTGTCCGATCGTTACATCACCGCCCGGTTCCTGCCGGACAAGGCAATCGACCTGGTCGACGAGGCGGCCTCGCGGTTGCGCATGGAGATCGACTCCCGGCCAGTGGAGATCGACGAGGTGGAGCGCGCGGTGCGCCGCCTGGAGATCGAGGAGATGGCGCTGGCCAAGGAGTCTGATCCGGCCTCGGTGCAACGGCTGGCCGCGTTGCGCGCCGAGCTGGCCGACCGCCGGGAGCATCTCGCTGAGCTGACCACCCGCTGGCAGAACGAGAAAGCCGCCATCGAGGCCACTCGGGAGCTTAAGGAGCAGCTCGAGCAGCTCCGCGGCGAGTCGGACCGGGCCGAGCGCGACGGTGACCTCGGCCTGGCCGCCGAGCTGCGCTATGGCAAGATTCCCGGGCTGGAGAAGCAGCTCGCCGAGGCCACCGCGACGGCGCGCGACCCGCAGGTGATGCTCAAGGAGGAGGTCGGCCCCGACGATGTGGCCGACGTGGTGAGCTCCTGGACCGGGATCCCGGCTGGCCGGCTGCTGGAGGGCGAGACCGCCAAGCTGCTCCGGATGGAGGAGGCGCTGAGCCGCCGCGTGGTCGGCCAGGCTGACGCCGTCGCGGTGGTGTCGGCCGCGGTCCGCCGGGCCCGCGCCGGCGTCGCCGACCCAGACCGCCCGACCGGGTCGTTTCTGTTCCTCGGGCCCACCGGGGTCGGCAAGACCGAGCTGGCCAAGGCACTGGCGGAGTTCTTGTTCGACGACGAGCGCGCCATGGTGCGCATCGACATGAGTGAGTACTCCGAAAAGCACTCGGTGGCCCGGCTAGTCGGCGCACCACCCGGATACATCGGTTACGACCAGGGTGGGCAGCT
>JBOHFG010000498.1:0-2352 GCA_050699575.1 Pseudonocardiaceae bacterium
GGCGAAGTCGGCCTCCCCGTAGCTTTCAGGCCTCCCCGTAGCTTTCAGCGAAAAACCAACGATCTGGCCCGTTTGCGCTGGTCAGAGGTTCGATCGACATCGCCCGAGCGTGGTACGCGAAGATCGACTGCAACGCTGTGGCCTGCACAAACGGGCCAGATCGTTGGTTTTTCGGTGCTTACTACCGGGAGGCCATGCTCGGCTGTCCCATCGCCGGGCCATCGCGCTGTTCACCCTGGCCAGCGGCTGCCTCCCACGGAATGTTTCGCTCTCCCGCGCGCCCTACGTCGTGCTCGCACACCTGGGAACCGCCGAAGCCGCGGCCATCGACACCTACCAGCAGGCGGCGGGCGTCTTCGATCCCCTCGCCAGCTGGGTCGTGCACGCCTGTCACCAGCGCGGATGGCCCGCCATCTCCACCGACCCCGGACGCCTTCGGCGTATCGACCCAGACCTGCCCATCGACGTGCTGTAAACGACACTGACAATCCGCCACGCCAGCAGCGGCAGGGCATTCCCACCGGCTCGATCAGCAGCGCAACCACCTCGCGTCATGGAGGATTAACGAGATCATCGACCACGGGCGACTGGTCTGCATGATCGCGGCACGGCGGTCGGTGCCCGGGATATCCGGCAGCGGATATCCATGCTGTGTCTTCCCTCGCGCCTGCCCGTGTGGTACGGGAGTCGGCGGTGCCGCTCGGAGGAGGCGGGGCTGGTGTGTATCGGCTCCCGTGATCCCGTAGCCGGGAAGGGTGCCTGGGTCGTCCAGCGACACGCCGGCTGGGTCGGGTGCTGGACGCGGGCCGTTGGTCGTGATCTTGTGTTCGCGTCATGGGCATAAGCCGGCCTTATCGATCCGGTACCGGCCGGGGACGAACCGACTACCGCACATATCCGCTGATGGGGTGGTGTGTCTGGTCATGGCAGTTCGTCTAGTCCCAGGTCTGGGTCCAGGGCTCGTAGTGCCGCGGCGCTTCCGGTGAGCACGGGCCAGCCGCGGCGGTGGGCGGACTGCACGACGCAGGCCAGGGCCAGCGCGTCGGAGGCCAATGCGGCTGGGTCGGCGGCGTTGGCGAGGATGCGGCCCAGTTCCGGGGCGTCGGCTTCAGTGAGAGGGTCGTGCAGCGTGACCGGGAGCTCCAGCAGCGCGCGCAGGACGTCGTGGTCAGACTCCCGGGTGGCGGCATAGGCCAGCGGTAGCGCCGCGACCGGGACGGCCACGGCCATCCCCACCTCCATCGCCGACCAGACCAGGGACTGTGCATAAGGCTCGACCCGAGCCCAGGCGGCGATCGCGTGGTGGTCGAGCACCCACCCGCCGAAAGATTGGCTCACGCGGTGGGGCCGTGCGGCCCGAGGCGGCGCGCGACGAGGTCGCGAGCCCATTGCAGGGCGTACTCCGGTGGCTTGCCGAACCGGCGCTCCAGCACGGCCAGGCCGTCCTCACGGGCGCGGCGGAACGCCACAGCCTCGGTGACGTACCGGCTAACGGACTCGACCTGGCCAGACTCGGCCAGACGCTCCACCGCCTCGGCGTCCTCAATGGGCAGGGTGACAGTGATCTTCTTGGTTGTTCGCTCACGTGACGCCATACCGACGACACTATCGGTATGGCGTCACGGCCGTCCAATCCGGCAGCGGGTATCCATGCTGACTCTTCCCTCGCGCTTGCCAGTGTGGTAGCGGCACGGCGCCGCGCTGGTGTGTATGCCGTGTGCGTACGCACAGGCTGCAACCAACGCGGCTGGCCGGCACTGACCACCGACCCAACCCGCCTCCGCCGACTGGACCCGACGGTTCCGATAGACCCGCTCTGATCAATCACGTGCCCAGCTCAACCTGGGGACGACCCGGCGTTGAGGGGCTCGCGTGCATGATCCGGAGCCACCGACCGGCACCCGGGGTACCCGGCAGGTATCCCCGATCGCTCTTCCCTCTCGCCTGCCCGTGTGGTATAGGCGCGGCGATGCCGTGAGATGAGAGTGTCGAGGCGCCGGCGTGCGGCCGGATCGCCGACGGGACGCCCATGAGATCAGGCGGCGGTGGCGGCCAGGCGGTCGCGCAGCTCAGCGACACCGGCACTGGCGTGGAGGGGCTCCAGCGCGGTGTTCAGGACCCGTAGCTGGTCGTACAACCGGGGGGAGTGCAGCGCGGTGACCGCGTCGATGGCCTGGTGGCCGAGGGCGACGGCGGTGTCAGTGTCCCCGGCGATCGCGTGGGCTCCGGCGAGATCCGATAGGTACAGCGCCCGGGGCCGGGCGTAGTCCGGGCCTACGCCGTCCACGGCGTGGTGCAACAGCGGTACCGCCCGCCCGGCTGCGCGCGGGTCGCGGCTGGCCAGGGCCAGCT
>JBOHFG010000499.1:0-1595 GCA_050699575.1 Pseudonocardiaceae bacterium
GGTGGACCTCTGCCGGGCCGGAAGACGTGGAGATCGTTGACTACCACTGAACGGAGGGGTCATATGTCGACATCATCATCGATAACCCCCATCCATCCCGGCGAAATTCTCGCCGAGGAGTACCTCGCGCCATGGGGAATCACCCAGCACAGGCTCGCGGTCGACATCGGAGTACCCCCCCGTCGGATCAACGAGATCGTGCACGGTAAGCGGCGAATCAGCGCGGACACGGCGCTTCGGTTCGCCCGCTACTTCGGCACATCGGAGCGATTCTGGCTGAATCTGCAAGGCCGCTACGACCTGGAGGTGGAACGCGACCGCCTCGGACCTGTCCTCGACGAGATTCGACCGTTGAAGACTGCTTGATGGCTGATGTCCTGCAGTGGGCACCAACCTCGTCTATTCACGGTGATGATCATCGAATTTGGGGTTTTGGCCTGCCCTGTTATTGATCTTTTTTTGAGTGGTGGGTGGGGTGTGGTGCCCGGCTGTCGCGTCGGGTGGGCGCCGGTTCCACGGGCCGGGTGGGTTCCTTGGTGTTGTTGGACGGATCGGTGGGGGTCAGGGTCGTGGCAGGGCGAGGATTGTGGTGAACGCTTGGCGATGTACCAGCCCCCGTCTCGGCGCCCGGCCACGGCGGCATGATCGCTCAGGAAGTGCGCTTTAGGTTCCGGGTGTCGATCATCTCGATCACGTGCCGTGGACGCTCGCAGCCGGTGCTTGCCTTGCTGCCGCTTGCCCTGCCATTCGTGTCACCACCCACGCTCCCCGGCTTCGTAGCGCCGCCCGGCCCGGCCTCCAAGGGTAAGCAGGCCGGGCGGCTGACGCTGACGTCTCGTAGACCAGGCTTTCCCGCTCGCCCCATACCGGGCCGTCCGCGCCGGGCGCGGTCCGCCAGAAGCGGAATCCGCGATTCTTAGCGAGACCGAGCAGCCGCTTCGCGGCCGCCAGCTCCGGGCTATCAGCCACCGCAGTCTCCCTGGATGACCCGCACCAGATGCGGCCGAATGCTGACTTGGTCTTGTTCACCGTCGAAACGCACCAGCAGCCGTGTGCTCCGCGTCCGGCCGAGGACCTCCACCCGGCAGCCGTCTGGGACGTGGACGCCACCGGCGTCGCGCCACCGGTCGTAGAGTGGCCTCGCCTGCCGGGGGCTCACGGACGGTCCCGGTGAGGGACGCGGCGTTCATGATCGACCCGCCGACCTGATCAGCGTTTCGCGGTTGGCAAGAATCTTGTCGAGTTGGCTGGGCAACGTGCCTATGGTGGCGAGCTGGGTCGATATCTGGTGGTCAATCGCGGCAAGTCTTCCCAGCACGTCGTCATCAGTACGGCGCTCCGGCTCGTCGACAAGATCCGCGCTCATGGCGTGTTCACCCGATGCGCAGTCCGGTTGGCCTGGCATGGGTGGCGGTTGTTCGATCGGTCGGTTGAGGTGGTGGGCAGGACCGGCGGCGGTGGGGTACGGCACCGCCGCCGGTCCCGCCAGCTCGGGGAACCATGCTCGGCTGGTGCACATGTCGCGCCGAGGCGATGCTTTCGTCCCGTGCTGATCATGCCGACAAGACAACAGCAGTTCAGACCGTCACGGTAGG
>JBOHFG010000500.1:0-1547 GCA_050699575.1 Pseudonocardiaceae bacterium
GACACGCTGCTCGCGTTCCTCGAAGGCCTCTGATTATGTTGAGCGGATCACCGTCGAAACCGCCGGGCACCAGGAGAATCCCGGCCCACTGACCACGTCCTCAACATAATCAGCGACTGGACATACAACTGCTTATGTTGATCTTCACATAACGGGATCTGTGGGGGGCGGCGGGGGAGGTTCCCGCCGCCTACCCGGCCATTACGCACCGGGATGCCCGCGACATGCTCGGTGGTGACGGTCTTCTCGTTGTCAGTCAGCAGATACGTCGGCACCCCACCAACACGGCGCAGCGCGGTGTCGATCGCGGCATACACGCTGGGCGCTGTCTTGTCCAGCAGCGGGACCACCACCCGGAACCGGCACCAGGCCAGCCAGAAACAGAACAAGATCGTCGGTACACCGGCGACGCGGGGCCCGTCCCCGAAGTCGTACTGCGCCCACATCCCCGGCTCGGTAATCCAGGGCCGGTGCACCCGCCGCCGGCCCGCCCGCCACGCCGCCTTGATCTGTGCGACCGCCCGGCGGGTGGTGCGCTCCGACCCGGTGAACCCCATCGCGACGATTTTCCGATGCGCCACATCCGCGCGGATCTTGCCTTGAGACCGCTCGACCAGCTCCTCCAGCTTCGCGGTGAAGTCGTCGATCACACTCGGGCGCGTCACCGCCCGCCCCACCAACTGCCCGGCCTCACGCGCGGCTACATACCGGATCACCGTGTTCGGCGAGCACCCCGCCAGCTCGGCAGCGTCTCGATACGACATGGTCAGGTCGAATCCTTCTAGAATTTCCATGATCTCCTCAGCGGACTTCAACTGGTCCCCTCCCCGGGAGGCTGTGTGCGGTTGGCGCCGCACAGTCCACCCGAGGAGGGGGCCTCCACCCGGGAACCGGGCGAGGAACGGTCAAGATCGTGTCGGGCAGATCCGATGGCCGCCAGCGTTCAGTTCCGCTGACCGTCACCGTTCAGGAACTTGGCCGTCTGCGTTCAGGATCTCGTGGCCGCCGACATCGGGCGGTGGCCACGCTCTACCTGCTGCTCAAGGACCATCCGATTGATCCGCGGGGGCGCTGCCGGTCCTGCCGTCGCCCTGTGGCGGTGTTCGGGTCGTGGCGTCGCCGCTGCCGGGTGCACAGCAAGGCGACGCTGTGCTTGCACCAGCTCGATGAGGTGCTCTTGCTGCGTCTGCTGTTGGCCGATGACTTGGGATTGCACGCCGCGTCACCACCTGCCGAGCCCGAACGGGCACCGGCCAGTAATCCGGACGACAGTCACGTGCTGCCTGCGATTGCAGCCGACCCACCCACCTAGCCATTGCAGACCCCGGCCGCTGCTCCTCGTCCCTCCCCCGCGGGGAGCAGCGGCCGGATCTAGATCACGGTGAGACCGGGGATGGTCCTCCCATGGCCTCCGGTCCCACCGTGTTCCACCCGAGGACTTGCCGTCTACCGGCCCAGCACCGCGTACTTGGCTTCGGTGGCGTCCTTCTGCGGCTTCCACCACCAGTCGTTGTGCCGGTACCAGTCGATGGTCGCGGCGAGTCCGG
>JBOHFG010000501.1:0-1639 GCA_050699575.1 Pseudonocardiaceae bacterium
CCGACCTCGGGATCCCCTCAGCCGACGACATCCGCGGCCACCTGGCCGCGCTCGATCACATAGCGGACGACTGAGACTGCTTTGCGGGCGAACGAGATCTACCTCTACAGCACGTTTTGCGCAGTCCTAGTGAGGTGATCGCTGCGCTGGAGGGGTCTGTCAAGTGAACGGTGTAACTGGATTTTAGTGGATCTTAGTTCCGTCCGGCGGACAGGCGTCCGTCGAAGGTGATCTCGAAGGCGTTGAGCGCGGTTTTCCAGCGGATGGACCAGCGTTGCTGTCCCTTGCCGGTGGGGTCCAGGCTCATGACCGCGAGGTAGACGCACTTTAGCGCGGCCTGCTCAGTCGGGAAGTGCCCCCGGGCGTTGACCGCGCGCCGGATCCGGGCATTAATCGACTCAATCGCATTCGCCGTGCAAATGATCTTGCGGATCTCCTGGTCACACCGCAGGAACGGCACAAACTCCGGCCACGCATTGGTCCACAGCCGGATGATCGCGGGATATTTCCTCTCCCACTTCTCATTGAACTCAGCGAACGCATCCAGCGCGGCCTGCTCCGAATGGGCAGTGTGCACGAGCTTGAGATCTCTCGCGATCGCCGCCCAGTCCTTCTTCGAGGCGTATGTGAACGAATTACGCAGAAAATGCATGACGCATGTTTGCACAATGGTCTTGGGCCACACAGCTGTGATAACCTCGGGGAGGCCTTTCAGGCCGTCGCAGACGACGATCAAGCAGTCCTGGGTGCCCCGGTTCTTGATCTCCGAGAGGACCCGCATCCAGTACTTCGCGCCCTCCCCGTCGCCGTGCTCCCCGGCCCATAACCCCAAGATGCCCCTGGCGCCCTCCACCGTGACCGCCAGCAACGTAGACCGGCCGGTTCGCCACGCTCCCGTCCCGGACCTTCACATTGATCGCATCGATGAAGATCACCAGGTAGACAGCGTCCAGCGGCCGGCTCTGCCACGCCACCATCCCCTCCACCACCGGTCAGTGATCGCCGAGATCGTCTGCTTCGAGACCTCCGCGCCATAGATCTCCGCTAGGTGCGCGGTAATCTCACCGTGAGTCAACCCCTTCGCTGACAGCGAGATCACCAGATCATCGATCCCGGAGCACCGCCGCTGGCGCTTACCCACGATCACCAACTCACCGACGATTCCCAACCCCGCGGCACCTCAATCTCCACCCGCCCAGCCTCCGTCACCAGCGTTTTCGACCGCGCCCCATTCCACGAATTCCCGCCATTACGCCCAGCCAGATCATGCTTGCCATAACCCAGATGCTCGTCCATTTCGCCTTCCAGGGCGGATTCGACCACCACCCTTGGTCAACCGGGCCAGCAAGCCCCCTCGCCGGTCAGCTTCAGGCCCTCAACCCGCGCCCGCTGGGTCAGCTGCCGGACCAACGCCTCGTCCACACCGTCACCCGACTCAACCGACACACCCACCGCCACCACAATCACAGATGCCCCTCACGTCTCAGGAGTTACACCGTTGATCTTACAGTCCCTGACTCGGCTCCCGGAACGCGAGACTCACGTCGACAAAGACCTCGTCCAGCTCGGGGTTGTGGGGACCGATCGTCGCCAGGCCCTTGAGATCGATGAAGCGCAGACTGGCCAGCATGAACTCCCG
>JBOHFG010000502.1:0-34717 GCA_050699575.1 Pseudonocardiaceae bacterium
CGGTTGTGCAGGGCCTCCGCGGCGGCCAGGAGGTCGGCAGCCCAGCGGACGCCTGGCCGCCGGCCGATCCGCTCGACCGGACCGGACACCGACACCGCGGCAACCACGGCGCCGGCCGCGTCGCGCACCGGGGCGGACACGCTGGCCACCCCGGACTCGCGTTCGGCCACGCTCTGCGCCCAGCCCCGTCTGCGGACCTCCAGTAGGGTCCGCTCGCCGAACACCGCCTCGCCGAGCACGGCGCGTTGGGTGGCCGGATCAGCCCACGCAGCCAAGACCTTCGCGCCCGATCCGGCAGTCATCGGTAGCCGGGCACCCACCGGGACGGTGTCGCGCAAGCCACTCGGGGGCTCCGCAGCTGCCACACAGACTCGGACCAGCCCGTCGCGCCGGTAGAGCTGGACGCTTTCTCCCGTGACGTCGCGCAGCCTGGGCAGCACCATCGCGGCGGCGTCGAGCAACGGGTCCAGCGCGCCCTCGCCCAGCTCGCGCAACGCTGGTCCGGGACGCCACCGCCCGTCAGTGTCGCGACGGAGCAGCCGGTGCACTTCGAGCCCTACGGCCAGCCGGTGGGCGGTGGCTCGGGGCAACCCAGTGTGGGTACACAGCTCGGCGAGCCCGCAGGGGCTGCGGGCAATGGTGCGTAGCACCTTCATGGCCTTGTCCAGCACGCCGATACCGCTATGCTGTTCCACAAGACGATACTAACTTCCCGCTATGTGAGATGTCCACCAGGTGGGAGGCCCCGAACAGAGGACGCTGCTGATGGGACGCACACTTGCCGCGAAGGTCTGGGACGCCCACGTGGTCCACCGGGGTGATGGCGATGACGGTGCAACGCCCGACCTGCTCTACATCGACCTGCACCTGGTACACGAGGTCACCAGCCCACAGGCCTTCGACGGCCTGCGGCTGGCCGGCCGACCGGTCCGGCGACCCGACCTGACGATCGCTACCGAGGATCACAACGTCCCTACGACCGACATCGAGCTGCCGATCGCCGATGCGGTGTCGCGCACCCAAGTTGAGACGCTGCGCCGCAACTGCGCGGAGTTCGGTGTGCGGCTGCACTCAATGGGCGACGTCGAGCAGGGCATCGTGCACGTCGTGGGACCTCAGCTGGGCCTCACCCAACCGGGGATGACGGTGGTCTGCGGTGACTCGCACACCTCCACGCATGGTGCCTTCGGCGCGCTGGCATTCGGCATCGGCACCTCGGAGGTGGAGCACGTCCTGGCCACCCAGACCCTGCCGCTGCGCCCGTTCAAGACCATGGCGGTGGTCGTGCGCAGCCGCGACGGAGTGCTGCCCGCCGACGTCACCAGCAAGGACATTATCCTGGCAGTGATCGCCCGGATTGGCACCGGCGGCGGTCAAGGATATGTGCTGGAGTATCGCGGAAACGTGATTGAGCAGCTGTCCATGGAAGCCCGGATGACGGTCTGCAACATGTCGATCGAGGCGGGTGCCCGGGCCGGAATGATCGCCCCGGACGCCACCACCTTCGCCTACCTGGCCGGCCGGCCGCACGCGCCCGCGGGTCCACACTGGGATGCGGCGGTGCAGTATTGGCGCAGCCTGCACACCGATGAGGACGCCACCTTCGACGCGCAGGTGCACATCGACGCCGAGGCCCTGACCCCGTTCGTGACCTGGGGCACCAACCCCGGCCAGGGTCTGCCGCTGTCGGAGCGGGTGCCCGATCCCGAGCAGATCATCGACGACGGCGAGCGGCTCGCGGTGCGCAAGGCGTTGTCCTACATGGACCTGCAACCTGGCACGCCGCTCCGTGAAATCGCGGTGGACGCGGTGTTCCTCGGCTCCTGCACCAACGGGCGGATCGAAGATCTGCGGGCCGCGGCGGCGGTGCTCGCCGGCCGCCGAGTGCGTGACGGGGTGCGGATGCTCGTCGTTCCCGGCTCGATGCGGGTGCGGGCGCAGGCCGAAGCCGAGGGCCTGCACGAGGTGTTCACCGCCGCCGGGGCCCAGTGGCGCGCGGCGGGCTGCTCGATGTGCCTAGGGATGAATCCCGATCAGCTTGCCGCCGGCGAGCGCTGCGCATCCACCTCCAACCGCAACTTCGAGGGCCGCCAAGGCAAAGGTGCCCGCACCCACCTGGTCTCCCCCCTGGTCGCGGCCGCCACCGCCATCCGCGGCACCCTCTCGTCCCCTGCGGACCTCACCTAAGACCCCGACATGGAGCCATATCGGGTAAACAGATCGCCGATAGCCCCGATATGGCTCCATGTCGGGGTAAACGAAGGAGAGGGTGGAGATGGAAGCGTTTGTGCGGCATAGTGGGGTTGGAGTGCCGTTGCGTCGGTCCGATGTGGATACTGATCAGATCATTCCTGCGGTCTATCTCAAACGGGTCAGCCGCACCGGATTCCAGGATGGACTGTTTGCGTCCTGGCGTGCCCACGAGGACTTCGTGCTCAACCAGGCGGCGTACCGCAACGGCAGCGTGCTGGTTGCCGGACCGGATTTCGGTACCGGGTCGTCGCGAGAGCATGCGGTGTGGGCATTGTTGGACTACGGATTCCGGGTAGTGATCTCGCCGCGGTTCGGCGACATCTTCCGGGGCAATGCCGGCAAGCAAGGTCTGCTCGCGGCCCAGTGTGGGCGGGACGACGTCGAGGCGCTCTGGACGTTGCTGGAGACCGAGCCGGGCACCGAGGTCACCGTCGATCTCTCGGCGCAGACCGTGCAGGCCAAGGACCTCACGGTAGACTTCACGATCGACGGCTACACCCGCTGGCGCTTGCTGGAGGGATTGGACGACATCGCATTGAGCCTGCGGCATGCCCAAGAGATCGACGCATTCGAGAGCCAGCGGCCGTCCTGGTTGCCGACCACTTCTCAGCCCAGCGCGTCGTAGTAGTCGGCGGTCAGCAGAACGGGTGGGGTGGGTGACCCACCGCGGAAGAACAACCCCCAGTAACTGCCCTTCCGGCTGGCCACCGCGAACGGCGCAAACCCAGCGGAGTCGGTGAGCTTGCGGACGAGGTCAGAAATTACCTTGCCCTGGCTGCACACCACGGCCGGACCTCCCAGCTCCGCCGCAATCTCGATCAGCCTGGCCAGGCCGGCAAAAGGGTCGGCGAGGTACCCGTCCTCGGCCAACCGCGGTTCGGTGCTGATCGGTACTCCCAGGTCCGCGGCGAGACCGTCGACGCTCTGGCGGCAGCGCAGCGGTGGCGCGGAGTGCACCCGCCGCGCCCCGAACAGTGGCAGCAGTGTTTGCAGGACTTCGGCCTGCCGCCGGCCCACGGTGTTCAGCGGGCGCAGGTTATCGTCGCCTGTCCAGTCGTCGCGCTCGCCCGCCTCGGCGTGCCGGACCAGCAGCACGCTGGCAGTGACGGCGCTCGCGCCGTCGAAGCTGGCCAGCAGCGTCCGATCGTGTGCGTGGCTGAGCAGGTCGGTGGCCTTCGCCAGGGATACCCAGCGCAGCTCGTCCACCTCATCGCTGGGACGAAAGTTGCCGCCAGTGGGGCGGGCCGCCCAGTAGTGCGCCACCTTCTCGCCCTCGGGCACCGGATAACGGGTGCTGCCCAACCGGGGACCAAGCGTGACGGTGTGGCCGGTCTCCTCGGCGACCTCACGGACCGCGGTGACCGGCAGCGCCTCCCCGGAATGCGGTTTGCCCTTGGGCAGCGACCAGTCGTCGTAGCGGGGCCGGTGTACCAGCGCCACCTCGACGTCACCCGAAGGGGAGCGCTGCCACACGACGGCACCGGCGGCGATCAAGGCAGGCACTGCTCACTCACCCCGGCGGTGCCGTCGAATTTCCTGTACTTGATGGTCCCGGACGGTGGAGCCGTCCTCCGGGGAGGGCCGCCATGCGCCGTCCGCGTCCAGTACCCAGCATCGCGTCGCCGGGTCCAGCGCGGAGGCGAGCATCGCGTCCAGCTCGTCGGTCGCGGCTGCGTCGGCCACCCGCACCAGCACCTCCACGCGACGATCCAGGTTGCGGTGCATCATGTCCGCGCTGCCGATCCAGTGCTCGCCCGCACCCACGAAGTGAAAGACTCGTGAGTGCTCCAGGAAGCGGCCCAAAATCGAGCGCGCCCGGATGTTCTCCGACAGCCCCGGACGCCCGGGAATGAGTGCGCAGATGCCGCGGACCACGACGTCGACGGGCACGCCGGCCAGCGCCGCCCGGTAGAGCGCATCGATCACCTGCTCGTCGACCAGAGAGTTGACCTTGATCCGGATCCCTGTCGGACGGCCCGCTCGCACGTGCGTGATCTCACCCTCGATGCGCTCTACGATGCCGCGCCGGATTCCGTAGGGCGCCACCAGCAAGCTGCGGTAGGACGTCTGCCGCGCGTAGCCGGTCAGCGAGTTGAACAGATCAGTGAGATCGGCACCCATCGCGGGCTCGGCGGTGAACAACCCGATGTCTTCATAGAGCCGGGCAGTCTTCGGATTGTAGTTTCCGGTACCGATGTGACAGTACCTCCGGATCGTCGAGTTCTCCTGACGCACCACCAGCGAGGTTTTGCAGTGCGTCTTGAGTCCCATCAGCCCGTACACCACGTGCACCCCGGCGCGTTCCAGTGTTCTGGCCCACTTGATGTTGGCCTGCTCGTCGAATCGCGCTTTGATCTCTACCAGCGCTACGACCTGTTTGCCCGCCTCGGCGGCGTCGATCAGTGCGTCGACAATGGGGGAGTCACCCGAGGTCCGATAGAGCGTCTGCTTGATCGCCAATACCTGCGGGTCCCCCGCGGCCTGTTCAATGAAGCGCTGCACGCTGGTGGAGAACGAGTCATAAGGGTGGTGCACCAGGATGTCACCCTCGTCCAAGGTGGCGAACACGTCCTTGGGTGTCTCGCCCTCACCGAAGGCAGGGTGCGTGACGGGCACGAACGCCTCGTCCTTCAGCTCCGGGATGGGCAGCGCGTAGAGCTGCCACAGGCAGGACAGGTCGAGCAGGCCCGGCACCTCCACCACGTCGTGCGGATCGACGTCGAGCTCGCGCAGCAGCAGCCGCAGCACGTGTTCGCTCATCGTATTGGCCACTTCCAGGCGTACCGGTGGACCGAAGCGGCGTCGCGCCAACTCCCGCTCCAGCGCCTGCAAAAGGTCCTCGTCGCGGTCCTCCTCGACCTCGAAATCGGCGTTGCGGGTGACCCGGAAGATGTGCCAGTCCACCACCTCCATGCCGGCGAACAGCTCACCGAGATGGGCTCCGATCAGCTCCTCCAGCGGCAGGAACGTGGCGAGCGGCGACCCGTGACCGTCGTCGTGGTCCACCCGGACCAGGCGCGGTACGTTGTTGGGCACCTTGACCCGGGCGAACCGCTCAACGCGACTGTGCGGATCACGCACCATCACGGCCAGGTTCAACGACAAGCCGGAGATGTAGGGGAACGGGTGCGCCGGGTCCACCGCCAACGGGGTAAGTACCGGAAAGACGTGGTCGGAGAAGTAACCCGACAGCCGCAGCCGCTGCTGATCGTCGAGATCGGACCAGGTGACGAAGGTGATGCCGTGCTTCTCCAGCTCCGGGCGGACCGAGTCGAGACAGATCCACGCTTGACGCTCGGTGAGCTCCCGGCTGCGCATCCCGATCTGGGCCAGCTGGTCCCGGGGGGACAGGCCGTCGGCGCTGCGCACGGACAGGCCGGCTTCCTCGCGGCGCTTGAGGCCGGCGACCCGAACCATGTAGAACTCGTCCTGGTTCGATGCGAAGATCGCCAGGAACTTGGCCCGCTCCAGCAGTGGCTGGCTGGTGTCCTCGGCGAGTGCCAGCACCCGGGCGTTGAAGTCCAGCCAGGACAGTTCCCGGTTGAGGTAGCGGTCCTCGGGCAGGTCGGTGGCCGACGGCACCGGGGTGGCTGCTGGGGGAGCGGGCGGTACCGCCACCACAACACTGTCGTGCTGGCTCACCTAACCATTGTTTCGTATCTCGCCGGCCCGCGAAGGGTGCAACTGGTCACTCCATCGGGACAGTTCCTCACCCAGAGTTCGCCAATGCGGCCCGAGTGAACCGGCCCAGCCCCAGATCGCGTGCCACGGCGAGGTCGGCCGCGGTGTCGACGTCGCAACGCAGCCCCGGCCAGCACCCGGTCAGCTCCCGAGCGCCGGTTGCCCGATGCGCCGCCGCCGAGCCCGGGCCGAAGCAGGGGGCCAAGGACTGCCCCGGCGGGGCGAGCAGCAGGGTGGTCCCGGTGCCCACCCGATCGGTGCAGAACGCCCGGCCGCCGGTGGCCAGGCCCTGGCGGATCGCCCGGTCGAGCTCGTCGGAGCGCAACGCCGGCAGGTCAGCGTGCAGGGCGACGACCGTGGTGGTGAGGTCCGCCGCGCGGAGCACCGCCTCCCCGTGGCGCAGGGCAGGGTTGAGTCCGGCGGCCGGCTCGTCGGGGATCGCCGGCACCCCGTCCACCGCGAGGGCCCGGCATACTATGTCGTCGGAGCAGATCGCGACCACCCGGCGCACCACCGGGGCGCCCGCCGCCGCCGCAAGAGTGTCCCGGGCCAGGGCGAGGACCAGCCGGGCGTGTTGGCCGTTACTGGCCGCCCCTCGCAGCCGGGTCTTGGCCTGGGCAAGCGGTTTCACCGGGACGAGCAGGTCCACGTGCACGCCCTATCCTCCCGTGCCGGTGGCCGCTGGAGTCGGCGATCTGGCGGCAGGGGAGACTTCGCCTCACGTTGGCTGACCCTGCAAGCAGGTCCCGATCTCGGCAACTGGGACCGGTTTGACGATCAGCGCGAGGAGGATGGCGTGGCACGGGAGAAGGCCGGTCTGGTGATCGGGTTGTGTATCGTGGTGTTCTACCCGCTCACCCGCCTGCTGGCGCGACGGCGTTTCGAGGGACTGGAACACATTCCGGAGACCGGGCCGGTCCTGGTGGCGGGCAATCATGTCTCCTACCTGGACCCGATCTACACCGGGGTGTTCCTGCACCGCAGAGGTCGGATTCCGCGATTTCTGGCCAAGCAGAACCTGTGGCGGCTCCCGGTGATCGGTCGGGTGATGGCCGGCGCCGGCCAGATCCCGGTGCATCGCGGCAGCGCCGAAGCCGGTGACAGCCTGCGCTACGCCGAGCAGGCACTGGTCGAGGGCAAAGCGGTGCTGATCTACCCGGAGGGCACCATCACCCGGGACCCGGATCATTGGCCAATGGTGGCGCACACCGGGATCGCCCGGCTGGCGCTGCGCAGCGGTGTGCCGGTGATTCCGGTGGTGCACTGGGGTACGCAGCGGGTCTATGACCACTATGGCAAGCGGTTTCGCCCGCTGCCCCGCACCGACGTGACCGTGCGCGCGGGTGCACCGGTGGACCTCGCAGAATTCCGGCAGCGACCAGTGGACGGACCCCTGCTGCGGGAGGCTACCGACCGGGTGATGGGCGCAGTCCGTGACCTGCTCGCTGAGGTGCGTCGGCAGCCGGCTCCGGCCGGCTTCTTCGACCCTGGAGCGCACCAGGAGCAGACGTCATGACTGTGGCGGTGCAGCGAATCGCGGTGATGGGCGCCGGCTCCTGGGGCACCACCTTCGCCAAAGTGCTTGCCGACGCCGGCCGGGACGTCGTGCTCTGGGCCCGCCGGGCCGAGGTGGCCGACGCGGTCATCCACCGGCACGCCAACCCGGACTACCTGCCAGGAGTGCGGCTGCCGGCCTCCTTGCAGGCCACGGTGCGCGCGGAGACGGCACTGGACGGGGTGGACGCGGTGGTCTTCGCCGTGCCCAGCCAGACCCTGCGCGACAACCTAGGTGACTGGCACAAGTCGATCCCACCGGAGGCCACCCTGGTGAGCCTCGCCAAGGGCGTCGAGCTGGACAGCCTCAAGCGGATGAGCGAAGTCATGATCGACGTCACTGCCGTGCCGCCCGATCAGGTGGTGGTGGTGTCCGGCCCCAACCTGGCCGGTGAGGTCGCTGCTGAGCAGCCCACCGCGAGCGTGGTCGCCTGCACTGACCACGACCGTGCCGTTGCGGTGCAACACGCCTGCGGGACCGGTTACTTCCGGCCGTACACCAACATCGACGTGATCGGCTGTGAGCTCGGCGGCGCCTGCAAGAACGTCATCGCGCTGGCCTGCGGGATGGCTGTGGGACTGGGCTGCGGAGACAACACTGTCGCGACGCTGATCACCCGAGGCTTGGCTGAGATGGGACGGTTGGGTGCGGCACTGGGTGCCGACCCGGTGACCTTCGCCGGCCTGGCCGGCCTCGGTGACCTGGTGGCCACCTGCACCTCACCGTTGTCCCGCAACCGCTCCTTCGGTTACCGGCTCGGGCTCGGTGACACCTTCGAGCAGGCCCAGCAGGCCACCCACGGCCAGGTGGCCGAGGGCGTGAAGTCCTGCTTGTCGGTGCAGGGGCTGGCCGCCCGCTGCGGCGTGGAGGTGCCGATCGCCGACGGGGTGCGCCGGGTCTGCTACAACGGCCAGTCACCCCGGGAGATGGCTGCTGAGCTGCTCAGCCGTGCACACAGATCAGAATTGGACTAGGTACTTGGAATAGGTACAGTGCGCCGCGTGCGCGAGGAGACAATCGGGGCGTTCCTGGAGCAGCTGTCCGCGCGGGTTCCGGCGCCTGGGGGCGGGGCGAGCGCGGCACTGCACGCTGCTCAGGCGGCCGCGTTGCTGGGGATGGTGGCCCGCTACAGCGACGGCACGAAGTACGAGCAGCACGCCGAGACGATCGCCTCGGTGCTCATGGGTACCGATGAGCTGCGCGAGCGGGCGCTCGGGCTCGCCGCGGCCGACGCCGCGGCGTTCACCAGGGTGACGGACGCCTACCGGCTGTCTAAGGACACCGACGAGCGCAGAGCGGTGCGCTCCGCAGCGATCGCCGAGGCGCTGGCCGGTGCCGCGCAGCCGCCCTCAGACGTGGTAGGTGTGGCACTGCGACTCGTCGAGCTGGCCGAGGACCTGCTCCCGGTCGGCAACCCCAACGTGATCACCGACGTCGCGGCCGCCGCCGAGGCGGCCCGCGCCGCAGCGACTACCGCCCGGGTCAACATCGAGGTCAATCTCAACGGCATCACGGACCCGGTTGTGGCCGCTGAGCTCACCCGGGTCGCGGCGCTGGTCGATGGCATCGCCGAGCGCGCCGAGCGGATTACCGCTGCCGTCCGGCACAAGATCACCTGATGACCGCGACCGTGCTGGCCGGCAAAGACCTTGCCGCCCGAATCCGCGCCGAGACCGCCGAGGCCGCAGCCGAGTTGTCCGGCCGGGGCCGACCCCCGAAGCTCGCGGTGGTCACCGCGACCGCCGATGAGGCCAGCGCGTGGTACGTGCGCTCGATCGCCACCGCGGCCGGCAAAGCAGGCATTGCCTGCGACGTGGTTGACCTGGGCGCGGGAGCCGACACCGACACCATTGGCGCGACTCTGCTGGATCTGAGCGCCCAGGTGGCGGTCGGTGGTGTCATTCTGGCCACCCCGCTGCCCCGCGGTGCGCGGCTCGGCGTGCTTGCGCAGTGCATCGACCTGGCCAAGGACATCGACGGGGCGAACCCGCTTTCGCTCGGCCGCCTGGCCGCCGGGTTACCCGCGTTCGCCCCGGCCACCGCCGAGGCCGTGGTGCGGCTGCTCGAATACCACAGCGTCGAGCTCGCCGGCCGGCACGTGGTCGTGGTCGGCCGGTCCACTGTGGTCGGCAAACCGGCCGCGCATCTGCTGCTGGACCGGCACGCCACCGTCACCATCTGTCATTCGCACACCGTGGACCTGGCCGAGATCACCCGGTCCGCGGACGTCCTGATCGCCGCGGTCGGCCGGGCCGGTCTGATCACCGCCAGGCACCTCCGGCCGGGCGCGATCGTGATCGACGTCGGCACCAATCCCACCGCGGGCGGGGGACTGGCCGGTGACGTAGACCCAGCTGCCGCCGAGGTCGCCGGCGCGCTCACCCCAGTACCCGGCGGAGTCGGCCCGGTAACCACCGCACTACTCCTGGAACACACCGTGCGCGCCACCCGCCCCCGCAGAGCGGGCTGGTGCACCCCCCATTAGATTAGGGTTTGATGACGAACGCCGCAGTCGCGTCGAGGATGTTGACGGCAAGATTGCGGAAGTCGTCGTAGGCACGCTGGGCAGCCTGGGCATGCCCGCCGAAAGCGCCGTCAGCCGGCTTCAGTGCGAACATCGGTTTTCTTGCCTCTTGTGCGAGTGGCATCAGGCTGTGGTAATGCTTGAGTTGGGCGAGGTAGTATGGATCAGGAACGGGCGGAGCTGTCGTCTCGTTGAGCACAGTGTTGTGGAACTCATGAGGAATCCGAGCGATCCACCGCTGGTATGCCTTGACGGGCCGGTCCAGCCGCACTCCGTGGCCGAGCACGACATACCCGAGCGGTGCCATGCTTCCGGCCGGAAGTGGCCGGTCAGAATTGCCCAGTTCACCGAGCCGCTTGCGCCAGCCATTTCGCCAATCGCGGAGCGTGGGCCCGAGATTTCGCAGTCCCTGCAGGCTGAACAGGTCGGGAGCGACCGGGACGATGACCTGGTCAGAGGCGACCAGGGCTGCGCGGTTGATTGCGCCCAGGCTGGGTCCGACGTCGACGAGCACGAACTGGGCGTGATGCGCCTCGGCGGCGGAGCGCAGCACCGTCCAGAAGGCGGCAGTGACGAGGAAAGGACGTAGCCGTGTGCCATCGAGACACTCCCGCCATTGGCTGCTCAGTTCGTCCTCGAACCGGGACAGTGAGAGGTCGCCGGGCAGCAGTGCAAGCCGCTCGTCGGTGGTCGGGGTGGGTGTGACCGCACCGATTACCCCCTCGTCATCAACGAAGGGGCGGATCGCCGACCACATTGTGCGCGGCTCGGCGCTGTTCCACAGTTGCTCGATTTTCTCCTCGTCGAGAAAAGCAGCTGTGAGGTTCGCCTGCGGGTCGAGATCGGCCGCCACGACGCGGTATCCCAGGTCTGCGAACATCCAAGCCAGGTGGTACACCAATGATGTCTTACCGACGCCGCCCTTATTGTTGAAGAAGGTGATGATTGGTGGTGTCATGTCCGCCTCCGGAGGGTCACGGAAACGTAAGTATCCGTGACGATGAACTCAGGTGGCGGGTTTCCATTCACTTTGAGTGACCGGTGGGTTGAGGGCAGTCCCATGCCGAAGCGTTGCACATAGCCCAGGCCCCGGAGCAGATCGGCGAGTGCGGGGTTGCGGTAGTCGGTGACGCCGGGCCGGTCGAAATTGTCCGCCGAGACGATCCCGTACGGTCCACCCGGGCTGATCACCTCGACTCGGTCGGAATACCACGTGATGCGGACCGGCGAGGCGGTGTGCTCGTAGCTGCGGTGCATCACGGCATTACGGGCCACCTGCTGCAGCGCGACGAGAGGATAGTCCGCTATGCGCTCCTCTTGGCGACCGGAGGTGAAGTCAACCGCGGTCGTGATGTTGAGTTCGAGCACTTCGTCGAGTTGGCGGAGCACGTCGAGCAGGGTCCCGTCGAGCCGTTTCTCGTCTTTGATCGGCGCGTCCAGCCCTTCGCCGTCCAGACGAAGGAACTGCACATAGGCGCCCGGTACGAACGCCAGCGGGTCGACACCCACGGCGAGCAGGCCCGCTGCCGTCGGCACACTGTTCTGGCTCGTCAGCCGCAGGGCCGCCAGTCGCTGCTCGGTGCTGCGCTCGTTCTCCGCCAGTACATCGCGCGGCAGTAGGGCAGGCAGGAGCACGGCGGTGAATGTGTAAATGTCCAGGTCGGCCAGTGAACTGCCCGGGATGGGTCGAGAGTCGAATGGCAGGTCGAGCGAGCGCCTACGTTCGTTGAGCCGGCGTTCCTCGTCGAGGGAGGCGATCGCGCGTCTCGGGCCTACCCGGATGTACACGCGCCCCTTGAACCGTACCGGCGGTGCCGCAGCAGGCCGGACCTCGACAACGGCTACCTCGCCGCCGTCGACCCGCAGTTTCCGGACTGTCATGGTTGGTGGCGGCAGGATGGTGCCCTGATCCCGGAGATCGGCCAAGCGCCGCCGCAGTTCGTCGGTGACGGGCCGACCCAGTACAGCACCGTTGTCTGACACGCCGACGAAGACCACCCCGGGCTCGCCGTAACCCGGCATGTCATTGGCAAACGCGCAGATCGCCTCGCTGAGCCGATCGGAGTTGGCTGCGCTCTCTTTGCGTTCCACTCGATCAGACTCAAGATCGGTGAGCAGCGCGATCAGCTCCTCGTTCGGCAACGCCATATCGTGATCTTACGGGTCGCTGTGCTAGCGGCGGGAAACGGTCATCCCCGGTAGCGTTTCCGGGTATGTCGCGTCCGATCGGGTTGTCCGTGGTGCGGTCCTCAGCTTTTGCCTTCGACAGCGCGCATGACTACGCCGAGGTGCTCAGTGGTCGGGTCCCTGGGTACGCCTATTCGAGGATCGACAACCCGACCGCGGTCGCGTTCGCCACCGCGGTCGCTGCGCTGGAGGCACCAGGTGCCGACGATGTCGGCGCGGAGCCGTTCGGGTCCGGGATGGCAGCCATCTCTGCCACGTTGCTGGGCCACCTCACCGCGGGTGACGAGGTGATCGCCCCGGTGGACTGCTACGGCGGCACCTGGTCACTGCTCACCAGGTGGCTACCCCGGTGGGGAATACGTCCGGTACTGGTCGATCTCACTGACGTCGCGGCCGTCGAAGCTGTGGTCACCTCGCGGACTCGGATGATCTACGCGGAGACCGTCGCCAACCCGACGCTCACCGTGCCCGACCTGCGTGCCCTGGCACAGCTCGCGCATCAGGTCGGCAGCCGGCTCGTGGTGGACTCCACGTTCACCACCCCCATCCTCTGCCGCCCGCTGCAGCACGGCGCCGACCTGGTGGTGCACTCGGCGACCAAGTTCCTCGGGGGGCACGCCGACGCCACCGGCGGGGTGGCGATCGGTCGGCGAGAGCACCTCGGGCCCGTCCGGGAGGCGCGGATCGACCTCGGTGGGTGCCTGGCCCCGGACGAGGCATTCCTGCTGCACCGGGGCCTGGAGACCCTGGAGCTGCGCGTGGTGCGGCAAAGCGTGACCGCAGCGGTGCTGGCTGAGAAGCTCGCCGGCCACCCCGCCGTGCTGCGGGTGCACTACCCCGGCCTGCCCTCGCACCCCCAGCACGTCACGGCCCGGGGATTGTTCCGGGACGGGCTGTTCGGCAGCCTGGTCACAGTGGATGTCCGGGGTGGGCGGGCGGCCGGAATGGCCTTCTGTGACGCGCTGCGCACCGTGCAGATCGCGTCCTCGCTGGGCAGCGTGCACTCCAAGGTCAGCCATCCGGCATCGACCACCCACCGCCAGCTCGACGACACCGCGCTCGCGGCGGCCGGAATAGCGCCCGGCCAAGTGCGGCTGTCCGTCGGGGTGGAGGACCCTGAGGAGCTGCTTGCCGATCTGCGGCAGGCACTCGACGTGAGTTCTTGACCGGGATGCGGATCTGCTGGTTTGATCCATCACTGTGAGCAGCACTCTCGCCCTGGTCTGGCGGTCCCCGGTGGATCTGCGCCTGGTGGCGAGTGCGCTCTGTCCCACGCGGTGAGATCCCTGTCCCGCTGACCGCGTGTCCTTGACGGCCTGCCCTGCCCGGGTGGTGGCTGTGTCGCGGCCGGCTCACCGATCCCGCGGAGGAACTTCCCGTGTACGCCGTGCCCTACCTCACCGTCCCGGCTGCTGATTTCGCTCGTCCCGGCGGACCGACCAGCATCGCCATGACCCTGGCCGCGCACCCGGAGCGCTGGCGCCTCTTGCTGGGCTACCGCACCGACACCCGCTGGTATCGGCTGCTCGAACGAACGAGCCAGCATGAGGTGTGGCTGTTGTCCTGGCTGCCTAGTCAGGGCACCGACCTGCACGACCACGGCCCGGCTTCGGGCGCCTTCGCGATTGCTGCGGGCGCGCTGACCGAACGGGTGGTCGCCGCGACGCCCGGCCGGCCCCCGGTGGAGGTCACCCACGAGTTGGTCGTCGGGCGCTGCCGCGCCTTCGGCCCGCACTACGTCCACCAGATGACCAATACCGGCACCGTGCCAGCGGTGAGCGTGCACGTCTACGCCCCGGGTCTGACAATCATGAACCGGTACCGGCTGGAGCCGCCGGGCCTGCGTCACGTCAGCGTGGAACAGGCCGGAGTGGACTGGTGAAGTAGCGTCCCGGCATGGGGAGTTGTCGTGGACGCTGACGACGATGTGCGGACGATCGGTGAGAACGCTCGCATGATCCGTCGTCGTCGTGGGTTGAGCCTGGAGGTCGCGGGTGGCCTGGCCGGGATCAGCGGGCTTTACCTGTCGATGTTGGAACGTGGTCTGCGTGGTTTTCACCGGCGAGGTCTCATCGAGGACCTTGCTGATGCACTGGGCTGTTCTATAGACCACCCCGTCGAGCCGGGTGACGGTGACGCAGACCGGCGCGCCCTGCGAGGCGGCCAGCAGGCTCGCCGCACCAGTGGAACCGTGCAGATACAGGGTGTCGCCGTCGCGCCCGTATCCGGTGGGCAGCACCACCGGGGCGTCGTCGAGCACCAGCCCGAGATGGCAGATCAGCGCGGAGTCCAGCAGGGCGTACAGCTCAGCGCGGTCGTGGCGGGCCCGCTCGCCCTTCCGGCGCGGGGTGCTGCGTGCGGTGGGGGACAGCATCATGGTGACTACGATGAACGGCGAAGTGGCGTTCTGGAAGGGGGGCACTGCACCGTCGGAACCCCGAGTATGGTCTGCCGCCATGGTGGAGCGCAGGCTGCGGGTCGCTGTTGTCTTCGGTGGCCGTAGCAGCGAACATGCGATCTCCTGTGTCTCGGCGGGAAGCGTGCTGACCCACCTGGACCGGACGCGATTCGAGGTCATCCCAGTCGGCATCAGCGCGGCTGGCGCCTGGGTGCTGGGTACTGGCGACCCGGCCGAACTGACCATCCGCGACCGGCAGCTTCCCGCCGTGGACGGCGCCGCCACGGCGCTTGCCCTGCCCGGTGACCCGACGAAGCACGAACTGGTGTGCTTCGTCGGCGACCGGCTCGGCGAGGTGTTCTCCGGGGTTGATGTGGTGTTTCCGATGCTGCACGGCGCTTTTGGTGAGGACGGCACGATCCAGGGACTGCTGGAGCTGGCCGACCTGCCCTATGTCGGCTCGGGGGTGCTGGCCAGTGCGGCGGGGATGGACAAGGAGTTCGCTCGCAAGCTGTTGCGGGTCGAGGGCTTGCCGGTCACCGACACCGTGGTGCTGCGCGCCGATCACCGCACCCTTACCGCGCATCAGCGCGCCCGGCTGGGCCTGCCGGTCTTCGTCAAACCGGCCAGGGCGGGCTCGTCGGTGGGCATTACCCAGGTGCTGTACTGGTCGGAGTTGCCTTCGGCAATCGCCACCGCTCGCGCGGTCGATCCCAAGGTGCTCGTCGAGGCGGCGGTGACCGGTCGCGAGATGGAGTGCGGGGTGCTGGAGTTCCCGGACGGCCGGATCGAGGCATCGTTGCCAGCGGAGATCCGGGTGGTGGCGGAGGACTTCGGGAGCTGGTACGACTTCGACGCCAAGTATCTCGACGACGCCTGCGAGTTCGACATCCCTGCCAAGCTCGACGACGACGTCACCGCCGAGCTGCAGGCGATGGCCATTGCCGCGTTCCGCGCCCTGGACTGCCAAGGTCTTGCCCGGGTCGATTTCTTCGTCGGAGCTGACGGTGCGCTGACCGTCAACGAGATCAATACGATGCCTGGCTTCACGCCGATCTCGATGTACCCCCGGATGTGGGCGGCGACCGGAGTGGACTACTCCACGCTGCTGTCCACATTGATCGACACCGCCATGGCCCGCGGCACCGGGCTGCGGTGACTCAGCGAGGGAGGCTCACCTCGCGTTGCGGCAGGGTTTTCGCGATCACGGTGGCGATCTGCTGCAGTGGCCCGCTGCCGCTGATCGGTGGTAGGGCCACCACGATGTAGACCGGTCGGTCCACCGCGACCCAGGTGCTCGTGCCCGGGCTGACGATCTCGAGGAACTGCACCCCTGAGATGTCCAGCAGTCGTGAGGTCACGGTGAGCTCGGCAGGCCGGTCGAGTCCGCAGCGCAACACCACCGGCGGCTCACCCCAGCCGGCCGCGCCCGCCGGGACCGGGCCAGCGAGCTGGCGGTGTTCCAGGGTGCCGAGCTCGCCGCCCTCCAGCTTCTCGGGTAGGGCAGCCAGCAGCCGTGCGCAGTCCGTGGAACCGGCTGAGGGGGCCGGGACCACGGCCAGTCCCAGCGGGTCCAAAGCTTGACCGCGCACCATCGCGGCAGCGATGAGCACCCCCACCACTAGTGCTGCTGCCAGGGCCAGTGCGATCCCGATCGGCCAGCGCGGGGTACCAGCCGGTTGCGAGAGCATGCTGTCAGGACAGATGCACGACGGGGCAGGTCAGCGTGCGGGTGATGCCTATCACCTGCTGCACCCGGGCCACTACGAGTTGGCCCAACTGATCCACGTCGGGGGCCTCCGCTCGCACGATCACGTCGTAGGGACCGGTGACGTCTTCCGCGCTCGTGACGCCGGGCAGACTCGACACCGCCGCGGCCACCGCCGCCGCCTTGCCGACTTCGGTCTGGATGAGGATATATGCCTGAACCACGGCCTGGCCCTTCGTGTTGGCGGCTCGATGGGTAGGAACGAAACCTATCGCTCGGTAGCCGAGCTGGGCGAGTTCGGCCTGATCGCCCGGGTGACCGCGGGCCGGGCACTGCCGCCGGCCACCCTGCTCGGCCCGGGAGACGATGCTGCGGTGCTGGTCGCCGCGGACGGCCGAGTGGTGGTGACCACCGATGTGCTCGTCGAAGGGGTGCACTTCCGGCTGGACTGGTCCACGCCGCACCAGATCGGGCGCAAGGCGATCGCCGCCAACCTGGCCGACATCGCGGCCATGGGTGCGGTGCCCACCGCGTTGGTGGTCGGGCTGGCCGTTCCCGGGAGCACGCCGGTATCGACGGTGGATGGCCTCGCGGCCGGCATGTGGGAGGAGGCCGGGCGGGCCGGTACCGGCATCGTCGGTGGTGACGTGGTCAGCGCAGCCGAGATCGTCGTGTCGGTGACCGCGCTGGGGGATTTGCAGGGCCGGGCGCCGGTCCCCAGATCTGGTGCTCGGGTGGGGGACGTGCTGGGGTTGTGCGGGCGATTGGGCTGGTCCGCCGCGGGCCTCGCCGTGCTCCGCCGGGGCTTGCGATCTCCGCTGGCGGTGGTAGGTGCGCATCAGGTGCCGGAGCCTCCCTACGGCGCCGGCCCGCAGGCCGCCGTGGCCGGCGCCACAGCGATGATCGACGTCTCGGATGGCCTGCTTGCCGACGCGGGGCACCTCGCCGAGGCATCCGGCGTCGGCCTCGACATCGACTCGGTGGCGGTCCCGGTGGCGGTCCAGCTGGTCGAGGCAGCCGCAGCGCTGGGTGCTGAGGTGCAGCACTGGGTGCGCACCGGGGGAGAAGATCACGCACTACTGGCCAGCTTCCCCGCTGGGGTTGCGCTGCCTGCCGGGTGGACAAAGATCGGCGTGGTACGGGAAGGCCGCGGCGTGACCGTCGACGGAGATGAGGTGCTCCCAGGGGGCTGGGAGCACTTCTCGTGAGTGGTATTGAGTGCTATAGCACTCAATACCACTCACGAGCAGCCCTAGGCTGCCTCATGTGGAGTTACGGACGCTGACCCTGGACCACCCCGACGCGGACCGGCTGATCACCGCCCTACAACAGGAGTACGTCCGTCGTTACGGTGGTGACGACGCCACTCCGGTCGACGTCAGTGAGTTCGTGGCGCCGCGCGGCACGTTCGTGGTGGGTTACCTCGACGAGAGGGCGCTGGCCTGTGGCGGCTGGCGGGCCCGCGAGCCCGGGCCGGAGTTCGCCGAGGGCGATGCTGAGATCAAACGAATGTATGTGGTGCCGGCGGCGCGCGGCCGGGGGTTGTCCCGGGTCCTGCTTGCCGAACTGGAGCGCCGGGCGGTCGCCGCGGGTCAGCGGCGACTGGTACTCGAGACCGGGATCCGCCAGCCTGAGGCGATCGGGCTCTACACCTCGTCGGGATATATTGAGATTCCCCGATTCGGGATGTACCGGTGTGACCTGCGCAGTCGCTGCTTCGGCAAGCTCCTGCCGGTGGCGGCGCAATCCACCCGCTGACCACCCGCTACAGTCGCCGACCGTGCCAGCAGCTGTGAACGAGATCGTAGAAACCGGCTGGGCCGGCGCGCTGGCCCCGGTGGCCAGTGAGATTGCCGCCGCCGGGGACTTCCTCCGCGCCGAGATCGCCGCGGGGCGGCGTTACCTGCCCTGCGGAGCCAACATCCTGCGTGCCTTCACTCAGCCCTTCGACCAGGTGCGGGTGCTCATCGTCGGCCAGGACCCGTACCCGACTCCGGGCCACGCGGTGGGGCTGTCCTTCTCGGTCGAGCCGGGGGTGCGGCCGCTGCCGCGCAGTCTGGCCAACATCTTTCGGGAGTACAGCGACGACCTCGGGTTGCCCACCCCGTCCACCGGGGATCTCAGCCCGTGGGCCACGCGCGGTGTGTTGCTGCTCAACAGGGTGCTCACGGTGGAACCAGGGCGTCCAGGCGCGCACCGCGGCATGGGTTGGGAAGAGGTCACCGAGCAGGCCATCCGTGCGCTGGTGGCGCGTCCCGCACAGCCGCTCGTGGCGATCCTGTGGGGCCGGGATGCGCGCACACTGAGCCCGATACTTACCGACGTCCCGTGCATCGAGTCCGCCCACCCGTCGCCCATGTCGGCCGACCGCGGCTTCTTCGGCTCCCGCCCCTTCAGCCGCGCCAACCAGCTGCTCGCCGACCTCGGAGCCGACCCCGTGAACTGGGCCCTACCGTAACGGTCAGCCGCGAACGACTTTGCCCGCTTTGAGGCAGGAGGTGCAAACGTTGAGGCGGCGGCGCTGACTGGCGCTGATTTTCGCCCGGACGGTCTGGATGTTCGGGTTCCACCGACGGTGAGTCCGCCGGTGCGAGTGCGAGACCGACATGCCGAAGCCCGGTCCCTTGCCGCAGACGTCGCACACGGCAGCCACGTCACACACTCCCTGAGGTTCGTTGCAAGGGTGCACGCCCGCTCCGGGCGGCTCGGCATAGGGTAACCCGACGGCGCGCGACGCTGCGCACCGGGGACCGCAGTGGATCGGTAACCTTTGACGTCGACCTTCAGGCCAGCTTCGAGGAAGGCGGCGTTGTGAAACGGAGCGTGGGGGTGACGTAAGGCATGGCCGGGATGGATGATGCGCTGGACGGGGTGCTCGACGCGAAGTCGGCGACATTGCTGGCCGAGCAGTTGGACGTGCGCACCGTGACCGATTTGCTGCGGCACTACCCACGCCGGTACGCCGATCAAGGCCAGCTGACCCCGATCGCAGGTCTGGCGGTAGGGGAGGACGTCACGGTGGTTGCCGAGGTCCGCTCATGCAGCTCCCGGCGGATGCAACAGAAGAACGGCACCATCCAGCAAGCAGTGATCTTCGACGGTACCCGCGAGCTGAACCTCACGTTCTTCAACCAGAGATTTCTGCCCGACACGCTCACCCCCGGGCGGAAGGCGTTGTTCGCGGGCCGGGTGACGACCTACGGCAAGAAACGCATCCTGCAGCTCACCCACCCGAGATACCAGCTGCTCGACGGTGACGCGGACCAGCTCGCCGAGTTCACCCGGCCACTCATCCCGGTCTACCCCGCCACCAAGGACCTGCCCTCGTGGACGATCCAACTCTGTGTGCGGCAGGTGTTCGACCTCCTGGACGACCCGGCGGACCCGCTTCCAGACGATCTGCTCGCGCGGCATCGGCTGCTGCCGCTGGGTGCGGCGTTGCGGGCCGTACACCGCTCCGACGACCGGGTTGAGATCGCCGCCGCGCACCGCCGGCTGAAGTGGGACGAGGCGATGGCGGTGCAGCTCACTCTCGCGCGGCGTCGTCATCAGGCGGCGCGCCGGCCCGCGCCGGTCTGCCCGCGCCGCGACGGCGGGCTGGCCGCCGCGTTCGACGCGGTGCTGCCTTTCACGTTGACCGCCGGGCAACAGCAGGTGGGCGAGCTGCTGGCCACCGAGCTGGCTGGCGCGCACCCGATGAACCGGCTACTGCAGGGCGAGGTCGGATCTGGTAAGACTGTGGTAGCACTGCGGGCGATGCTGCAGGTCGTCGACGCGGGACGGCAAGCGGTGCTGCTCGCGCCCACTGAGGTGCTCGCCGCGCAACACGCCAGGTCCCTGCGCGACATGCTGGGTGAGCACGGCCGGGCCGGCGAGCTGGGATCAGCCGCGCAGGCCACCCGGATCGCCCTGCTCACCGGGTCGCTGCCGGCCCGGGCCCGCAAGCAGGCGTTGCTGGACGCGGCCAGTGGCACGGCCGGGATCGTGGTCGGCACGCACGCCGTGATCCAGGATCGGGTGTCCTTCGCCGATCTGGGCTTGGTGGTGGTCGATGAGCAGCACCGCTTCGGCGTCGAGCAGCGTGACGCGTTGCGGTCCAGGGCGGCCGGCGGCGCCAGCCCGCACGTGCTGGTGATGACTGCGACGCCGATCCCGCGCACCGTCGCGATGACCGTCTATGGTGACTTGGAAGTGTCCGCGCTGCGCGAGCTGCCAGCCGGTCGGTCGCCGATCTCGACCACCGTGGTGCCGGTCGGGGAGAAACCCGGCTGGCTGGACCGGGTGTGGCGGCGGATCACCGAGGAGGTGGCCGCCGGGCGGCAGGCGTACGTGGTGTGCCCGCGGATCGGTGATGCGGCAGCCGCCGGCGAGGACGCTTCGGGGGGTGAGGATGGTGGGCGCCCGCCGCTGGCGGTGCTCGATCTGGTTCCGCAGCTTGCGGAAGGTCCGCTGGCCGAGTTGCGGCTGGGGGTGTTGCACGGCCGGCTGCCGGGAGACGACAAGGACACCGTGATGCGTTCGTTCGCCGCCGGCGAGATCGACGTTCTGGTGGCCACCACCGTCATTGAGGTCGGGGTGGACGTGCCCAACGCCACCGTCATGGTGATCATGGATGCGCAGCGGTTCGGGGTCAGTCAGCTGCACCAGCTGCGCGGCCGGGTAGGTCGGGGGTCGCATCCCGGGTTGTGCCTGCTGGTCACCGACTCCCCATCGATCACCACCGGCCGGGAACGGCTGGACGCCGTCGCTGCCACCACCGACGGGTTCGAGCTGGCCCAGCTGGACCTGGAGTTGCGTCGGGAGGGTGATGTGCTCGGCGCGGTGCAGTCCGGTCGCCGTTCCGGGCTCAAGCTGCTCTCGCTGCTGCGTGACGCGGACCTGATCGGCCAGGCGCGGGAGGTCGCCCAGCTGCTGGTTCAGGCCGATCCCGAGCTCGCTGGGCATCCCGGCCTGGCCCGCCTGAGCGCCGACCTGCTCGACGAGCAGCGCGCGGAGTTCCTGGAGAAGGTCTGAGCCGGCTCAGCGGGTGGGGCGGACGACGCCGGCTGCGCTGCCGCCGCGCCGGGTTGGCTCGCCGGCGGCGAGGACTGTGCCGTTGGGTAGGAACTCCAGGGCTGACGCCATGCCGATCTCCGGGCTGGTCTTGATCGTGGGATCCAGCGGGGAGATGTCGCTGATCGCGAACTTGTGCCCGAGTGCCTCCAGGCCACGCGTGGTGGCCGCCGCGATGAACGCTGGCTCCGCCTGGGTGGTCGCGGTGTTACGTTGCGAGGCACGAGGCGCGGCGATGGCATCCGGCAGGCTCATACCGAGGTCGATCCGGTTGAGGAAAATCTGCAACACCGTGGTGATGATCGTGGCGCTACCCGGCGAGCCGACCGCCAGGAATGGTCGACTGTCGCGTAGCACGATGGTCGGCGCCATGCTCGAGCGCGGTCGCTTCCCGGCCGCCGGCAGGTTGGGCTCGTTGCCCTGCGTCGGTGCGAAGGTGAAGTCGGTGAGCTCGTTGTTGAGCAGGAACCCGCGGCCGGGTACCACGATCCCGCTGCCACCGAACTGCTCGAGCGTGCTCGTGCAGGACACGACGTTGCCTGCACCGTCGGCGACCACGAAGTGGTTGGTGTGGTGGTCCCGGTCGGGCACCGTGACAGCCCCTCCGGAGGGCAGCTGGCAGCCGCTCGAGCCGTCGCTCGGGTCGCCCGGCGGGACGGGGCTGGTGGCGGCCTTCGCCGGGTCGATGAGGCAGGCCCGCTGGCGACCGAACGAGGGTGCGAGCAGTTGTTGCTGGGGCACGTCCACGTACTGGGGGTCGCCGAGGTAGCGGTTGCGATCGGCGAACGCGAGCCGGGTGGCCTCCAGGTAGTGGTGCAGCGCCTGTACCGGGCTCAGCAAGGCCAGGTCGACGGTGTCGAGGATGGTGAGCGCCTCGCCGTCGGTGATGCCGCCACTGGAGGACGCGGCCATGCCGTACACGTCGAGGCCGTGGTAGGTGATGTGCGTGGGGTCGGAGTCCAGCGCGCGGTAAGCACGCAGATCCGACAGCGCCATTGGGCCGGGCCGGGCGGTGGCGCCTGGAGTCACTGGCGGGTGTTGCACGGTGTTGACCAGGTCGGTGCCGATCGAGCCACCGTAGAACGCGCCGATCCCGCGCTTGCCGATCTCCCGGTAGGTCTTTGCGAGATCAGGATTGCGCATGGTCGAGCCCACCACCGGCGGGCTGCCGCCGGGCAGGAACAGTGTCGCCGTCGAGCCGAACTGGGCGAATCGCGTGGCGTTCTGCCGGGTCAGCTCCTGGAATGTCGCGTCGACGGTGAATCCGCGCTCGGCGACCCGCTCGGCCGGCTGCAGGTCCTCGGCGAGCCGGAAGCGGCCCCACCGCTGCAGCGCGCGCTCCCAGGTGGCCAGCGTGCCCGGCACACCAACGGACAGTCCGCTGGTGACTGCGGCCGGCAACGGCAGTGGTTGCCTGGTCGTGGGGTCGAGGAACATCGATGGCCCGTCGGCGGCGGGCGCGGTCTCCCGCCCGTCGATGGTGGACACCCGGCGGGTGCGCGCGTCGTAATAGACCAGGTAGCTGCCGCCGCCGAGGCCCGCGACGTAGGGATCGGTCACGCCGAGAGTCGCGGCGACCGCGATCGCGGCGTCGACGGCGGTCCCGCCGCTGCGTAACACGTCCAGGCCGGCTTGCGTCGACTCCACGGTGTCCGAGACCACTGCCCCGCCGTGTCCCCGCGCTACCGCTGTCTTGACTGGTGGGCCCAGCTGCGACGCGGCCTGCGCGCTGGTAACCAGACCCGTTCCGAGCAGCAGCCCCACGGCAAGTGCGGTGCCGAATCGACGTGCCCGCATCCGCAGCTCCCAGTGATCGACGTTACAGCGGTCGGCGTCCTGATGGGAGTTCTACCCGCGCAACGGCCACCCCGCCATCGGCCGATAGCTCTAGGTCAGCGGCGGCTGGTCAGTGTGTCAAGATCGAGCTTCACTGGGCACGGGGCGAGAACGCTGATCACGCCGGTACCACCTGCCGCGTGTTCGTAGCCGCCGTCAACCAGGTGGAGCCGGCCTGGGAACCACTAGCAAGACCCCTTCGACCAGCTCGCACCGACGCGACGTGTCCTCGGGCAGCGTGTCCCACTCGGTGAGGGTGAGGAGGTGGTCCGGCCACGAGGCAGTGGTCATCTCACTCATCCTCATTCCGTGTTGATTGCTGCGCAGTCAGTCTATGACCGGCTGCTGATGGGGGGACGCGACGGGTACCCGCCGCCCCCTTGCCGGCGGGTACCCGTCGCCCATTCCGGGCAGCCGCACGCGGTTCCCAGAACCCCAGGGACCCATCCACCAGGACCGGTGGCTCGGCACCCAGGTCAACAGTGACCCGATAGTGTGGTGATCGAGTCACTGCGGAAGAGCTATGATCTTGACCACTGGTTCCTCTGCGTTACCAGACGAAGACCTAGAGTGATCAGTCTCAGCGTCACAACTGAAGAATTACTGAAGCGCCACTGGAACGGGGTCTGGAGGCACTGGGGTGGAGTTTGCGATTCTCGGTCCGTTGGAGGTGCTGGATCAGCATCGTCGGATCGAGGTGTCCAGCGCCAAAGAGCGGTTGCTGCTGGCCATGCTCGTGGTGCATGCGAACGAGGTGGTCTCGGCCGACCGGCTGATCGAGGTGCTCTGGGGTGCCGAACCGCCGGCTACCGCCGCGAACACCCTGCAGACCTACATATCCCACCTGCGCAGGGCTCTGGAACCCGATCGTGCGCCGCGAGCTCAGGACGGCCTGCTGCGCACCCGCGGTCAAGGCTATCTGCTGGCCGTCGCACCCGAGGCGGTCGACGCCGTGCGGTTCGAGCGGTTGGTTCGCGAGGGTCGTGACGCGCTGGCTGCCGACCCGGGTCAGGCTGCCGAAATCCTGCGCACCGCGCTGGCGTTGTGGCGTGGCGCGCCGCTGGCCGAATTCGGCCTGGAGCTCTTCGCTCAGGCCGAGATCACCCGGCTCACCGAGCTGCGCCTCGCGGCGGTGGAGGATCGGGTAGATGCCGACCTCGTACTGGGTCGGCACGCGGCGCTGTGCGGCGAGCTGAGCCAGGCGGTGGTCGAACAACCGCTGCGCGAGCGGTTGTGGTCCCAGCTCATCCGGGCGTTGTACCGCTCCGGGCGGCAAGCCGACGCGCTGGCGGCCTACGCGCGGCTGCGGGAGCAGCTCGCCGAGGCGCTCGGCATCGACCCGAGCCCCGAACTGGTCCGGCTGCATGAGGCCGTACTCGCCCAGCGTCCTGACCTGGACTGGCGACCGGCGCAATCGCAGCATTCAGCTGAGCGGTCCGGGACGGAGCTGCCGAGTGCGGAGAAACTGCTGCCCGAGGCCCGTGCCGCGCTGGCGGCCCACAACTGGGCGGGTGCCTTTGAGCTGCTGTGCGCTGCGGACCAGGCGGCACCACTGGGCGCGGAGGACCTTGATGGCTTGGCCGAAGCGGCCTGGTGGTCGGGGCGGTACCGGGAGGCGTTGTCTGCGCGGCAGCGTGGCCACCATGCCCACCTGAAGGCCGCTGACCACCGCCGAGCTGCCCTGGACGCGATCATGCTCATGCTGCAACACGGAGGTGTCGGGCAGCACGCGGTAGCCAGCGGCTGGTTTCATCGCGCGCAGCGGCTGCTGGAGACCGAGCCCGAGTGCGCTGAGCACGGCTACCTGTCCTTGGTGACCACGTTCATCGCGCTGGGCATGGGTGACCACGAGAAGAGCCTGGCTGCCGCCCAGTCGACCTACGAGGTGGGGATCCGACACGGGGTCGCTGAGCTGCAAGCCATCGGCCTGGTGTTCCGGGGCACCGTGTTTCTCCGCTGTGGGCAGGTCGCGGAGGGACTGGCCCTGCATGACGAGGGAATGGCGATGACCATCGCCGGGGACTTCTCGCAGCTCGTCACGGCGGCGATCTACTGTCAGATCATCCGCACCTGCTACGAGCTGGGTGACCATCGCCGCGCCCACGAATGGACCGAGGCCATTGAGGACTGCTTCGTGCGTACCGGGCTGACCAGCTTTCCCGGCGATTGCGAGACCCACCGCATCGCTATCATGATCAGTCGGGGTACCTGGGCACTCGCTGAGCAGGAGGCTCGCCGGGCCTGCGTGAGCATGCAGTGCTTCGACCTGGGTCACGTTGGCCTCGCCTTCGCCAGCATCGGTGAGATCCGGCTGCGGCTCGGGGACCTCACCAGCGCCGAGGATGCCTTTGCTAAGGCTGAGGAGCTGGGGGCCAGCTCATTGCCCGGCCGGGCCCGCCTGGAGTTGTTGCGCGGTCGCCCCACCGAGGCAGCCGAATTGATCAACACGGCGCTGGCGGGGAGACGGTGGGACCGGTTGGACCGTACCCGGTTGCTTCCCGATCAGGTGACTATCGCGCTGGCCGTCGACGATCACGACACCGCCCGCGCCGCCGTGACCGAGCTGACCGAAGCGGCGCAGACCTACGGCAGCAAGGCGCTGCTCGCGGCGGCCGAGGGTGCCCACGGTGAGCTGGCGTTGGCCACCGGCGAGGACGACCCGCTGCGGTCGCTGCGCCGCAGCGTCACGCTGTGGGGTGAGGACCGGTCACCGTATGAGAGTGCCCGCGCTCGGGTGTTGCTGGCCACCGCGCTGGACCGGGCCGGTCAGCCAGACGCGGCCCGCCACGAACGCGCCACCGCCCAAGCCTGTTTCACGCGTCTAGGCGCCCGCCTGCCTCCCGACATGGAGACATATCGGGGTAAATAGCGCCAGTTTTACCCCGATATGTCTCCATGTCGGGAGGGGTAGCCGGCGGGTAACTGGATGCGCGCGGCGGCGTTGAGGGCAGCAGTGGCGGGTGGGGGGAGGCGCAGGGTGCCGTTGTTCTCCAGTTTTGCTAGCTCTGTGCGGGCTTTGGCGTATGCGGCGATGCGCTCGGCGTCGTGGCTGGAGTTCTGGGCCACGGTGAGCAGCTTGATCGCCCGTTGCACGGTGGCCCGCTCCGGTTCGGGGATCCCGGCCAGCCGGATACGTTCCGCCGCGTCCCGGGCAGCGCGCCAGGCGCGCCACGCCTGATCCACTGCGGTGGCGAAGCGAGCCTGGTGTGCAGCCGGTGGTTTGGTATCGGTGTCCAGCGCCTGGGCCTCGGCGAAGGTGTCCACGAATCGGCTGGTGGAGGCCACGGTGACATCCGTCAGCGCGGGCAGCCGCAGCACCGCGAGCGGGTCGCATTCGAACTGGCCGTACTCGCTGGTCAGCTGGGCGAACCGGGCCCGGGTGGCAGACCAGTCCGCAACCGGCTGAATCCGAGCGACAGGCGGCGGTTGCCACCACCCCGTCGCCCGGCGATGGCGGCGGTACAGATGCCGCGTCACGACTACCGCGCCCACTCCGAACAGTACGGGGACCCCGAGCACCACCAGCATGGTGACCAAGGCCACAGCGGTCAGGCCGACGGTGGCCAGCAGTGCTGCGCACAGCAGTACCAGCAGCGGACCCACGGGCCGCCGCACCAGGCCTCGGTGGCGGTAATAGCGGTGGTAATCGTGGTACCGAGATCTGCCCATGGCTGCGTCCTTTCCTGTCCCATCCTTGATACCCCTCTCGCCGCTCGCCTGGGGAGTGCCCTGCGCTGAGCGGATCGGACATCCCCGGAGACCGCCATTACCTGGGATGATGCGTTGGGTACAGCCGGTAGCAAATCCTGGCCGAGCTGTCGTGGGGAAGGGAGCTGGCCATGTTCCGCAAGGTGCTGGTCGCCAACCGTGGGGAGATCGCGATCCGAGCGTTTCGGGCCGCTTACGAACTAGGTTGCCAGACGGTCGCAGTGTTTCCCTACGAAGACCGCAACTCCGAGCACCGGCTGAAGGCCTACGAGGCCTACCAGATCGGGGAGAAAGGCCATCCGGTTCGGGCGTACCTCTCGGTGGAGGAGATCATCCGGGCGGCCCAGCACGCCGGGGCCGACGCGGTCTATCCCGGTTACGGCTTCCTGTCGGAGAACCCGAAACTGGCCATGGCCTGCCAGCAGGCCGGCATCACCTTTGTCGGACCGCCGCCTGCGGTGCTGGCGTTGGCGGGCAACAAATCGCGGGCGGTGGCTGCGGCGCGCGATGCCGGAGTGCCGGTGCTGGTATCCGGTGCCCCGTCCGCGGACATCGACGAACTGCTGGCTGCCGCTGACGAGATCGGGTTTCCGGTCTTCGTCAAGGCCGTCGCCGGGGGCGGTGGGCGCGGTATGCGCCGGGTCACTGCTGCGCGCGGCCTGCGGGATGCGCTGGAGGCCGCCAGCCGCGAGGCCGAGTCGACATTCGGCGATCCGACGGTGTTCCTGGAGCGCGCGGTCCTCGATCCCCGGCACATCGAGGTACAGATTCTCGCCGACCCGACCGGGGATGTCATCCACCTCTACGAGCGTGACTGCTCGGTGCAGCGGCGGCACCAGAAGGTAGTGGAGGTGGCCCCCGCGCCGAACCTGGACCTCGGTCTGCGGGAGCTGATCTGCGCCGATGCGGTGCGCTTCGCCCGGCAGATCGGGTACGTCAACGCGGGTACTGTGGAGTTCCTCGTCGACCGCGCTGGTGACCATGCGTTCATTGAGATGAACCCGCGCATCCAGGTTGAGCACACGGTGACCGAAGAGATCACCGATATCGACCTGGTCGTCGCTCAACTGCGGATCGCGGCGGGGGAGACGCTGGCCGACCTCGGGCTGTCCCAGGACGCGATCGTGCCGCGCGGCGCGGCGCTGCAGTGCCGGATCACCACCGAGGACCCGGCCAACGAGTTCCGCCCGGACATCGGCATGATCACCGCATACCGGTCGGCCAGTGGCGCCGGGGTTCGCCTGGACGGTGGCACCATACACGCGGGTGCGCAGATCAGCGCGCACTTCGACTCCTTGCTGGTCAAGGTCACCTGCCGGGGGCGCGACCTCCCCACCGCGGTGCGTCGGGCCCGGCGGGCGCTCACCGAGTTCCGGATCCGCGGGGTGGCCACCAACATCCCGTTCCTGCTTGCGCTGCTCGACGAGCCGGCCTTCGTCGCTGGCCAGGTCACCACCTCGTTCATCGAGCAGCGGCCGCACCTGCTCACCGCCCGGCAGTCCGCGGACAGGGGTACCCGGTTACTGGCCTACCTCGGGGATGTGACGGTGAACCGGCCGCATGGGGATCCCCCCGATCTGGTCGACCCGGTAAGCAAGCTGCCGCTGATCGATCTGGACGTGCAGCCACCCGCCGGATCCCGGCAGCAGCTCCTCACGCTGGGGCCGGAGGAATTCGCGCGTTGGTTGCGGGCCCTGGACGCCGTCGGTGTCACTGATACCACCTTCCGTGACGCCCACCAGTCGTTGCTGGCGACCCGGGTGCGCAGCGCGGACCTGGTTGCCGTGGCGCCTTACGTCGCCCGGATGACTCCGCAGCTGCTGTCGCTGGAGTGCTGGGGTGGCGCGACCTATGACGTGGCACTGCGTTTTCTCGCCGAGGACCCGTGGGAGCGGTTGGCCGCGTTGCGCGAGGCGGTGCCCAACCTGTGCCTGCAGATGCTGCTGCGCGGGCGCAACACGGTCGGCTACACGCCCTATCCGACCGAGGTGACTGCCGCGTTCGTCAGGGAGGCCGTCGAGACCGGGCTGGACATCTTCCGGATCTTCGATGCGCTCAACGACGTGTCCCAGATGCGCCCGGCCATCGACGCGGTGCGCGAGACCGGCCGGGCCGTCGCCGAGGTAGCGTTGTGCTACACCGCTGACCTGTCCAACCCTGCGGAGACGCTGTACACGCTGGACTACTACCTGCGGCTGGCCGAGCAGATCGTGGCGGCCGGCGCGCATGTACTGGCGATCAAGGACATGGCCGGCCTGCTGCGGCCGCCGGCGGCCCGCACGTTGGTGACCGCGCTGCGCAGCCGGTTCGATCTCCCGGTGCACCTGCACACCCACGACACCCCCGGTGGCCAACTCGCCACCCTGCTCGCGGCGATCGATGCCGGGGCGGACGCCGTCGACGTTGCGGTGGCCTCCATGGCCGGTACCACCTCTCAACCCGCACTGTCCGCGCTGGTCGCGGCCACCGATCACACTGAGCGCAGCACCGGGTTGGACCTGGCGGCGGTCTGCGATCTGGAGCCTTACTGGGAGCTGGTGCGTCGGGTCTACGCACCCTTCGAGTCCGCTCTGGCCTCGCCCACCGGGCGGGTCTACCACCATGAGATCCCCGGTGGCCAGCTGTCCAACCTGCGCCAGCAGGCGGTGGCGTTGGGCCTGGCGGACCGCTTCGAGCAGATCGAGGAGGCCTACGCGGCGGCCGACCGGATGCTCGGGCGGTTGGTGAAGGTGACCCCGTCGTCCAAGGTCGTCGGGGATCTGGCGCTGCACCTGGTCGGCGCCGGTGTCGCGCCGAAGGACTTCGAGGCCGACCCCGCTCGCTTCGACATTCCCGACTCGGTGATCGGTTTCCTGCACGGCGAGCTCGGTGTTCCCCCCGGCGGGTGGCCCGAACCCCTGCGTACCAAGGCGCTGGTGGGGCGCAACGGACAGCGGGGGATCACTGAACTGTCCATTCAAGACCGGCTGGGTCTGCAGGAGGACCGGGCGCGCACGCTGAACCGGTTGCTGTTCGCTGGTCCGGCGACGAAGTTTGAGGAGCACCGGGATACCTACGGGGACACCTCGGTGCTGCCCAGCAAGGAGTTCTTCTACGGGCTTCGCGCCGGGGAGGAGCACGCCATAGACCTCGATCCGGGAGTGCGACTGCTGATTCAGCTGCACGCGATCGGTGACGTCGACGAACGCGGCATGCGCACAGTGATGTGCACGCTCAACGGCCAGCTGCGGCCCTTGCAGGTCCGGGACCGCTCCGTGACCTCCAAGATCCCAGTAGCCGAGAAAGCCGACAGGTCCAACGGTGACCAGATCTCGGCGCCGTTCGCCGGCGTGGTCACCCTGCGGGTGTCCGTGGGGGACACCGTGTCCGCCGGCCAACCGGTGGCCACCATTGAGGCAATGAAGATGGAAGCCGGGATCACCGCCCCCAAGAGCGGCACCGTGGCCCGTTTAGCGATCAAACCCGTCCAGCAGGTGGAAGGCGGCGACCTGATCCTGGAGCTGCGCTCCTCGTGAGCCGTTGGTCGCCCTTCAAGTACCGCCAACTCCCCTCACCGCTACCTTTTATGACTACCAACCCGCAGCAAGCTGCCGGGGGAGATTTTGTTGGCTGTCCGCCCTTACCTCGCCGCCTCCTCGATAGCGGTCTTTCCACGGTAGCTGCGGTGGGGTCGAAGCCGCATAGTTCCGCCTGTCGACCAGTGATCATGCTCGGCGAGCCGTGGATGGCACAGCATCAGGCCGCACTTCGGGTTTGGTGCAGGGACAACACGCCGTTAGCCGGTCCCGTCTGGGACCACGTGCCGGAGTCCATAGTTTAGGTGCGCCCGTCGAAGGTCACACGGTCGATAGCGAGCCGGGTCAGCGCGCCGGGCTCCGCACCGGTGAGGGCGGCTGGGTGGCGTGGGCCCGCGGTTCCCACTGCGCGTAGGCATAAGGCGCCGCGGAGCGCTGGACGAGCTGGGCGGCATCAGTGACGCTCAGCTGAGCCCATCCGGGTTGAGCGCGAAGATGCTGGTAAAAGGCGGTGGATGCGGCGATCGGGTCGAGAACCTGTGCTCGCGTCCCCCAGCTTTGGCTGGGTCGTTGCTGGAACAGTCCCGCGGAGTCCCGATCGTCCACCGGCACGTTGCGCAGGCCAGACTCTTGCAATGCGGTCGCCAGCGTGACGGTGACAGCGCGGTCGGGCATGCCCAATCGGATACCGATCGCGGCGATGGTTGCGGCGTTCTCAGCCTGCTCGCCTGATAGGGAAAACTGCACAGCGGCGCCAGTCACCGCGTTCGCGGGTGCTGTGACGGTGCAGCCCGGCGTTCGACCGAGGTTCTGGATGAGCGGCCACGCCACCACTGCCATGGCGACCAGGTCCACGATCACAGCCAGCCGGCTGTTTCGCACTGGTTGTTCCCCCTTCTGGTCCAGCCTGGTCACGAAAATCACAGTCGGGGACGGGTGGGGGTGAGACCCGGCGCAGCGAAGCGGAGCGGGTGAGGGTGAAGTGGCACCTTGGTTTTCTCGTGAGTCACCGTCTTGTCCCTTGAAGAAACCGTCGTCTGCGGACCTCTAGTGCGTTATGAGAATTTTGCACTGCTTTGAGATTAATGTACGCTTCGTAGCTCGGTCAGCCGTCTGGGTACTGGCGGCGAAAGTCGCTCCTGTGGCGTGAACCGGGCCTGGACCTGACTGTCCAGAGAGGCTGAAAGCAGGGGTGTTGGTGCCCGAGGGTCGCTGCCGGTGCTGTCGCTGCGCCAGCACCGCGAGTGATCAACTTATCCCGCGGCAGAGCGAGATCAGCATGAGGGCTAACCTCGACACCCGTCCGGGGCGGTAGCTCAGCTGGTTAGAGCAGCGGACTCATAATCCGTCAGGTCGTGGGTTCGAATCCCACCCGCCCCACATCTTCTAGCAGCTGGAACGGTCTCTCGAAGATCGATATAATAGATCTTTGGGTGCCGTTGCGGGTGCGAGTAGTCTGGGTGCATGGCTTCGAGAGATCGAGACGGCCGCCAGCGTGGTGAGATCGAGCGGCGGGGCACCTCACTGCGGGTGAAGGCCTACGCCGGAGTGGACCCGGTGACTGGCAAGCGCGTGTACCGCAGCGAGACGGTCAAGGGCACGGACGAGAAGGCCTACAAGCAGGCAGAGCGCAAGCTCACGGCGCTGATGGCCGAGATCGACCGGCAACGAGGCACCCGGAGCATGACGACGCTCGGGTATGTCATCGACGAGTGGCTGCGCACCGTCGAGATCGAGGACAGCACCCGCGAGGGCTACGAGGGCTACATCCGGCGCACCATTCGTCCCGCGTTGGGCTCGGTGCCGGTCAGCAAGATCACGCCTCGCGCGCTGGAGAACCTGTATGCAGATCTGCGTCGCTGCCGGGTTCGCTGCGACCGGTTGCCCCATATTGAGCACAAGGCGGCCGGCGAGCATGACTGCGTCAAGGCAAAGTGCTGCCCCCACGAGTGCAGGCCCATGTCGGCCTCAGCGGTCCGGCAGATACACGCCGTCATCAGCGGGGCGCTGAACCTCGCTGTGCGCTGGGAGTGGCTGGACTCCAACCCTGCCCGGTTCGCGGTACGTCCTAAGCAAAAGCCACCTCAGCCGGACCCGCCGTCCGCCGCCGATGCCGCTCGGCTGCTGGATGCGGCGTTCGAGTCGGATGACGACTGGGGCACGCTCGTGTGGCTGGTGATGACTACCGGTGTGCGGCGAGGTGAGATCTGCGCGTTGCGCTGGTCTCGGGTCGATCTGGATGGCGCCGTGATCGAGTTCCGGTGCAGTTACCGGCTCCGGCGTGGCATCGGAACGGAGAAGGACACCAAGACCCACCAGATGCGGCGCATCGCGTTGGACGCCGAGACCGTGGTGTTGCTGCGTGAGCACAAGGACCGGTGCCGGGAGCGCCTGCAGTCGATCGGTACCGAGCTGACTGACGACATGTACGTTTTTCACGGGGTGCGTGCCATCGACCCGACCACGCCGTACTCACCGCACGCTGTATCGAGCCGCTACAAGGACATGGCCGAGCGGCTTGGCATTGACACTCACATTCACGCATTGCGCCACTACTCGGCCACCGAGCTGCTGACCGCAGGCGTGGACCTCCGGACGGTCGCTGGCCGACTCGGTCACGGTGGGGGAGGGGCGACCACTTTGCGGGTGTACGCCGCATGGGTCGCCTCCTCCGATCGCAAAGCCGCCGAGATCCTTGCCTCCCGCATGCCCAAGCGAGCACGTGTAACCGCAGTCCAAGGATCTTAGGCCTTGGGTATTGCGACACCTTCATCGCTCCGCCGGGGCTAGCAAACGGCGGCCAGGAGATTTGTGATGCGCTGACGCTGGCGTGCTGAGCCGATCTGTGCGGCGAGCTGGGCTGCGTGGTCGGCGTGGCTGCGTGCTTCGTCCCGGTCGCCGCTAGCCGCCAGGGCCGTCGCCAAGTCGACGCGGAGCGCGGTTTCGGCGCGGACGAAGGAGGGGTCGAGGCGATCGAGGGCGTCGGTGAGGACGGTGATGGCGTCCGGGTGGCCAAACCGGGCCAGCGCGTGGCCGCGCCAGCGGGCGAGGTGCACGGGGTTGAGCGCGACGTAGGGCCGGTCGTCGGCCGGATCGTCGGGCAGGAGTTCGGCGGCCAGGTCGAAGGCGCGCAGGCTGGCGTTGGGGTCACCGTGGGCGGCAAGGGCTTCGCCGTGCGCGGCGGCCAGCCAGGCCCGCAGGATGCGGGGTGAGGTTGTGTCGGCGCGGTGCCGGGCACCGTCGAGCAGGCTGACCGCGTCGCGAGTCGCGCCGGCGTCGATAAGCACGAAGGCCTGTTCGGCAGCAGCGTGTGATTCGTGCGGGATGGAGTTGGATTGGGCGGCTGCGGCGCGGGAGTGTTCGTAGTGTTGCCAAGCTTCGGTCAGGTCGCCGAGGTCGAGTGCTTGCCATCCGGCGAGGGTGTGCATTTCGGAGAGCAGCGCGGCGAGCGGTTCCCGGGTGCCCAGGGCGAGGCTGTACGCGGCGAGCCGTTCGACTTGGCGGATTTTGGTGTTGAGTTCGTCGCGGACGACGATCGCACCGAGTTGCCGGTCGAGTTGGCGGATGTCGTCGAGTTGCTCGTGCAGAAGGATGATAACCGAGCCGTCGACGCGTCGAGCGATGCCGAGTAGTTGGCGCAGTTTGCTGGCGGGATTCTCGCCATTGTCGGCGACGGGCTTCGGTGGTGCCAACAGGGTCGTGATGGGTTCGCCGAGGAGTCGTTCGAGTAGTCGCGCGGTGGCGGGCCGGAGCGCGCCGAGGGGCTGGCCGCTGAGGAGTCGCTGAAGGTGTCGCAGGCTCAGCGTTCCCGGTTCGCGGTTGTCCCGGGCGAAGTCTTGGGCGTGCTGCACGAATTCCTCGTGGGTCATGCAGAGCTGGCGGATGTGGTGTTCGAGCAGTGTCCGTGGTGGCCGGTCGGCCAATTCTGCTCACCTCCTGGGTAGGGCGTGTTCGTGGCGTTGGGATGGCGGCCCGGTGTCCTTGTCGCTGATACCGCGCTTGACGCAAGATTATTTCAGCTCGTCGCAGAGGGCGACTGAGCAGGGTGCCCCGGTGCCGCGCCCGCTCGACAACGCCGCCGGGGCACCACGTCACGGCCGGGAGCCCGGTGGAGCCCCGATGAGCCCCGGCTCCCGGCCGTGATTCCAGCGACCGCGGACAGGAGCTGCCGACGTGGGCAAGCACACCGAGCCCCTCCTGGCCATCGGCGGGTTGAACGGCACCCAGCTCACGGTCACCGCAGGCGGCACCTGCGCCGCGGCGGCATCCGCCCGCTACCGGCGGCGCACCTACGGCGTCG
>JBOHFG010000503.1:0-5369 GCA_050699575.1 Pseudonocardiaceae bacterium
CCCCGGGGTAGCTCCCCGGGGCATCGGCAGGGGGTTCCTGCAAGGATGAGGGCTCTGGTGGACGTTGAGGAAGCATCGACGATCGGTGCGCGCGCTCGCATGATCTGTCGCCGCCGCGGGCTGAGCCTGGAAGTCGTCGCCGGCCTGGCCGGGATCACTGCGCAGTACCTGTCGATGCTGGAGCGTGGCCTGCGTGGGTTCAACCGGCGAGGCCTGGTCGAAGACCTCGCCGACGCGCTGGGCTGCTCGGTGGCGGACCTGACCGGCCAGCCCTACCCGCCGGCGGGACCGGCAGAGCACCGAAGTTTCCGCAGCCTTGGCGGACCTCAGCGCCACGCTGCACGACGCCACCCTCCATGATGTGCCCGACGTCCCGGCCCGGCCGTTGCCTGAACTGGTCGCCGCGGCCGGTCGGGCACACGCGTACGTCGATGGTGCCCGCTACGGCGCCGCCAGCCGTGATCTGGCAGCACTGCTTACCGACTTTCACGTCCACGCCGTGACCGGCCGCCCGGAGGACCGCGAAGCAGCGTTGATCGGGCTAGTGGAGATGTGCCAGGTGGCTTACGCCCTCGCCAAGAGGTCCGGGCATGCTGAGCTGGCGGTAGCGGCGGCCCAGCGGGGTTGCGATGCCGCACGCCTGGCCGAGCGTCCTGACCTACTCGGGATGATCGCAACGAGCAGGACCCTTGGGCTGATGCGCTTGGGCGGCAGGCGGCGTGCCGTCTCGATGAGCGGCGAGACGCTTACCGAGCTATCAGCGCTGCCCGGCCCAACGCCGGCGGACGCCACGGTCGCCGAGGCACGGGGGATGTTGCACCTCGTCTCGGCCCTGGGCGCCGCCCGGGACAGCCGTTCCGGCGACGTTGCCACTCACCTCGAGGAAGCCGGTTCGCTGGCGGCTCACACTGGTGAACGTAACCATTTCCGTTACCACGTCGGTCCGTCGAACGTGGCAGCCTGGGAGCTGTCCATAGCCGTGGAAAGCGGCGCCGGCGCCGAGACAGCCGAACGCTTCACTGCGGCGCCGGTCGACCTGTCCGTGTTCGGCAGCAAGGCACGGGAGTCCTTCGTGCTGTTCGACCTCGCACGGGGTTGGGTACAGGCCGGGGGATCCCGCGACAGTGGGGCGCTGCGCGCGCTCGACACTGCCGACCGGATTGCGCCACTGCAGGTGCGCAACGACCCGATAGCGCGTGACCTGGCGCTCACCCCGGATCGGCGGGCCCCGCGTCGGGTGTGGGAGCTGGACAGCCCCTGTAACCGCTTCGGCATCAGGAGCGCCAAGGCTTAAACACGCTGTTGAGGCCGGCGCTGATCTAGGCCGCAGTCTCTGTCGAATGACAACGGGGAACACACAACCAACGCAAGACGACATCAATGACCAGGCTGACGACGGGCCGCACCGCGTTCACCTGGTGGCGGCCGACTCTGGGCTGGTCGAGGGGCACCCGGCGTGCCGGCTCTACATGGGGTCGTGCGGGGCGCTGATGACCAGGTCGCAGCTGCCGAGTTCGTTGTGTCCGGATGGGTGCGAGTGTGCCGGGACCTTCTGCCAGCACTGCCTGGACGTGGCCAACGAGCACAACTACGACGCTGGGGTCGACGTCCAGTGCCCACCCGGGATGAGGGTGGAGACAACCCGGTGAGCTGGTATCTGCGATCCGGCCGCGACGACGACACCCACCGGGGTGAGCTGCGTCTCGATGGCACGGTGGCTGCGGAGTGCGGTACGACGTTCACACCACGGGAGCTGGCCTACGGTGCCATCACGTTCATCGACGACCCGCCGGATCCCGATCAGGTCTGCCCGGGCTGCAAGCTCGTGCAGGTCGCTCGGTGAGCACGCAGAGCGAGGCGGACGACGACGGCGGGGTGCGGGGCTTCTGGATCGGTGAGTGCGGCCACCGAGGTCGCTGCTGACCAACGGGCACGTCGGTCGCTGCGAGTGCGACCGGGTTGGACGAGGTGTTGATAGAACCTCGTCCAACCCGATGCGGGGCCCTGGGGATGCGGGGGAGTTCTCCCCGGGGCCTTCCTGAGGCTGAAAGGAACGAAACAGAAACTGGGTCCAAGTTGGACCCGGTTTCTGCCCTTGGGTCGGTGTCCGGTCTGCCTACTGCCGGGCGATCTTGTGGAAAGTGGTGCGGATGCCGATGATGAGCTGGGGCCAATCGCCCTAGCTAGGAGCCTGGCCGCTGACCTTTGTCGCGCCACCGGAGGACCTCGCTCACCCGGTCGAGCACTTCCAACTCCTTGACCATCCTGGGCGATATGTACCCGAGCAGGCGGTAGATCTTCGCGTGGTCGGCGCGCAGGTCACGGTGATGAACAGGCTCGTGGTGCATGATCCGGTTTCGAAGCAGCACCATAGCCAGCAGGTTGTCGTGCAGCGGTTGACGCTTGCCCTTGTAAAAAGGGAACGCCCGGTGCAGCGCTGGAACCCACAGCGTCCGGTCGTATGCGGCGCCACGGCTGACCAACGACACCCAGAAGCCGAAGGACAGCTCCGCCACGATGTCGTCAGCCGTATGCCGCCAGCCGCGGCGCCCAACCACCTTCTGCACGGCAGCGGACACGGTGCGCCTGCCGCTGTCGCTCAACGGTGCGGCAGTCCACCAGTCGACACGATCGAACCGTGCGCAGAGCCGCTCATGCATAGCGTTGAGCAGCCCCAACTCAAGGCAGTACAACGGGCTGTAGAACGCCGCCGAGACCTCGACGTTCCAGCCGAGACCTCGACGTTCCACCAGTACAATCGGATTGCCGCATCGACATCACCATTGGTCTTCGCCAGGTACGGTGCGAACCGCGGGATCGACAGCACTTCGCGGATCCATTCGGGCGGTTCAGCGGCCATCGTGTGCTCCCTGGCGTCCAAGTCATGGCAGCACGAGGTTGTGCAACACTGCACGTGTAAACTCAGGGTTCGCCTCTGCTTCGGCATGCCACCCGGGGCATGGCTTTTTCCGTCACAGTCACAGCTGACGTCATCAAGAAGAGCTGCACGGTTCGGTGCCGGGATGGGCTGCGGTCGCGCAGCGACGTAAGGTATCAGGCGGCGCCCGAACCCGCCGCGGACCACCCTGAGGGCGCCACGATCCATTCCTCAGCACTTGTCATGCCGATCGCGTGTGACCCGATCCGCGGTGGCTGGCGGGAGTCCTCGGCGGGGCACAGCAGAACGACTGTCCGCGAGCCGCCGTCCCGTCCCGCAACGCGGGCACTGGCCAGGATCCGGTTGAGCAGGTCGGCGCCGCCGTCGTAGCGGCCCAGCGGCGTGAGCCCGTCGAGCACCAGGACCGCTCGTCCCGACCATTGCTGCTCCAGCAGCTCCCATGTGGCGTCCACCACACGCTGCAAGTTCGTTCGCGATCGCGCGTCCGCGTCCGGGGCGTCGGCCCGCAGCACGACCCCGAAGTCGGTGATCCGCCGCTCGGCGGCGACCTCGCGCAGCGCCGTCACGAACGCCGCCGAGACGTCGACCGGCTCGACCCCGGTCACCTCTGCCACCCGCCGGCGGCACTGAGCCCAGCGGGACCGCCGGAAGGTCACCATTCGCACCCCGCCGTGCTCCAGCACATGGCCCAGCCGGACCTCCGGCCCGCCGCTGGCCGGCACGACCGCTGGCGGGATGAGGCTCAGCGAGGTCGATTCCGACCGCTGCACGCTGCTGGAGCCGGTCGCGGTCGGCGGGACGAGGTGCTCGCCGTCCCAGCAGAGGTCGGAACCCGCTTCGCGGAGCAGCCGGGACAGTTCCAGCCCGTCGGGCAGCGGGGCGAGGCCGGGGAACCGGGCGGACACCCGGGCGGCGAGCACCGCCGGGCGCATCCCGTCCGGGGGCACGCCGGCGCCGGCCTGGGAGAGCCGCAGGGCGCGGACCGCATCGAGATCGCGCGGGTAGAGCTCCAACCGGGCATTGGCCAGCACCGTCCCCGACGCCGCGGCGGCCAGCTGCACCAGCCGCTGCTCGGCCGGCACCAGGTCGAACCGATGCGCGACGGCGGCCAGCGCGCGGACGACCGTGATCGGGGTCGGCAGCGGGTCGCGCCCGGCCAGCGTCACCGCCTCGTCGGCCACGCCCGCAGCCATGTCCAGCAGTGCGGCGTCGCTCGGGGTGTCCAGCGGCTCGTCGTTGGCCACCTGCACCGCCACGACGAGGCGTCCCGCGTGCCGGCGCGTCGCGAACCGCGGCGTCTCGGCGATCCCGTCCGCCTCGACGGCGGCGCGCAGCACCGCGTAGCCGTAGGCGCGGCGCCGCTCGGGAACCTCCTCCCGGACGCACCCGCGCGACGCCAGGAGCTGCTCCACGAGCTCTGAGGCCGCCCCCACCCGACCCAGCCCACGGAGGATCCCGTCCAACTCCTCCCGGACCGCCGCGAGGGACTCCTCGGCTAGCCATTCCCGGCGCCGCGCTCCCATGATCTGCGCGACCCGGGCTCCGGTCAGCCCGAACCGCTCCGCAATCTCGGCCAGCGTCGGCCAGCGGACGGCCGGCAGCTCGCCCCCGTCGCTCGGCAGGCCGAGCAGCCAGCGGGTCAGCTCGGCCTGGTCGACGCCGCGTTTCTTGGCTGACGGGATCAGCCGCGTGGCGATCCGGTCGAGGCTGAGCGGCGCTGCGGGGCCGTCGTCCGGTCCGCGGGTCTCCCGGGCGTCCGGCACCGGCGAGGCCAGCGAGCGGCGCCACTGGCTGCTCCGGCTGACCAGCTCGGTCCGGGTGAGCTTGGACAGGCCCCGGGCCCGCCATAGCTCCCGGGTCGGCACGTCCAGCAGCTGCCCGACGGTACTGGCGCCGAGCCGCTGGGCGACCGCGACGGCACGCAGCGACAGGCCCGCCGCGTCCAGCGCCGTGTCCAGGGTCGCCGCGCCGGCCGCCTCGTCGCGCTGCTCCTGCGGGTCCTCGGTCTGCCCGTAGGACGTCGTCGCCGGGCGTTCCGCGTCCAGAGCGGTGAAGATGCGCTGCCACGCTTGGCGCATCGCCCCCGACGTCGGGTAGCGCTGATCCGCGTCGCGGTGCAGCGCTTTCCGGAAGAACGCCACCAGCGGGTCACGGACGGCGGCGTCGAACAGCTCGGCGGACAGCGTCACCTCATCGACGAAACGGGGGTCGGTGCCATCCTCACCCCAGACCGGGATCTCCAGGCTGGCCATCTCGTGCAGGGTGACCGCCGCGGCGTACAGCTCGGCCGCGGTGTCGTAGGTGGGCCGGCGATCGGTGCCGAGGAACGGGTCGCGGTAACCCCGCGTCCCGGCCTGCACGTCGGTGGCCGGCGCGCCGGCGAGGGAGAAGTCGAACAGCACGACCGACGAGCCGCGCTTCGGATGCCGCCGCACACCCAGGTTGTCGGGCTTGACATCGCGGTGGAAGG
>JBOHFG010000504.1:0-1464 GCA_050699575.1 Pseudonocardiaceae bacterium
GTTGCGGGCAGCACTGCTGCCCGCAACAACATGCCGTGGCCGAGCCGGCAAGATCAGGTAACGATGGCCAGAGACAGTACCTCGATTGGTGGGTTGAGTTGCTCCGACTGTCCTGGGGTGAATGATCGGACAGTGATCGGGAGTCCTGGTTGATAACGGTACTCGAATGAGCCGGAGTGTGTACCAGACCAGAACTGTGCCACACCGAGCAGGTTGATGGGTGCGGTTCCGATGCCCATATAGCATACCGGACCGCCGCCGGGAGTGATGGTCTCTGGTGTGCTGAACTTGACATAGGTGTCGAACTGCGGAGTTCGGCAGTACACACTGTGCACATCGCGGTCCGGGCTGGCCGTGGGCTCGGTGGCTCGGGCCGTCGACGTTGTGCCACAGGCAAGTGTCCCAGCCAGGATCATGCCACCGAAAGAGGCAAGAAGTGTCTTCGGCACTGCTACCACCTCCATTCCACTGACTGATGGGGTCCAGTGTCACCACCCGCTGTCAGGCGATCCGGCGGGCCCCGACGAAGCCGCTGAGATACATGGGCCGGACGTGGACTGGCGTGCCGGGCTGGGCAGCTTCCACGATCTTGCCGTTCCCGACGTACATGACGACATGACCCACTGGTCGATAGAAAAAGAGCAGGTCACCTGGCTGCAGCTGATCGAGGCTGACCGGCCGGCCGGCCGTGGACTGCGCCGCTGCGGTGCGGGGCAGCGCGATACCGACCTGTTTGTAGGCCCACTGCACAAGCCCGCTGCAGTCGAAGCCACCCGGTGCACTGCCGCCGTAGACATACGGCGTGCCCTGCTGGGCCTGTGCCGTGGTGACAGCGCGGGCCACTGCACTGAGCGTGACCGTGACGGCGGCAGGCACCACTGCCGGGTTACCGGTGGGGAGCTTCAGGTGTTGGCCGATCATGATGACGTCCGGGTTGGCGATCGCGCCCCGGTTAATGTCGTAGATCTGCTGCCACCCACCAGGCACGGCGTGCGCAGCGGCGATCTGTGCCAAGGTGTCGCCGCTGGCCACGACGTAGTCTGAGGTGGGACCAGCCGCGGCCGGTGGGGCGGCGGGTGTGGCCGGTGCCGCATGCTGCGGTGCTGACGGGGCAGCGTGTTTTGCTGGTGCGGTGGGAGCGTTGTCGCTGGCGTGACGTCCGCAGACCGGCCAGGCACCAATGCCTTGCGTCGACAGAACGCGCTGCGCCACGGTGATCTGCTGCTCCCGGGTGGCATTGGCGGGGTTACCCACACCACCGTTGGCGTGCCAGGTGCTGAGCGTGTACTGGAGTCCGCCGTAGAAGCCGTTTCCGGTGTTCGCGGCCCAGTTCCCGCCGGACTCACACGCCGCCACCGCGTCCCAGTTGACGGTCGGTGCGGCGAACGCGGTGCCCGCGAGGAGGCCGCCGGCGGCCAGTGTGGCGCCGGTGACGGTGGCGGTGACTGCGCTGCGTCGGCGGCG
>JBOHFG010000505.1:0-3537 GCA_050699575.1 Pseudonocardiaceae bacterium
GCACGGTGGTTTGAAGCCGCCCCCCGCAGGGAGGCTCCGGAGGGCCAACCAACCTCCATCTCTCCTACAGCACCGCAGAGAGAAAGCTCACCATCGCACACTTACTCTCCTACGTTCGTACTCACAAAGGCGAGCAAGGTCTTCGGGGACTGCGCGTATGGCAGTGGCGAGTTCCAGTGCACCCTGGAAGAACACGGCATCGACTCCGGGTGCAAGACCCAGCCGCCCGCGCCGCGCCCGGGTGGGCTGTTCACTAAGGACCGCTTCGACATCGACCTGGACCACGACACCGTCACCTGCCCCAACGGGGTCACGACGCCGATTCGCCGCGGCGACGACGGCGCGGGCACCGCACGCTTCGGCGCGGCCTGCGCCGGCTGCCCGTTGCGGGCCGGGTGCACCACCTCGGAGGCCGGTCGCACCGTCACCGTCAGCGCCTATGAGGCCGAGCTGGCCCGCGCCCGGACCCGCCAGAGCGATCCGGCGTGGCAGGCCGACTACACCGCCACCCGCCCGAAGGTCGAACGCAAGATCGGCCACCTGATGCGCCGCAAGCACGGCGGACGCCGAGCCCGCATGCGCGGGTTGGTCAAGATCGCCGCCGACTTCGCCCTGCTCGCCGCCGCGGTCAACCTGGCCCGCCTCGGCAAGCTCGGATGCACCTCCACCACCACCGGAAACTCGACGGTGGCCACCACCTGAACCGGAACGGGCACCCGGCCGGCTCAGCCCGCCCACAGCGCCCAGAACTGCCGCCGGCACGCCGACAGCCTCGCCACAAACGGAGTGCCCAGATCCCGCGCGGACCCTGCCGACGCCCAACCGCGAAGCGATCACGACCCGAACCGACGGCCTTCCCGACGCAGCCGTCCCTGTGACGGGCCGTTCGACACCAGTCACCTAGGGCCAGACGCACCCGTTGGAACCCGACGAAGGTTGGTCCGTACTCGCCGCACCCCAGCGGGTCGGTCTCGCCGAGTTCGCCGAACCGGCCGGCCAGGTCAGCGGCTGCATCCATCGCGGCGGCTGCCTCGCCCGGACGGCCGGTCCACGCGGCGGCCGTAGCCTGGTACGTGGTGAGTGCGACCACCAGACCGGCGGTGGCGGCGGTAGTCGGCGGCAGGGTCAGTGAGTCGAGCTCGGTCTTCGCCAGCTCGGACGCCTCACCGAGCAGCGTGTCGGCGACCTTCAACCCGGCCACGCCGAGCGTGGTGACCTCATCACGCTCCTGGGCCAGACGTCGCGCCAGGAACACGACCCGGCGCATCAGGTCATCTGGCGCGGCCACGAGGACGAGCCAGTAGTAAGTGACGTGTGTATGCAGGTACACGGCCAGCTCCAGCACCTCGCCATGGTCGGCGCCGGTAGCCAGGGTGGTGTGCACATCCCGGACCAGCCCGGGCAGCTCAGCGGCGACCTCGGGGAGCCGGCAAGCGTGCTTGTGCTGGTGCAACCGGGTCACCCGGTCCCGCAGCACCGCGACGGGGAGCACCAGTCCACCGGGGTGGCCGATCTCGATCGCGTCCAGTGCGAGCCCGATCGCTTTGGTGGTGCTGTCGGTATGGCCATTGGCGGGTGCGGGTACCGGCAGCCTGATCAGCTCCGACATCGAAATCTGCAGCACATCGGTGAGGGCGACCAGCTCGTTGAGGGTGGGGGAACGCTCACCGCGCTCGATCCGGCTCAGGGTCGACTTATCCATCCCAGCCAACCCAGCGATCACCCGCAGCGACTTATCCCGATCGTCACGGACCCGCCGAAGCCGCGCTCCGATCGTCCGCCCATCCTCAACGTCCACAACATCCCCTCCCCATGCCGGGACTCCCTGCCGATGCCCCAGGCAACGACCTGGAGGCGTGAACCTCGGTAAGAACGTAGCGACAGGCTACGCGGCGCCTAGCAGCGGACACTCGCAGCATGGACCGCGACAGCACGACCGCTGGTGATCACTATCAGCGAGGCGTCAGCGAAAGCGGCACGACGGCGCACCACGAACCGATCCACACCAGCGCGCAGCCACAGGCCAGCGACACACAACGACACTCCCAGGCACTCGGACGTATGCCCGATCAGCGTTCACACCGAAGATCACAGTCGGATCTAAGATCAAGACAATTCACGCCTCTGGCGGGCCTCTTACCTCCCCGAAACAACCGTCAACGTCCGGTACCAGCACGTACTGGCAAGAAGTATCTAACCTGCCAGGAGGAGTATTCCGTGATGACCGGCGCTATCCGGTGGTGGCTTCTGGTAATCGCTAAGCTGCAGGTTCGAGTCCTGCCCCCGCGACCAGGCAAACCAGCACTCGGAACACTACCCCAGGGGGGTCTGTGCTCCTGGGCAGGATCCGGGGAACGGGAAAGCAAGGATTAAGTCCGCTGGGCCTGTGAGTGACGAACTGAGTGACAACCACCCCTTACGGGGGTGGATTCTCCCGGACTCTCGTGGATGCGTCAGCAGGTCGACGCCGCCACAGCACGCTGGTCTCCGTAGCGCTCGGGTTGCTTCGGGATGACGAGGCCGTGGGTTCGATCTCTTCCTCCCGATATGCCCCTTGACCGACTGTGCACCATGGAATCCGACCTACGGCGACTCATGACCGTGTATGCGAGCCCCGCCAGCCCCCTGATGAAGGAGAACGGGCCGCTGGGGAAGCCGTCACCGTCGAGTGGGGCCCCAGTGAGACCCTCGTCCCGCACGCCGACCCAGTGCTCAACCGCAGCCATTACTACCACCGATGAGCTGCGCGTTCACTACTGGTCGTGAACCGGGATAGTGAGGGGTGATCAGACGTGAGGCAACGGGACAACGAGCGTGGTCGGGTCGTGGTGGAGCCGGAGGCGCTGCTGGGGGGAGTGACACATCGGCTGGCGGTTCATGACGCGGTGGAGGAGCAGTTCCAGTGCGGGGTGTACGCGGCGGTGTGCGGACGGTTGGTGCCGAGGTCGGAGCTGCCGTCGTGGGAGTGCCCGGAGGGCTGCGAGTGCGATCTGGCGTTGTATTGCCCGCAGTGTGTGAGCCGGGCCGTCGAGTTGAGGGCCAAGGCCCGGCCCGGACCTGGCGCTGCGGAGGACGATGGCCGTGAGAGTTACTACATCGGCGCCTGCGGACACCGGGTACCTGCGGAACCGGGAAGCAGCGGCTTGCTCATCCACGTCGGGCCGTGCCGCGAGTGCGACGAGGAGCCCGGTGAATGATCCCCGGCGGGCACACCCGATGACCACCTCACCGAGGGTCTGGTCCTCGATAAGACACACACCCGAGTTGTCTCTGCTGGCCCTGACAGCTGGGGAGTTAGTGTTGTGGAGCGTTGCGGGTGAGGAAGGTGGTGAGCCGCTCGTCGAGTCGGGCGGTTCGCTGACCGGCGTGTGCTGTCGGCGTGTTATGAGGCGGGGCCGGGTGGCTATGAGCTGTATCGGTTGCTGACCTCGATGGGGGTGGCGTGTGAGGTGGTGGCGCCGTCGTTGATCCCGAAGGGGTCCACAGACCGGGTGAAGACGGATAAGCGAGACGCGATCCGGTTGGCCCGGTTGCATC
>JBOHFG010000506.1:0-1355 GCA_050699575.1 Pseudonocardiaceae bacterium
CCAACCTGCCCCAACCTCTACCCCGCGACGACGACCCTGGCTCGCCAGGCATCCCGATGATGTTCGAGGGACCGGTCATTCTCCTACCCAAACCAGACCTGCCGCCAACACGGCCACCACCCGCTGAGCTGCCTGACCAACCACCATTCTGACCGCGGGATACAGGGGCGACGACCTCGCGGCCCCTGTATCCCAGCGCCGCCGCGCCAGGACGGCACGGTGCCAGGAAGATCGGGGCCCGCACGAAGGCTAGCGCCTGAGAGCCATTGCCAGCAGGCGCTGGGCCAGGCTTCACACGCGATTTCTGGCTCTTCCACGGCGGCACTGCGCGTGCGCTGCCGCCCGTCCGGCCGGCCTGGTGTAGGTTGCTGCCAGCCAGTTGAAGCCGAGGTATCTGCGGCCGTTCGAGGTCTGTCCAGTCACTCAGGCGCACACCCGAAGACGCGGGCGAACAGCTCGGCGGCTCGACCGGCCAGGTGCTCTGGACTTCGTTTAAGATCGACCCCGTACTCGGTTCCTGCGATAATTTCCTCGAGATATATGATGGTGTGATCTATGAGGGTTATTCACGAGCCCTGATAGATGAGTCGTCCAGTCCGCGGCGCGCCTACTTGGACGACGGTCCGTTTCTTGAAAGAATTGGGTTGCCACGCTCAATTCTAAAGAAACGGACCGTCGAGGATGTACCATACCACAGGGTTGACCAAGGATGAAATCATTGACCTGTGCGCGATGGTTCGATCTGCCGAGCTGGAACCGGACATCAACCATTGGCCGCCAAGCCTGGGCTTGTATACATCCATGATTGTCGCGTTGACATACCTTCGCCGCAATCGAGTACAGGCAGAACTGGCGGAGACGTACGGCGTGTCCCAGTCGACGATCAGCCGCGCGATCGCAGGGATAACTCCACTGCTGGAGAAAGTCCTCAGAAAATTTGTTCCGACCGCTGACGAACTCAACGGCAAGCTGCAGTACATCATCGACGGGACTCTGCTTCCATGCTGGTCGTGGGCCTCGCACCCGAAGCTGTACTCGGGCAAGCACAAGACCACCGGCATGAACGTACAGGTAGCCTGCACTCTGAGTGGCAGCCTCGCATGGATCTCCGACCCGATCAACGGAAATCGTCACGACTCGTACTGTCTGAGTGAGTCCGGCGTCCTCCAGACACTTGATCCGGACAACTGGATGGGCGACAAGGGTACATCGGCAACGACATGATCACCCCCATCAAGAAACCCGCCCACCGAGAACTCCTGGACTGGGAGAAAGAGTTCAACACGCAGATCAACAAGATTCGCTACATCATCGAACAGACAATCGCCAACTTCAAGACCTGGAGAATCATGCAC
>JBOHFG010000507.1:0-4582 GCA_050699575.1 Pseudonocardiaceae bacterium
ACGATCCCCCGACCGACCCTGCCCATAGACAGCCAACAGTGCCTGCGCCTCGATCGGATCCCCCAACACCGTCCCGGTACCATGCGCCTCCACCACATCTACCTCACCAGCAGACAACCCCGCATTCGCCAACGCCTGCCGGATCACCCGCTGCTGCGACGGACCATTCGGCGCAGTCAACCCATTCGACGCACCATCCTGATTCACCGCACAACCCCGCACCACCGCCAACACCGGATGACCCAACCCCCGAGCCACCGACAACCGCTCCAACAGAACCACCCCCACCCCCTCTCCCCACGCAGTCCCATCAGCACCAGCCGCAAACGGCTTACACCGACCATCCGGCGCCAACCCACGCTGCCGGGAGAACTCGACAAACGTGTCCGGCGTGGCCATGACCGTCACACCTCCGGCCAACGCCATCGAGCACTCACTCTGCCGCAACGACTGCACCGCAAGATGGACCGCCACCAACGACGACGAACACGCCGTGTCCACCGTGATCGCCGGCCCCTCCAAGCCGAACGTATACGCCACCCGACCCGACGCGACGCTGCCCGAAAGACCAGTGATCCGGTACCCTTCAAGATCGTCGGCAGCTTCGTGCAGGTGTACGGCGTAGTCATGATTAATCACACCGGTGAACACGCCGATGTCCTTGCCCTGAACCGATGTCGGGTCGATGCCGGCCCGCTCGAACACCTCCCATGACGTCTCCAACAACAACCGCTGCTGCGGATCCATCGCCAACGCCTCACGCGGCGAGATCCCAAAAAAAGCCGCATCAAATCCGGTTGCGTTGTCCAGAAAAGCGCCTCGACGGACGTAGGACCTGCCAACGTGGTCAGGGTCGGGATCGAACAACTCGTGCAGATTCCACCCACGATCGCTCGGAAACCCCGAGATCGCGTCGCGCTCTTCGGCGAGCAAACGCCACAGCTCCTCAGGACCGTGCACTCCGGCGGGGAAGCGGCAGGCCATCGCCACGATTGCGATCGGCTCGTCGAACACCGGTCCGGCTGCCACAGCGCCTACCGCGGCAGCCGGGTTCCCCGTCAGCTCCGCACGCAGATGCCGGGCGAGCGCCGCCGGGTTCGGATGGTCGAACACCACCGTCGCCGGGAGCCGCAGGTCGGTGGCCACGGCCAAGCGGTTGCGCAGTTCAACCGCAGTCAACGAGTCGAACCCAATCTCCTTGAACGCCCGTCTCGCCTCGACCAGGTCCACAGCGGTGTGACCAAGCACCGTCGCGGCGTGGCGACGCACCAACTCCAGCAGGAACTGATCCTGTTCCGCCTGGTCCAAATCCGCAAGGTGCCGTGCCACGTGTCCCTGCGGCGCTGCGGCGGCCGGGACCGCCCGTCGACTGTGGCCAACCAAGCCGCGCAACAGGGCCGGTACTGTTTCGGATGCTGCTCGTCGGCGCAGCCCGGGGATGTCCAGCCTGGCCGGTACCAGTACCGGATCGACGCTCCGCATCCCGGCGTCGAACAGCGTCATCCCCTCTGTTGAGGATAGCCCAGCCATTCCGTCACGCCTGGTGCGCTCGAGGTCGGTCTGCCCGAGGTGGGCCGTCATGTCGCTGGTCCGCGCCCAGAAGCCCCACGCCAGCGACACCGCGGCAAGTCCATGCGCACGTCGGTACCGGGCCAACGCATCCAGAAACGCGTTGGCGGCCGCGTAGTTCGCCTGTCCTGGATTGCCGAGAACGCCGGCCGCTGACGAGAACAGCACGAACGCGGCGAGATCCAGATGCTGAGTTAGCTCGTGCAGGTTCCACGCCCCGTCAATCTTCGGCCGGAAGACCGCGTCCAAGCGCTCCGGGGTCAACGCCGACACCACACCGTCGTCCAACACACCGGCGGTATGCACGACGGCGGTGAGCGGATGCTCCGCGGGTACGGCGGCCAGCAGCGCGGCCACCGCATCCCGGTCGGCCACGTCACAGTGGGCGAACCGGACCTGCGCCCCCAATGAGGTCAACTCCGCCGCCAACTCCACCGCGCCCGCCGCGGACCGCCCACGCCGGCTGGCGAGAATCAGGTGCCGTATCCCGTATTCGACCACCAGGTGCCGCGCGACCAGGCCACCCAACATGCCGACTCCACTGATCAACACCGCGCCGTCGGGATCAACATGGGGCGCGACGGTCAGCACGACCTTGCCGACGTGACGGGCCTGGCTGAAGTAGCGAAACGCCTCCGGTACCCGCCGGACGTCCCACGCAGTCACCGGAAGTGGGGTGAGATCCCCGTGCTCGAACAGCTCGACCAGTTCGGTCAGCATCTCGTGGATGCGCACAGAACCGGCATTTCGGAGGTCGTAGGCCCGATAAGAGACGCCTTGGTACCGGCTGGCGACGTCATCGGCCGCCCGGACGTCAGTCTTGCCCAGCTCCAGGAATCGACCACCGTGCGGCAACAGTCCCAGCGAGGCGTCCACGAAATCACCGGTCAGCGAGTTCAAGACCACATCGACCCCGCGTCCGCGAGTGGTGGCAAGGAATCGCTTGTCGAATCCCACCATACGTGAAGAAGCGATGTGCTCGTCGTCTAAGCCCAGGGACCTCAGCGTGTCCCATTTTCCGGGGCTTGCGGTACCGAACACCTCTGCACCGAGATGACGTGCCAACTGCACCGCAGCCATTCCGACACCACCACCGGCCGCGTGGATCAGTACCGACTCTCCCTCGGCGAGCCCAGCCAGGTCACGCAGCCCGTAGTAGGCGGTGAGAAATGCCACGGGGACCGAGGCGGCCTGCTCGAACGACCAGCCAGCCGGCATTCTCACCACCAGGCGATGATCGGTGACCGCCACTGGGCCGAATGCACCGAAGGAGTCATCGAAGGTGCCCATTACGCGATCGCCGACGGCCAGTTCCGCCACCCCAGGCCCGACCTCCAACACCACGCCAGCGGCTTCACCACCAAGTCCAGCCTGGCCGGGCACCATGTCCAGCGCGACCATCACGTCGCGGAAGTTCATTCCCGCCGCGCGGACCGCAACCCGGACCTGTCCTGCCGACAGGGGATCGAGTACCGCAGGACACGGTGCCAGCACGAGGTCGGTCACGCTGCCGCCACCAGTGGTCGCCACGCACCAGGCGCGCGTATCGGCAGGTGGTTGCAGGTAGTCTGCTGCGGCAACGTGAGCAAGACGAGGCACCGACACGACACCGGCCCGCACCAGTGCCTGCGGCTCTCCGCACGCGACCACTGACTGCAGCATGCTCCGCGACGCCGAGTCCTCGTCAAGGTCAATCAAGAAGATCCGATTCGGACTCTCCGACTGTGCAGAGCGCACCAGGCCCCACACTGCGGCGCCAGCCAGATCGACACGATCATGCTCAACAGCGCCGCGAGTCACCACTACCAAGCGTGACGATTCTGGCTGCGCTTGCAGCGCGTCCAACACCCGGTAAGTGACGGCACGGACATCGCCATCATTGTCGGATACGTCGAGCACCACCAGATCGTCGGTAAACGACACTCGAGGCACCGGGCATTCAACCCACTCCACGCGGAACAACGACTCCTGCACCGTACTGCGCGTCGCATTCCACTGTTCGGTGGCGATTGGCCGCAAGAACAACGAACCGATGCAAGCGACGGGCTGCCCGTGGTGATCTGCTACTCTCAGCGACACGCCACCGGCGCCAGTCGGCTCAGCGCGAACCCGCAGAGTCGAAGCACCCGAGGCATACAGCGATACCCCGTTCCACGCGAACGGCAACAGGGTCGTCCCCGCCGCAGATTTCTGAGCCTGACCGGCACAGAACGTGGACGCGTGCAGAGCAGCGTCCAACAATGCGGGGTGCAGGCCAAATTCCGTAGCGACCTGCCATTGATCCTCGGGTAGGGTGACCTCAGCGAAAACCTCGTCACCACGGCGCCACATCTTTCTCAGTCCGCGGAAAACAGTCCCATACTCGTACCCAATTTCGAACTGCCGCTGGTAGAATCCTTCCATCTCGACGCACTCGGTGCCGGTCGGCGGCCACATCGACAAATCGAAATCCGGCGCTTGTGCCGTAGAAATCAGCAAGCCGGTGGCGTGACGAGTCCACGGCTCGTCGTCAGCGGCACTCTCAGGCCGCGAGTGCACGCTGACCTGCCGGTGACCGTTCTTGTCGGGGCCCGAGACAGCCACTTGCACCTGTCGGGGGTCCGGTCCCCCTAGCAGCAAGGGCGCTTCGATCACCAACTCATCGAGGACCGCACAGCCGACTTCGTCGCCGGCTCGGATGGCCAGCTCGACGAATAAGGTTCCCGGCGCCAGCACCGTGCCCGACACCGCGTGATCAGCCAACCAGGGGTGGGTGGCCAGCGAAAGCCTGGCGGTGAACAGCACACCGTCGCTTTCTGCCAATCTCACCACCGCGTCCAACAGGGGGTGGTTCACTGTGCCAAGCCCTAGCTTGGGGGCTGCGCCGGTCATAGTCGACGCGCACGACTCCAGCCAGTAGCGTTGGTGTTGGAAGGCATACGTTGGGAGCTCGACCCGCTGGCCCGCACCCACCAGGGCCGACCAGTGCACGGGCAGGCCACGCACGAACAACTCCGCGGCGGAGGCGGTGAAC
>JBOHFG010000508.1:0-4243 GCA_050699575.1 Pseudonocardiaceae bacterium
TAGGCCTCCCCGTAGCTTCCAGCGAAAAACCATCGATTTACGTCGTTTGCGCTGGTCAGAAGGTTCGATCGACATCGTCCAGGTGAGGTGCGCGAAGGTCGACTGCAACGCCATGACCTGCACAAACGGGCAGATCGTTGGTTTTTCGGTGCTTACTACCGGGAGGCCGTGACGCCGGGGTGAGCCCACCATGGCGACGATTCGCCCACCACGACCCGACACCGACCTGCCGGCCCGGACCATGGAATGGCTGGCTAAGCACCCCCACCAGCGCAGGTTCGTCCACTCGGTATGGGCTGAACTGGTCGAGCTGGAGCGGATGGGCTACCACACTGGGGCGATCGACGCGCTGCGGTCCGTCCTTCTGGATCACCAGCCCGCTACCCGCGCGGGCCGCTGCCGCGCCTGCCGCTGCTTCACGGGGTGCAAAGGGTTTTGGAACGAGATCCGGCGTCAGTGGCTATTTTCGCTGGCCACAAGGCTTACTGGCCTGAGTAGTGAAGGCAGTTCACGCGCCGGTGCTCCAAACCAAATAGGGCGGTGAACTGCGGAAACACGCGCCAACGCCGGATCCGGGTCCAAAACCCTCTGCACCCCGGCACGGGCCCGCGGCCGCCGAGGCGGACGTAAGCCCAAGATGACCTCCGCGCTGATCGACAAAGCTCAGCGCATGTACGACGCACGCCGATTCACCATGGCCGAAATCGCCGCCTCCTGCGGCGTCACCCCCATGACGATCTACCGCAACATCCGCACAGCCCAACGCGCAACGACCTGAGATCACCGGCTGCTGTAACAACCAGTAGAGATCATCGCTAGCGCTAACGGCTGCATGGATCATCCTCGCCCCCGTGCCGCCGCAGTATTCCCCGACCAAGATAATTTGTATTTCAACTAATACCGCCTACCGTGTTGAGGACGAGGGCGCGTAGGGGTTGACACCGTGTGCGTAACGTCATGTATCGTATTCTTGAGGTAGGTGGAAGCGCGCCTCCGCGCCACTGGTGTGCCACCGACCGGTGAGGGGGTTGGGGTCGCGAAAAATTAATCGGATTTGTTGCGTAGGTGTGGAATAATCAGACAGCATATTCACACGACGCTAGGAAGAGACTACTCCACGGTAGATCATCTTTGCGAGGTAGCGGCTAACGACTACGCAAACCATTTGCCGTGACGAGCCGTTCATGGGGGGCGGAGTTAGCTGATGAACGAGCACGATTTACAGATTTTCCCGCGTGGTGGCCTCGCCGACAACTGGACCATCCGCAGCCTCAAACGCGCCACGTTAACCACGGCGTTCACCCGCCACTACATCGAGCGGCAGGCAGGACCGACGGTACAAGATGCCTACGGCGTGGCTGAGCTGAGATACGACCAGCGGGGCAGGCTGCTCGCATCGGCATGGATGACCACTGCCGAACGGTTGTGACGGGGACCACGGGGACTGAGGTCCTCAGTGTCGCCGAGGGCTCGCGCTCAGCCTCCACGGGAGGATGGGCGCTGCCGCTGGTGGTGTTGATCATTGGGATGTTCATGTCGGTCCTGGACAGCAGCATCGTCAATGTAGCCATCCCCACCATCCAGAACGAGTTCGGAGGGACCACCGACGATGTGCAGTGGGTGGTCACGGGCTACACACTCACGCTGGGCGTGGTGGTGCCGAGCACCGCGTGGCTGGGGGATCGGTTCGGATTGACTCGGTTGTACAACCTGGCGCTGCTGGCGTTCGCCGCCGGGTCGGCGCTGTGCGGGCTGGCCGGGAACTTGAACACACTGGTGATCTTCCGGATCCTCCAGGCGATCCCGGGCGGCATACTCCCAGTGATCACCCTGTCCATCCTGCTGCGGATCGTGCCCCGGGAGCGGCTCGGGGCAGCGATGGGTCTGTACGGGTTGGGGATCGTGTTCGCGCCGGGGATCGGGCCGGTCCTGGGGGGGTATCTGGTCGAGTACGTGAACTGGCGGTTGATCTTCTACATCAACGTACCCATCGGCATCCTGGGCGCGGTGGCCGCGCTGCTGATACTGCCCCGGTTCCCCCGGGTGATTGGGCGGCGGTTCGACGCGCTGGGTTTCCTCACCGTGAGCGGTGGGCTCTTCGCGCTGCTGCTGGCGACTTCGGAGGGCGAGAACTGGGGCTGGGGCTCCTACCGGGTCCTGGGTCTGCTCGCCTACGGCGCGCTGAGTCTGGCGTTGTTCGTGGTGATCGAGCTCGAGGTCACCGACCCGTTGCTGGACATTCGAGTGTTCCGCTACTGGCCGTTCACGAACTCGCTGCTGTTGAGCACGGTGCTGATGATCGTGATGTTCGGGGTGCTGTTCTACATCCCGCAGTTCCTGCAGCAGGCCCAGGGCTGGGGCGCGTTCGACGCGGGGCTCACCCTGCTGCCCCAGGCACTGGTGATGGCGGTATTGATGCCCATCGCCGGGCGGGTCTATGACCGCATCGGAACCCGCTGGCCAGCGGCCATCGGCTTGACGATCGTCACCGTGGGCGTCTACCTGCTGCACTCACTCACCCTCGACACCCCCCGCGAGCACGTCATGTGGCTATTGATGATGCTGGGGATCGGCTTGGGGATAGCCTTTATGCCGATCTTGACCGGGGGTGTCGCGGTGATCCCGGTGAACCTCTCCAGCGCCGCCAGCGCGCTCAACAACGTGGTCCAGCGCGTCTCAGCCGCGCTCGGGCTAGCCGTGCTCACCGCCATCTTGACTACCCAGCAGGCCCAACAGCTGGCCGGACGCGCCGCGTTGCTGCCCGCTGACACGCCCATTCCGCAGATCGGCGGCCCGTCCGTGCCCGAATGGGTCAGTGTGTACGGCCTCTATCGGCAGACCCAGCTGCAGGTGTTCGTCGGATCGATCGACGACCTGTTCCTGATCTCCACCGCACTGGCCGCCCTGGGCGCGCTGGGGGCGCTGCTGCTGAGATCTGGACCTACTCCCGCCCCACCGGCCAGCTTCAGCCCGTCGGCGATGGAAGCCTCAGCACAACATCCCGACGAGCCCACATCAAGATTAAAAATCCTCTGTGGGACACCTGATCAGCCGCAGATAACCGAGCAGATCACTGCTGCCGTGCTCACTGAGGCGGACCCGCACGCGGCGGCCACCTAGGCCTCCAACGAAGTGGATCGCACCGGTGAACGCCTGCAGGCCACCGCCGGATCGCAGATCGACGAACTCCGCGAGCAGGTGGCTACCCTCCGCCAAGATGCCACCGATCTGGCGGCCGCATGGACCGAGCTGGCCGCGCAGCTGGCCGCTGAGCAGGACCAAGTCAGGCAGCAGCGCCGACGGGCAGAGGTCGCCGAACAGCAACTGATCCGGGCCGCCGGCCACCTCGAGTACCTCACCACCGAGCTGACCACCGCCCGGGAACAGGTCGAGCACTGGCAGGCCCAAGCCGCCGAGCATCGCGCCGAGCTAGCCAACGGAAAACCAGAGCCCACCGCCGTTAAGACCGAGCGCAACCACAGCGCACAGCAGTTGACCGGCCAACAAACCCGCGGCCGCACCAGCGGCCAGAGACCTAAACTTGGCCCCCGCCAGGTCATGTTAGCTCGACAGATGTTACGACGAGCTCGATAAGGACGGTAAACGCCGCTACACCATCCAACAGATCGCCGATGCGTTCGGCGTCACCAGCCCCACCATCTACCGCCACTTCAGGAGTGGCCTGCCGGGCGGTCTCCAGCCAGCAAGCCGCCGCGGCCGCATCGAGGTCAGCACCTGGTATCTGGCGGGCGGCGGCGAACCGCTGAGCCGCGGCGACCGTCGCCGGGGTGACGTAGGCGCGCAGGGTGGAGGCCGGCGTCGCAGATCTCGATCATGAGCCGGTACAGGCGCCAGTTCAGGGAACCGACGGTGGTGACGAGGGCACCGAGGCGGGCTCCGGAACCCGGCAGGGTGATGTTGAGAGCGGGGCTACCGCAACAAAAACAAGATGATCACCATCATCTACCTCACCGCAGCCAAACTCCCCCTCCCCACACCCGCCTACATGACCCCACGCTGAGTAACCCACTTAAACAGCCTTGGTGTCATAGGGTGAACGCACCACTGGGAATGATATCCTATCGCTCGCCCGGTTAGCAAACAGAAGGAATCATCGTCAGTGCAGGGTGCGGAAATCGGGCTCTTCGCTGTTTTCAGTGGGTTGCTCAGCGTAGTTAGTTATTTAGCGTGGGGTCATGTAGGCGGGTGTGGGGTTGGTGAGGGTGGGGGGTGGAGTTTGGCT
>JBOHFG010000509.1:0-2159 GCA_050699575.1 Pseudonocardiaceae bacterium
GCTAACCCGGCCTCGAAAGGGTAGCCGGGGAAAATAGCATGCCAGAAAACCGGCAGTCATGCCCAGGCGTACGGGGTGGCGTGCCGGGAGATCCGCGTGATACGGCGAAACGCGTGATTGCCTGAAGCCTAGTCTCCAGGAGGTGCAATATGGCGCCTGCCGGAAAGACGCCTGAAAACCGGTACCGGCCCCTGTGGCGGGTTAGCGACTTGCCCGCTGCAATCCTCTGGGGCGCAGGAGCGATGCCCTGTCAGGGCATTCAAGGAGACGGACGGGACGCCTAAGTCACGCTAGATACGTACAGCAGTCGTGAACATGGGATCGCCTAAGGGACGCGAGTCCTAGGGCGACGGAGTGCCCGCAGTAGTCGCCGGGGTAACGTCCGGCCAATCTGGTGACCGCTAATGACGGTCCACAGGGCGAAGGGGCACAGGCGATGAACGGTTAACGACCATGAGGGATGCGCAATGCAGGAAGCCGAAGTGGTATTGAGCGTTCTCCGCGAGCGCGGCAGGAAGGGCCTGCCGCGCTCGCAGCTTTACCGGCAGATGTTCAACAAGGAATTGTATCTGATGGCCTACGGGCGCATCTACGCCAACAAGGGGGCGATGACACCCGGGGTCACGGGGGAAACCGCGGACGGCATGTCCATGGGCAAGATCGGATGCATCATCGATGCGATGCGCCACGATCGCTACCGGTTCGCTCCCGTGCGGCGCGTCTACATCCCGAAAAAGAACGGGAAGAGACGACCGCTCGGACTGCCGACCTGGTCGGACAAACTCGTCGGTGAAGTGATCCGCCTCCTGTTGGAGGCGTATTATGAACCACGGTTCTCCGACCGCTCGCACGGTTTCCGCCCCGGCCGGGGCTGCCACACGGCGCTGACCGAAATGGCCAATACCTGGACCGGGACAACCTGGTTTATCGAGGCCGACATCTCCGACTGTTTCGGGTCTCTCGATCACGATGTGATGATCGGAGCCCTGTCGGAGAAAATCCGCGACAACCGGTTCCTGCGGCTGATGCGCAACATGCTCGAAGCCGGATACCTGGAGGATTGGATCTGGGGCGCCACGCTCAGTGGCTCACCGCAGGGTGGGGTCACCTCACCGATTTTATCTAATATTTATCTGCACAAGCTGGACAGCTTCGTCGAACAGGTGTTGATTCCCGAACACACCCGAGGAGCACGCAGGAGGTTCAATCCTGTGTATCGCAAGTTGTCGAACGCTATCGCACGAGGACGCAAACGCGGAGACCGCGCCGTGGTGCGGGAACTGCGCAAGCAGCGGCGTCTTCTCCCCAGCGGTGACCCCCGTGATCCGGGCTACCGCCGGTTGAGGTACGCCAGGTACGCGGATTTATGCCGACGTCGGCATAAGTCGGCTTATGCCGAGTACCGGATTATGCCGAGCGCGGTGGTATAAGTGCTGGTCAGATGGGGTGCGGTTGGCCTGCTGCTCGGCATAATCCGGCGGTGTTCAGGAAGGTGAGCAGGGGCGGTACCGTTCGAACTGAGTGTCCGGAGCTGGAGCTTTGATCAGGGCCCGCTGGTCGCGAGTGAGGTTGAAGTGCAGGTAGATCCGGGTGGCTGGCCGCGACGCCTGGTGGCCGGTCATCGTTGCCTCCTCCTCTGACAGTGCGGTCCGGCGAAGGAGGCCTCGCTCATACGGCCCGGATTATGCCGAATACCTGACCGCCTCAACCCCTGCTGACCAGCACGTTCGTCCTCCCACTCGGCATAATCCGGTACTCGGCATAAGCCGACGACCAGCTCCTGGGGTTCACCGGACCCAAGGCCGAAGCCGAGCAGATCAAGCAGCGCCTGGCGGAGTTCCTGCGTGACGACCTCAAACTGGAACTTTCCGATGACAAGACGCTGATCACTCACGCCCGCTCACACGCGGCGCGGTTCCTCGGCTACGAGATCACCGCTCACCATGACCACAGCAAGGGAGCCCGCGGCCGCAGGTGGACCGACGGGTTCATCAAGCTCAACGTCCCACGATCGGTGATCAAGGCCAAAACGCCAGTACCTGCGACGCGGTAAACCCGCGCACCGCCCCGACCTGGTGAACCAGGATGACCACACCATCATCGCCACGTTCGGGGCCCAGTACCGAGGGCTCGTCCAGTACTATCTGCCCGCCGGGAAC
>JBOHFG010000510.1:0-3041 GCA_050699575.1 Pseudonocardiaceae bacterium
GCCGGTGTGGGCGGACAGGCTGCCCAGCAGGCTGGGGTGGTGGGAGTCGCTGACATCCCACAACCGCGCCGTGCTGTCGTCGCTGCCGGTGGCCACAGTGTGCCCATCGGGACTGAACGCCACCGAGTAAACGGCGCCGGTGGCCACGGGCAGGGTGCTTAGCGGGTTGGGGTGGTGGGGGTCGCTGACGTCCCACAACCGCGCCGTATGATCGAGGCTGCTGGTTGCCAGGGTGTGCCCGTCGGGACTAAACGCCACCGAGAGGACGGCGCTGGTGTGGCCGGTCAGTGGGGTGGCGTAGGGGGCGGTGGCGATGCTGAGCAGGCTGCCGCGGGCGTCAGGGGTGAGAGCGAGCTGGTAGGCGGTCATACTCAGTTGCGCGGCTAGGCCCGGGTTGGTGGGTCGGAGGGCGAGGGCCTGTCCAGCGACCCGCTGGGAGATCGCGAGATTGCGTTGGTGTGCTGCGGTGCGTTGCTGGATCACGGCAATACCGCTAGTGATCACAGCGAGCACGAGCAGGACCGAGAGCACGGTGAGGGCGCGCCCGCGCCGGATGCGGTCGCGGCGGATGCTGGTGTGCAGGAAGGTTCGCGCGGTGGGGCTGAGCTCCACGCGGTCGGTGATCAGCTCGCCTCCCCGGGGGTGTGCGCCGGTGTCGGTCAGGGCGGCGGCGAGTTGCCCGCGTTCCCATAACCGGGCCGGCGGATGGCCCTGCGTGGCCCATTCGGTGGCGGCCTGCTCGATTGTTCGGCGGGCCCGGAGCGCGGAGGCGTTGTCCTGGATTGCCTGGGCCAGGGGTGCCCAGGCGGACAAAAACGCTTCGTGGGCCGCGCCCACGATCACCCTGCCGTGATCGCCCTGTTCAGTGTCGGTGGTGAGTAGCCGGCGTCGGATGAAGGCGTCCAGTTCCCGGAGGACTGGTTCGGGTAGCTCGTTGCGTGGGGTCCGCCATCGGGTGGGGCGGCCATGCTCGTCCACGGTGACTAACCGCAACAACCCGGTGATGACCTGCTCATGGCCCCGCCCGGTCGCCGCGCTCGCCTCGAGGAGCGCGGCATCGGCCTGAGAGCTCAGTGCGCCTTGCACTCCTTTGACCTGGTCATAGCGTTGCGGGGATAGTTGACCACCGCGCGTGACTCCTTCGGCCAGCTGGGCCAGGGTGAACGCCAGCAACGGGAGCGCTTCCCCACTGTCGGTGTCGGCCACCATCCGGGCTACCAGCTCGTCATCGACTCCGATACTGGCCAGTCGGGCCGGGTTTTCGATCACCGTGCGCAGCGCGTCGCGGCGCAGCGGCCGCAGCGGGTACAGGCGAGTGGGCAGCGCCGCGAGGTCGGCATCGCCCAGCAGCTGGTCCAGAAACTCCGGCCGCAGAGTGGCCACCACCTGCATCGGGCCACCCAATGCCGGGTGAAGTAGTCGCGCGAACCGCACCCGAGTTGCGGCGCTGGCCTGAGTGAGTACCTCTTCGAACTGATCCACCACCACCAGCAACCGTCGCGCCCGCGCGGCGAACAGCAGCTCATCAACCAGCGCCGTCAGGCCATCGCTCTCCATGCGCTGGCCCACCTCGGTTACGGTCCAGGCCAGCCCCAGCCGTTGCCCCCCGGTGGCGAGTTCCCGGACTAACCCGGCTACCGGGTCAGCGCCGGGCAGCACCGGTGGCAGCGTCCACCAGCCCGATTCCCCGGCCATGGTATGCAGCAGCCCGGCCCGCACCAGGGAGGACTTGCCACACCCGGAGGGGCCCACCACCAGCAGCACCGTCCTCTCGGCGCGCTCGACGGGAGAACGCAACAGCCCGGCCACCTGCTCCACCTCAGTACCGCGCCCGAAGAACACCCGATGATCGGCGACGTCCAACGGGCGTAACCCCGGAAACGGTGACCGACCATCCGGCCATCCCCAGCCCCCGCGAGCATCAACGCGACGAAGCGCCTCAGCCAGCGCGAGGGGACCAGCCTCCGGATTCTCAGTCAGCTTGATGTGCTGGATATCGCTCAGCAGTGGGTGCACTACCCCCGGCTCGGCCACGATCGGAACGAGCCGGCTTCCCCACACCAGCGCACTGCTGACCTCAGCCGTACACCACGTCGATGCCACCGACGCGGAGGTCACCACGCAGACCACCGCATCAGCCCACCGCAGCCGCTCATACAGCCGGGAGCGCCACGCCTCCCCACCGGCAATCCCCACCCGCAGATCCTGAGCCAGAAACACCTCATGGTGATCATCATCGAGCCACCGGTGCACGTCACCAGCCACAACGATGTCCGCACTGGCGTAGCTGATGAAAACCCTGGCCATTCCCCGAAGCCTAACGGCTTGATACCGATCATCCTGCTCGACGCGCGCCCGGGAATGCGAGTAGGTCATCGTGATCATGGTGCGGTTGGGGTTATTCGCTGGGTTGGTGCAGGCCCTGCTAGCCGAGGCAGCCTGGTCGCTCGCCCCACGTACCGCCGGGCGGTGTCCAACGGACTGTCCAATAACTCCGGTCCTCCGGGTGCTTCTGGTACCTCTCTGACGTAACTACGGCACGCAAAGTGCCAGGTAGTTGCACTCCTATCAGGTGGACTTTGAACTGAAAATCGGAAGGTCGACGGTTCGACCCCGTCCCTGGCCACCAGGTTTGACCAGTACAAACACTGGTGTCCAATGACTCGTCCAAGACTTTCCGTCTCAATTATCGGCCCAGTTGCGCCCCAGAAGCCTCGCCAGTCCCGATCTTGAGTATTTCCAGTAGGGCATCTCGGCTGGCGGAACATGGGTGGGAGTGCCTCCTTCTTTGGTTCAGCAGGTGGGTCGGTAAGGAATCTCGGGAGCGAAGGTAGCCCACAGCCCTGGAGTAAGACCTCCCCCGGCAGCTGCGCATGACCAACTGGTGAGATGACCTGACAGCTCAGGGATTCCACGGAGTGATCTGCCCCGCGTTTTTCGGACCGTCGGATTGTGTGCTTCTACGCTGCTTCCTGCGAGTCTGTCCACTCTTTGAGGACCTCTTGTGGCGTCTTGTAGTCGAGACCGGAGTGGAGCCTGTT
>JBOHFG010000511.1:0-2202 GCA_050699575.1 Pseudonocardiaceae bacterium
GTTCGTCGCTGCGCTGACCGTGCTGCTCATGATCGCCGTCGGCGGCGTCCTGTTCGCGTTTTCCGAACAACGGTCCGCGGTCAACCAACGCAATGTGGCAATTTCCCGCCAGGTCGCCGCCGAAGCCAACAACCTCAGCGGATCTAATCGGACCTTGGCTATGCAGCTCAGCGTGGCCGCCTACCGGATTGCTCCCACCACAGAGGCCCTCAGCAGCCTGCTCAGCGCTTCCACGTTACATGCCGCCACTCACGTGCTCGGCAGTACGTCTAGCATCCTAGCTGTGGCTATCAACCTCGGCAGCCATACCTTGGCTGCCGGCTCCGGTGATGGATCAGTACGTCTTTATGACATCAGCAACGCCAAAACGCCGGTTTTTCTGAGCAGCCTGACAGACCATGTCGACGCCGTCTACGGGGTGGCGTTTAGCCCAGATGGGCACACCTTGGCCAGCGGCGGCGAGGATACTACGGTGCGACTGTGGGATGTTACCGATCCCCATCATCCCGTCGCGTTAGCGACCCTGCCCGGCCACACCGGCACCGTCTACGGGGTGGCGTTTAGCTCGGATGGGCGCACCCTGGCCAGCGGCGGCGAGGATACTACGGTGCGGTTGTGGGATGTTACCGATCCCCATCATCCCGTCGCGTTAGCGACCCTGCCCGGCCACACCGGCATCGTCCACGGGGTGGCGTTTAGCTCGGATAGGCGCACCTTGGCCAGCAGCGGCGATGATACTACGGTGCGGTTGTGGGATGTTACTGATCCCCATCATCCCGGCACATTAGCGACCCTGCCCGGCCAATCCCCCACCGTCTACGGGGTGGTATTCAGCCCAGATGGGCACACCCTGGCCGGCGGCGGCAACGATACTACGGTGCGGCTGTGGGATGTTACCGATCCCCGTCATCCCGTCACGTTACCGACCCTGACCGGCCACACCGGCACCGTCAACGGGGTGACATTCAGCCCAGATGGACATACCCTGGCCAGCGGAAGCAACGATAAAAAGGTGCGGTTGTGGGATGTTACCGATCCCCGTCATCCCGTCGCGTTACTGACCCTGACCGGCCACACCGGCACCGTCCACGGGGTGACGTTCAGCCCAGATGGGCATACCCTGGCCAGCGGCGACAACAATGCTACGGTCAGGTTGTGGGATCTCACCGATCCTCGTCACCCCGCAGCGTCGATACGTCCGACCGGCAACACCGGCACCGTCCACGGGGTGACGTTTAGCCCAGATGGGTATACTCTGGCCAGCGGCGACAACGATACGGTGCAGTTGTGGGATACTACCGATCCTCATCATCCCGTCGCGTTAACGACCTTGCCCAGCTACACCGGCGCCAACGGGGTGGGGTTTAGCCCAGATGGGCATACCCTGGCCAGCGGCAACAATGATACGGTGCAGTTGTGGGATGCTACTGATCCCCGTCATCCCGTCGTGTTAACGACCCTGACCGGCCACACCAAATCCGTCGACGGGGTGGCGTTTAGCCCGGATGGACACACCCTGGCCAGCGGCAGCGACGATACTACGGTGCGGTTGTGGGATGTTACCGATTCCCATCATCCCGTCGCGTTACCGACCCTGACCGACCACACCAGCTTCGTCAACGGGGTGGCGTTTAGCCCGGATGGACACACCTTGGCCAGCGGCGGCGATACTACGGTGCGGTTGTGGGATGTTACCGATTCCCATCATCCCGTCGCGTTACCGACCCTGACCGACCACACCGGCACCGTCAACGGGGTGGCGTTTAGCCCGGATGGACACACCCTGGCCAGCGGCAGCGGCGGCGGCGATACTACGGTGCGGTTGTGGGATGTTACCGATTCCCATCATCCCGTCCCGTTAGCGACCCTACCCGGCCACACCGGCACCGTTCATGGGGTGGCATTTAGCTCGGATGGACACACCCTGGCCAGCGGCAGCAGCGATAATACGGTGCGGTTGTGGGATGTTACCGATTCTCGTCATCCCGTCGCGTTGGCGACCCTGACCGGCCACGACAATACAGTCTGGGCGGTGAGGTTCAGCCCGTATGGGCACGCTCTGGCCAGCGGCAGCCAGGACAGGACGGTGCGGTTGTGGGACACCGACCCCAACGAGGCCGCCAAGAACATCTGCTCCCTGATCGTCACCCATCTCACTCCTACCCAGTGGCAACAATATATTCCCGACCTACCCTATAAACG
>JBOHFG010000512.1:0-7051 GCA_050699575.1 Pseudonocardiaceae bacterium
TCACCAGGCCCACCACCAAACTGGTCGACGGGATCACCCGGCGCATCGAGTGGCCCACCACCCGGCTGTCGGTGTGCCGTCCGCCCGGGGCCGACTACGACGTGGTGCTGGTGCACGGTATCGAGCCGAACATGCGCTGGCGGTCGTTCTGCGCCGAGCTGCTGGGTTACGTCCAGGATCTCGGGATCACCACCGTGGTGACGCTGGGCGCCCTGCTCGCCGACACCCCGCACACCCGACCGGTGCCGGTCACCGGCACCTCCTATGACGCTGCCTCAGCCGCGAGATTCAAGTTGGAACGGTCCCGGTATGAGGGCCCCACCGGGATCGTGGGGGTCTTCCAGGACGTCTGTGTGCAGGCCGGCATACCGGCCATCTCGTTCTGGGCGGCGGTACCGCACTATGTCTCCGCCCCGCCCTCCCCCAAGGCCACCCTGGCGCTGCTGCACCGGGTGGAGGAGGTGCTCGACCTTGAGGTCCCGCTCGGTGCGCTGCCCGAGGAGTCCGAGGAGTGGGAGGCGACGGTCAGCGAGATGGCGGATGAGGACGACGAGGTGGCCAGCTACGTGCGCGCGCTGGAGGAGCGTGGCGACACCGAGCTCACCTTGCACGAGGCCAGTGGCGACGCCATCGCCGCAGACTTCGAGCGCTACCTGCGCCGTCGCCGTCCCGGCGGCACCTCCGGCCCCCGCGGCCCCCGCTGACGGCACCTCTTTACCGCATTCAGCGAGCTCAGCGGGGTAAACAGGCTGCCGATAACCCCGCTGAGCTCGCAGGGTCGAAGACGTGGGAAGTCCGCGGGACCTCTCGCCCGGCCCCGCTGCGCCGAGACGCCGCAGAGAACACGGACCCGAGCACGGAGGTCCTATGGTTGGGTCCGCTCCAAGCCGGGCAGGTCATGCACATACCCCGCGGGTTCTGGCACCGAGCCACCCCGCGCGGACCACGGGGCCGGGTTCTCCCTGCACGCCACGTTGAGGATAACCAGCGCACCGGAGTCGACTGGCTGTGCTGGATCGCCGACCGGGCCCGCGAGCAGGAGCTGTGCCGCCGTGACCTTCCCCGTACTGGCGGACCTGCCGTGCGCAAGCGTCACCACCACGAGCTGGCGATCGCCGCGGCACGGATCATGGACGAGCGGCCCGCCGCGCAGTTCGCCGCTGAGCGGCGCCGAGAATACCCGTCAGCCCGGCACGTCGTGACCAGAGGATTGTTCGGGCCACCCCAGAAAGTCGTCTGCGTGACGCCGTTTGCGCCGGAAATCCGGACTATCCCCGACCGAGTCGAGGTGCTGGCCTGTGGGCGTCGCCTCACCGCCCCGGCCGCTGCGGCCGATGCACTACTGATGCTGCTTTCGGGTCGCCCGACGGTCGTCAACGAGGTGATCGCTGCGACCGGCGTTGATGCTCTGGTGCTGGCGCGTCGCCTGATTGAGGAGGGGCTGTGTGCGGAAGCGATACCCGAGTTGTGCTCGGGCTACACCGGTCTGCTCACCGCCGAGATATCCTCGCCCACGCCTTGAATATCGGGGTCACCCAGCTTCACTCGCTCGACCCGGCCCGGCTCCGTGGAGCAGTACGGGAGTCCGTAGACACTCTAGGAATGGTGCCGGACGTTGTATTCCTGCACAGTCCGGAGCAATCCTTGAACGGGCTCGATGTATCGGGCGCCGCGGAGCGGCTCGCTGCAGCCGCGGCCGTGGTCGCCGAGCTCGCTGCGGCCGGGTGGTGCAACCGCTGGGGCATCGCCACCTGGGACCCGCGCCGGCTCGCCCAAGTCGCCGCCGCCCAGACCGCGGATGTGGCGGTATCGGAGGTGCTGATGGTCCGGGCCGGGTTCCTGGTCCGGCGGGAGTGCTGGCCGCCGCCAAGCAACTCGCCGACCGGTTCGCGGTAAGGGCCGAGAACCGGTGGGGCATGAGTCCGTTCGCCGGGCGAGGAGCCGACCCCGTGTGGGAAGTGGTGGGCACCCAGGCTTTCCTCCCGCCCAGCGTGCGCTCCTCCCCAGTTCAGGCCGCATTCGCTGCGGCCTACGCGATCCCCGATGTGCACCGGCTAGCCCCGGCACGGCCAGCGAGCAGGCCCAAAGGTTCGCCGCGTCGAGTCCCCGCGGGGCGCGGCCCCAGTCTTCCCAGTCCAGCATCCAGCAGCGCGGGGCGGTCAAGTTCGCCCAGTTCAGATCCGCATGCGCGGTACACCACTCCTTGACGGCCGTGTCGGCCGTCGACAGCGTGGGGAACGCCGCTGTAAGCGTTCTGGTGAGGTGTTCCTGGGTGATCTCCACGGTGCCCGGTGTCGCGACCCGGGTGGTGTCGTACCCGGCGAGCGCGGTGAGAGATTTGTCGAGGGTGCCCACCATCGGTCGGTCAGCTCGGGGGCGGCCCGCAGTGGGCCGACCGGCATGATCGGCGTGTCGGGCACCAGCTCGGTCTCATCGGCTCGCCACATGAGCCCGGCCTCTGGATCGGCCCAGGACACGCCAGCATGCCAACGCGGCCGGCTCATCCTGGACAGCGTGGCCGCGCACTCTGTCCCGTTCCACCCCTGCCCATGATCTTCTCCGGCCGCCGCGCCTCGATCCGCACCCAAGTACCACGATCGGTCCGAACGTCAACCGACCGACGCTTGCGCACCGCAGCCCCGCGATCCAACCGCGTCCCCAGCGTCCGCTCGACCCGAACCAACACGGGCTCCACATCACGCTGCCGCAGATCGAACACCCCGCTCAGGATCAGCACCGAAGTGGTCACCATGTGCCAAAGCTACAAGTCGCTACCTGAGCGCTCAGGTCACTGCCTCGGCGACCGCCTGCGACCACAGTGCCACCGCATCGTCGATCTGCTCGGCGGTGACCACCAGCGCTGGGATCATCCGGACGATGTTGTTATGTGCGCCGCAGGTCAGCAGGAGCAACCCGAGCTGAGCGGCGACCTGCTGCGCGCGCTGCGCCGTGTCCGGGTCCGGCGAGCCGTCCGGATGGCAGAACTCGTTGCCCACCATGAGCCCCAATCCACGGACATCAGCGATCACCGACTGGTCGGCAGCCACCTTGCGCAACCCGTGGGCCAGTCGCCGCCCCTGCTCGGCGGCGTTGTCCACCAACTGTTCGTCCTGGATCACGTCCAGAGTGGCCAGAGCCGCGGCACAGGACACCGCGTTACCGCCGTAGGTGCCGCCCTGGGAGCCCGGCCAGGCCTGTTCCATCAAAGCGGTGGGCGCGGCGATCGCGGACAGGGGGAAGCCGCTGGCCAGCCCCTTCGCTGTGATCACCACGTCAGGCCGGACACCGGCACTGTGCTGGTGACCCCAGAACTTTCCGGTACGGCCGAAACCGGTCTGCACCTCGTCGACCACCAGCAGAATTCCGTGTCGGTCGGCCCGCTCACGCAGCCCGGACAGGAACGCCGCGGGGGTGGGCACGTAGCCACCCTCGCCGAGCACTGGCTCGATGAAGAAGGCGGCCGTCTCGGCGACTGAGCTGGTGGTGGCCAGCAGATAGTCCAGTTCGCGCAGGGCGTATTCGACAGCCTGTTCCGCACCCATCCCGAGCCGAAAGGCGTAGGGGAACGGCGCCACCGCCACTCCCGACATCAGCGGGCCGATCCCCGCCCGGAACTTGGTGCCCGCGGTGGTCAGTGCCGCCGCACCCATGGTGCGGCCGTGGAACGAGCCAGCGAAGACCACCGCATTCTGCCTACCGGTGGCATGCCGGGCCAGCCGCAGCGCCGCCTCCACCGCCTCGCTGCCCGAGTTGGCGTAAAACAACGCGTCCAGTCCCTCCGGCAACACCTCGCCGAGCCGCTCGGTCAGGTTCAGCAGCGGCTCATGCAGCACCGTCCCGTACTGCCCGTGGATCAGTGTCGCGACCTGCCGTTGCGCTGCCTCCACCACGCGTGGGTGGCAGTGCCCGGTGTTGGTCACCCCGACGCCCGCGGTGAAATCGAGGTAGCGGCGGTTATCGGCATCAAAGAGGTAGACACCCTCACCGCGCACGGCCAAAATCGGGGTGGCTTGTTTGAGGACCGGGGACAACTGAGCCATGGGTGCGTTCCCGACTTCGCATCGTGGTGAACAGCTTCTCGGCACCTAACGCCCCTTGGTCGCTAGAATACGCGACGTTGCTATGGCACAGTGGTGTCATGACTCGCCTAGGACGGCCTTGGCGGTGAGTCCTAAGGGGGCCACTGTCCAGTCGGCAGGTGGCGTGCCGGGTGCCTCCTCCGGTGATGCGGCGCAGCCCGCAGGCGGGTGGGGGTTGCCACTGATGGTGCTGATTGCTGGGATGTTCATGTCGATCCTCGACACCAGCATCGTCAATGTGGCTATCCCCTCCATCCAGAACGAGTTCGGGGGGACCACCGACGACGTGCAGTGGGTGGTCACGGGGTACACTCTGACCCTGGGCGTGGTGGTGCCCACCACGGCATGGCTCAGCGATCGCTTCGGCCTGACCCGGGTCTACAACCTGGCGTTACTGGCCTTCGCCGCCGGGTCGGCGTTGTGCGGGCTGGCCTGGAATCTGAACAGCCTGGTGCTCTTCCGGATCTTGCAGGCCGTCCCGGGCGGGATTCTGCCGGTGATCACACTGTCGATCCTGTACCGGATCGTGCCGCGGGACCGGCTCGGCGCCGCGATGGGCCTGTACGGCCTGGGCATCGTGGGCGCCCCGGCGGTCGGACCTACTCTGGGTGGGTATCTGGTCGAGTACGTGGACTGGCGGCAGATCTTCTACATCAACGTGCCGATCGGGATCCTGGGTGCGGTGGCGTCGGTGCTGGTGCTGCAACAGTTCCCCAAAGTGGCCGGCCGACGGTTCGACGTTCTGGGTTTCCTCACCGTGGGCGGTGGACTCTTCGCGCTACTGCTGGCGGCCTCGGAGGGCTCGTCCTGGGGCTGGGACTCCTACCTGATCCTGGGTCTGTTCACCTACGGCGTGCTGAGCCTGGCGTTGTTCGTGGTGATCGAGCTTGAGGTCGACGACCCGCTGCTCGATCTTCGAGTGTTCAGATACGGGGCGTTCACCCACTCACTGTTGTTGATCTCATCGTTGTCAGTGGTGCTGTTTGCGGTGGTGTTCTACGTGCCACAGTTCCTGCAGCGAGGCCAGGGACTGGGGGCGTTCGATACTGGACTCATCCTGCTGCCGCCAGCGCTGGTGATGGGAGTGTTGATGCCCGTTTCCGGGCAGATCTATGACCGCATCGGACCCCGTTGGCCGGCGGCTATCGGCTTAACGATCGCAGCCGTTGGCAACTACCTGCTGCATACGATCAATCTCGATACCTCCCGTGAACACATCATGTTGTTGCTGATGCTGCAATACGCCGGACTGGGAATCGGGATGATGCCGATCTTCAGCTCGGGACTCGCGGTGATCCCTACCGCGCACGCCAACGCCGCCAGTGCATGCAACAACGTCGTGCAGCGCACGTCGGGCGCGTTCGGAGTAGCGGTGTGCACCGCGATCCTGACCACCCAACAGGCGCAACTGATGGCTGGCCGAGCTGCCTTGATGCCCGCAAACGCCCCACTGGCGAATCTCGGTCCGACAGCCCCGCCCGGGGCGGATCTGTACGCCACCTACCAGCAGGCCGAGCTGCGGGCGTTCGTCGGGGCGATCGACAACCTGTTTCTGATCTTCGCCGCACTCTGCGCACTGACTGCGCTGGGGGCGCTGCTGATGCGGTCCGGACGTGCCCCCGCGGCTGCGATCGGCCCCGTCCCACCGGCCTCCGGATCACCATCCACCAACGGCCGGCCGGCACCCGAGCGCATCCTCATGCCGTCGTCGGCCACCGTCGCGACCCGACCACCTCGCAGCCGCGCCGGCGCCCCGGGGGGACGGCCGTGAACTCGACAGCACGGACGTTGGTCCCCCAGCGCGACGTCGCTCCTGTCGAGTTCACGACGCTACGACGTCGCTTGACGGGCGGCGGAGCAGGGTGAGCGCATGCTCGGCGGTCAGGCAGCCCGCCGTCGTCAGATCCAGGTTGGCCAGCGACGCGCAGTGCACCGCGTCTGTGGCTGCGGCGATGCAATCACGAACTGGGTGCACAGTGAGGCCGAGATCGGTTCCATGCCGGGCGGTCTGCTCGATGGTGAGATTGGTGGCGACACCGGTCACGAACACAGTGTCGATCCCACGCCCGGCCAGCCACTGGGAAAGATCGTTCCCCGCGAACCCGGATAGTTTCTGGTTATCGACGACACGGTCAGCTCCCGCCGACATCTCCGCGATCAACTGGCTGCCCACGGCATCCGGCCGGAAGGCTTCCTGAGCATCGCCCACCGCCTTCATGAATACGGTGTTCCGGACTAGGCCGCCCTCACCGACAGGCACGGTGAACCGGGTGAAAATCACCGGCACACCGGCCGCTCGAACCGACTCGTGAAACCGCGCCGCGCGCTGTACTACACCACTACGCGCTACTGGCTCGCTCAGCACAGAACCGAAGAATCCCTCCGGCTTGATCACGTTGACCTGCCAGTGCAGCGCTAGGACTGCAGCACATTTCGGATCGACCGTCACTGCCACGATCTTGCCAGCCCCGGCGTCCTGCCGGATTCTGGTGTCATGATCGAGTTCGTGTAACGATCTGATCCGAATCGGCACTGACGTTCGTGCACGAGGTAGGGAGGCGTGACGTGTCGCAGAACGGCTGGCACAGGGTGGACCCGGCCGATGTGCCGGATGACGGGCGGGTGCGCAGTGTCGTCGTCGACGGTCGCACCGTGGCACTGTCCCGGTGCGGTGCACGGCTGGGCGCTCTGGAGAACCGCTGCCCACATCAGGGCGGTCCGCTGGGTGAGGGCTCCATCGAGAAGGGCCTGCTGCGGTGCCCGTGGCACGGTTACGACTACGACCCGTTGACGGGTAAGCCACCCGCGGGCTTTTCTGACGGCGTCCCGGCCTACCGGGTCGACGAGCGCGCGGACGGCGTGTACGTGCAGCTTCCTCCGGTCAGAACCGAGGTCCGCACGGTGGCCGACGTCATGGTGGAGACCCTGGTCGCACACGGCGTGACCCACGTGTTCGGCATGGTCGGGCACTC
>JBOHFG010000513.1:0-3216 GCA_050699575.1 Pseudonocardiaceae bacterium
GAGGCTTATTCAGGCGTAGCTCCAGAAGTGGAGTGCGATAACAGCTGAGATCGTCGCGGGAAAGGTGTCGATCGGTCGCCGGTAGTCGGTATCCAGGATTCGCCAAGTCTTGAGGTGGGCGATGACCTGCTCGATTATCCATCGGATCTTGTTGATCTGGGTGTTAAATTCCTTCTCCCAGTCCAGCAGATCGCGATGTCGTGGTTTCTTGATTGGTGTGATCATATTGTTGCCGACGTAGCCTTTGTCGCCCATCCAGTTTCTGGTATCCATACCGGTGAGCACGGCCGCCTCGGCCAGGCAGTAGCTGTCGTGCCTGTTGCCGTCAATGGGATCGGAAATCCATGCCAGTCTCCCGCGGAGGGTGGCCGCGACTTGGACGTTCATGCCGGTAGTTTTATGTTTGCCTGAGTACAGTTGGGGGTGGGAAGCCCATGACCAGCACGGCAGCAGCGTCCCGTCGACCACATACTGTGTCTTATCGTCCAGCTCATCGGCGGTGGGGACGAACAGCCGGAGTGTCTTGTCCAGCAGCGGCGTAATCGCCGTGACCGCACGGCTGATCGTGGATTGGGACACGCCGAACGCCTCCCCGATTTCCGCTTGAACCCGATTACGGCGCAAATAGGTCAGCGTGACCACCACCGCCTTGAACAATCCCAGAACCGGTGGCCAGGTAAACTTCTCGGGTTCGGCGGCGACCTCGTTCGCAGCGTGCACCTGGGCGCACAGTTCGACTACTTGGTCCTTCGTGAAGCCTGTTGTATGATACATACCGGGCGGCTCGTTTCTGAGGATTGAGTGTAGTGACCCAATTCTTTCGAGAAACGAGCCGTCCGTCATGGAGGCGCGCCGAGAGAGAAGCAATTAGCTACAGCGTGAATAACCCTCATTGGTATACCCTTGCCGCCGAGTGCTCTAATTGCTTCCAGTGTTTCCCTAACGCTGCGATCTAACCCGATCACGGCGAGCGTGCTGGGATCGTCTCGGAAGAGTGGCACGAGCATGTCCTCCACCACCTGCGGAGCCTTTTTCATCCGGGCACCACCGTTAGCTACGATCACTCGCAGAAGGGGTTGAGTGCTCTTCTGTAGATTGTGCTGTCGTTGTTGGAGGAGAAGCCCCTCAAGTTCTTCTGCATGCGCGCCGTCGGAGTCGCTTCGATCGTCTGGATGTGTCAACCCCGCGAAGTATACGACGCTTATGTAGGTTCTCTCGGGGCTCTGCTCGTGGTAAAGCTTAGCCTGGTCGTTCTGCTGAAAAATAAGCTTTTGGTCGAGCCGCAACCGTTCGCCTCTGCCGAAAATCTGATGGCCGCTGTCACTGTATCCAACGCACTCACGATCGGACTCATTATCGACAACGACTTCGACCGGTTGAACAGAAACCCCTTTCCAGGGCAGCGGCAGAGCGCAGTTCGTGCTGCGGTAGGGAGAGACTCTGATGGCTGCCGTTAGGAGGACTGCGGCCAGTGACAGTGCCCCAACCACCGCTACTACCGAACGTCGAGCGAGCCATGGTGGTCGCCTGGGCACGTAGGGCTCTATGGTGGCCCACGCTTCACGATCGGCGATCGCAGGATCTGCGGGTACGGCCGGAGCCGGAACTCGCAGCGGCAGAAACCACGCCGTGGGCGCCCTCAGCAGGCGCTTGTCAGTCAGTTTTCGCCGCCATGTAGCCCAGGCGACTTGGGCATTGCGGGCCAGCTCAACCGGGTCGTCGTTGGACAGCTTGGCAAACCAGTTCAGCGACTCACCGTCGCTGGCCGCAATCACGAGCAGCGGGTCGAGCTGACCTGTCTCGTTGCGAACCTCATTAATCAACCGCAGCAATTCGTAGCCACCATCATTATCAGTGACATTATCGAGGAGCGCAACAGTATAGGCGGTACGCCGCCACGCGTGAAGGTGCCACGGCCGACGGCGGTAAGCAAACCGTAGATCCTCCAAAAAAGCGTGCACGAGCAGCTTGTCTACCTGCTCGGAGTCTTCTTTCCTTCGCGGTTCACGGGTGAGACGATCCGCGAACCCCAAAAAATCCGCCGATAAACGGGGAGCCATATACCGTTGCCGCATGAACCATCGGCTTTCCCTTCCCAGCCCCGGTACACTGCCGCTAACCCACAACCAAAAACGCAGGGCAGGCCAAATCGCACTAAATAGCGACAATGTCAATTTTGATACCGGATCAGGAACATTCTGAATCACCGTGGAGACCGCGGCGTCGGTGATGCCGGGGCCACCGCGGAAGCTACGCAACCGTCGCACCAAATCACGACGTGGATCACTTCCTGCTTCCTGCTTGAGCGGCTGACAAGTCAGCCATGCTGCCAGTTTGTAGCGAGAGAAGCGCTGACGTCGACCAATTCCGAAGCGATCGGATTCGAGCCCCTCGCATAGCTTCGACAAAATTGGAAGCGGTGATGGAAGCCGATCCGCCATTTCATGCAGATCCGGCTGCTGTCTCGCCGACCCGGACTCTTCCGCCAGATCGACCCACACATGAGGAACTTGACGTGGAGCTGCCTGATCAAAACGTTCACACAAGTGCCTAAGAAATTGCTCCGCGCCAGGTTCGCGAATCAAGAAGACAAGCGGCAGAGCCTTGCTTTCGGGCTGTTGACGACGAAACGCGTAGTCCATGAAACGCGGTCGCCAAAATAATTTTCCAACGAGCGTTAGCAATGCGGCAACGCCATCGAAGATCAGCACGCTCCAGTTCCTCTCGCTCTCAACTCGACAGACCATGCGACTAATCAATAACGTGTCACAATGCAAAAATTGCCATTCTGTTCCTGTTATCGCCAGCGAGCGCTACCATGTTACAGAGAATTATCATATGGATCCATCATTTTCTGTTCTAGCCTTGATCATTCACGGAGGTTGCGAGGCGGCTTGCTGGTCATCGCATGTAATCTTCAGCTAGCTCGTTGACGTTGTTGCTAGAAGATCTTGTCAATCTGACGGACCACGCCCTCGCCGGGCGGGCAGATCTCCGGGATAGCCAGCCACAAGAACCGCTGCGGCTAGGCCGGGTAGGCGGGTGTGGCATCCCATCGACCTCCCTAAGGGCTACCACACGGCATCCCGGGGGCATCGTCAACTTGGGTGGCGGCCTGGCGACTGGGATGATCGGCGGATCGTCTGTGTGGAGGGTCGAAGGGGCTGGGCTGGTGGGCACTGGTGCGCCGTCGTACAAGGGGTTCCGGTTTCCGGC
>JBOHFG010000514.1:0-3578 GCA_050699575.1 Pseudonocardiaceae bacterium
GAAGGGGATGGGCTGTCCCGATGAGTGGATGCGATCAACCGGAAGGGAGGAACCGTATGCATGAGTCAACGTTGCAGGGTAAGTCGCATGCTATTCCGAAACGCCTCGTGTGGGATGCGTGGCTGAAGGTGAAGAAGAATGGAGGGGCGGCCGGGGTCGACGGGGTGACGATCGGGCAGTTCGAGGGTGACCTGAGGGACAACCTCTTCAAGCTGTGGAATCGGATGTCGTCGGGTTCGTATTTCCCCGGGCCGGTCCGGGCGGTAGAGATACCCAAGAAAGGCGGAACACGGGTTCTCGGCATCCCGAATGTGATCGACAGGGTGGCGCAGACGGTGGCGGTCATGGCCTTGGAGCCGGACGTGGAGAAGGTCTTCCATGGCGACTCCTATGGCTACCGCCCGGGGCGCTCCCCGGCGGACGCGCTCACGGTATGCCGGCAGCGATGCTGGGAGAAGGACTGGGTCATAGACCTTGATGTGAAAGCCTTCTTTGATTCCGTGCCATGGGATCTGATGCTGAAGGCGGTCGCGTGCCACACGGACCAGAAATGGGTCCTGCTGTATGTGGAACGCTGGCTGAAAGCGCCGATGCTGATGGCCGATGGTAACCTGTCCCAACGGGTCCAAGGAACGCCGCAAGGCGGACCGATCTCACCCGTCCTCGCCAATCTTTTTCTGCACTACGGCTTCGACACCTGGATGACACGGGAATTCCCGGGAATCCGGTTCGAACGCTTCGCAGACGATGCGGTGATCCATTGCGCAAGCGAACGCCAAGCCCGCCTCGTGCAGGCAGCGGTCGCCCGTCGGCTTGCTGACGTCGGGCTGGAACTTCATCCCGACAAAACGCGGATCGTATACTGTCAAGACAGTAACCGCCGGGGAACATATGAGAACACCTCATTCACGTTCCTCAGCTACACGTTCCGACCCCGCAGAGCCTTCAACAACAAGAGGAACGTAAGGTTCACCAGTTTCCTCCCGGGGGCAAGCAGGGACAAGCAGACGGAGTTCAGCCGCCGGGTGCATGCCTGGCGGCTACACCGGCGCACCGACCTCACCATCGCCGAACTGGCGAATGGCCGCAAAAATGAGGACGGCACCCCGCTGTCACCGGGCATCAACCCGGTACTAGCCGGGTGGTTCAGCTACTTCACCGCCTTCTACCCGACCACGGTGGACCCGCTACGACAGCGCATCGACCGCCATCTGGTGCGCTGGGTCCGACGGAAATACAAACGATGCACAACCAACGACCAGGCACGAACATGGCTCCACGGGGTCCGGCAACGGGCACCCGATCTGTTCGCGCACTGGCAGGTGGCCAGCACACCCTGACAACCGGACGGCACGAGCCCCGTGAAGGGAGACTTTCATGCGGGGATCTGTGGGAGCCCGGGGCTGAAACGCCCCGGGCCACCCGGCGCTCGTCACTCGCCTGCTCGTCACTCGCCTGCTCGGTGCCCGGCTGCTCGGTGTGGATCGGCTCCTCGGGGTGGGTCTCGGGGATCAGGTCGGTGATCAGGTCGGCGGCCGCGCCGCCGTCCCCGGCGTTGCCCGGGGTGACTGTGGTAGCGGTGATGATCTCGGAGTCCGGGTCGATACCGATATGACCCTTGTAGCCGTCGAACCCGCGCGCGGCGGTCTTGTGCCCGTGCCGGGCCTGGGGGTCCACGGTGGAGATGACCCGATCCTTGGCGACCCGGCGCGCGATCCGGAACACCCCGTCGGTGGTGTCCTCGTCGAGGTCCTGGCCGACCACGGTGGCCAGCAACGCACCCGCCTGCGACACCGCCGCGGCGAGCTCACGGCCCTCCAGCACCGCGAGCAGCGCCATCGCGTCCCGGGCCAGCGCATCGACCAGCGCCTCCCGCGCCGCCTTGTCGTCGTAATCACACGCCGGTTTGCCCGCGACCCGGTAGTCGTCCTCGCGGCGCAGCACCGCCCGCAACGCGGTCTCCAGTCCGGTGCCGGCGACGGCGAGCAACCCACGGATCGCCGAGCGGATCAGCGTGACGGTGTCCATCGTGGCCACCGCGTCATACAGCGGCGTCGAGTCCAGCACCCGGCGCCGCCCGACCAGCCCAGCCCGGCGCGCCACGTCCAACGACGCCTCGAAGATCCGGTTCGGCCGCTTCGACCGGGCCAGCCGGGCCCGCATGTCCACCAGCACCGTGTGCACGAACCCCGGATAATCGAAGGCCAACCCGCCCGCGGCGTACTTCCACCGCACGTCGAAGGCGAACCGATCGACCGCCTCCCGATCCGAGCAGCCCTCGATGCGCTGCAACACCATCACCACCGCCACGATCATCGGCGGCACACTGCGCCGGCCCACATCGGTGAACAGGTCGGCAAACATCTCATCCGGGAACAGGGTGAAGCACTCCCGGTGCAGCACCCCATAGATCGACTCCGGGGCCACCCGCACCTCGCAGAATCTCGCCGTGGTACACAGCAGATCGGCTTGCTTCGGCGTCAGACCCAACGTCACATGATCATTGTCCCGCACCGCGGCACTGACCCGGGGCAACGACACGCGAAAAACACCACCCACCTATAGAGGCGGGCGGCGAACCGGACCGTGCGGTGAGCATCGCCGAGGGGCTACACCCCGAACGCCACCCCTTTCCGGTCAATCGCGCCGCCCACTGGATGGCGTACGGGCAGGCGCTGGCGCAGCTGCGGGGACGCCGCGACGACGCAGTGCGGGCGCTGCGTCGCGCGGAGACAATGAATCCCATTCGGGTGCGGCGTCACCCGTTCGTCCGGGACACGATCGCTGTGCTGCTCCCGGGTGCCCGTCGTGACGCGGTTGGCCAGGAGTTGCGTGACATGGCCATCCGGGTCGGCCTAGCGGTGTAACCCATCCGGGGGACGTCTCTGCCGGGAGCCGATCACGCCTGTCGATCGTCCACGATCGTCACTCGTGATCGACATGCCAAAGACACTGCACTCGGAGCGCGAGCATGGCCGGATACACGCGCAGGGCCGCCGCACCGACGACAACAGCAACTGCACACTGCTGGTGATCCACGAGACGAATGGCTCGTGGACGATCCACGGCCTGGGCGCACCCGGAGTGCGGCTGTCCACCGCCGAGATGATCGCCCTGGCCGAAAAGATCCTGGCGCGTGCCCGGTGAGCTGGTATCTGCGGTCGATGGCCGACGCGGACACCCACCGGGGGCACTACTCGGTCGTCACCCGCAGCGTGCACGCGCTGTGCGGTATCGAGTTCATACCCAAGGAACTGCCACTAGGTGGCCCGGCGCTCCCCGGCAGTCCACTAGACCCCCAGCAGGTCTGCCCGCAGTGCCGTTTCGTTTCCCTGCTCTCGGACAACGGCGTGCCGTTGGAAGAGATCTCACGTCTGGTCGGTCACAGCAGCACAGCCGTGACGGAACTGGTCTACCGCGAGGGCGGGCTGGTAGTGGCGAATCACGGGCAGGGCGGGCGATAGGGCAGATCCGGTGACACGTACTGGTCCCACTTCGCGGGCGTCAGGGCGCTCGTGGTGAGGGCGCAGATCCGCTGAATAGCAAGATCGAGGTTCCACAACCGCACCGTCTTATCG